>JABGPV010000999.1 GCA_018644785.1 Deltaproteobacteria bacterium | reverse complement strand
AGCGACGTCAGATAATTATGAAAAAGCAGGAGCCTCGCATTAAGCAAATAACCAAAACTCAACCACAGGCTACACCTGCACAAAAAAACAAATCCATCAGTATCATGGGATGATATGATAAGGCTTTGCTTTTTTAGGGCCCGACTTGGGTATTTAGGGTCACAGTAAAGATAATCCTCACAGAGTGGGTGTTAAGAATCTAACTTAGCTGGATAGGTGTGTGTGGTTAGCGATATAGGACGAGGTTGGCGGCGGCATTATCATAAGGAGATTTTCCTTTTCCGAACCACAAAAGCTGGAGGGAAATAGCCCCAACATTTTGTGGTCGGCTCCTTTTCAGATTGTTAATCCAAAAGTGAACAATCCCTATATTAAGCATCAGTTTGATATTACATGCAAAAAGTGAATATTAGATATTCCAGTCTTGAATAATATTAGCGGGCGTGCGATGCTGACCTAATGCACGTTGTCTGGAGCCAAGGATATTGCCAGATGTGATA
>JABGPV010000998.1 GCA_018644785.1 Deltaproteobacteria bacterium | reverse complement strand
ATACGGTGTGGCAGACCGTGTCATTTTTGCGGGCGTGACCCGCGAGGTTGAAAAATACTATGGTGCCAGTGATATTTTTGCCATGCCGTCGGTTTACGATACCTTCGGCATGGCGGTTCTGGAAGCCATGGCCGCCGGGCTGCCGGTGATCATCAGCCAAACCGTGGGAGCCAGGGACCTGGTTAATGACGGCGTCGAGGGGTTTGTGCTGAGTGACCCTCCGACGGCTGTTGAATTGTCTGAAAAAATCGATTTTCTTTCGAATGCGGAAAACTTGCTTAAGATGGGAGACCGTGCTCGTAACCGTGCTCTTAAGCACGATTGGGATCGGGTGGCGGATCGGGTGGCCGCGCTTTATCTAGGGCATTTTCGCTGACACGCTCGATTCGCAGGGTGCGGCACAAAAAGGCTACCGGATGGGTACGGACAGAAGGGCGGACACGCAGGTCCGCCCCTACGGGAACGTGCGCCTCAAAAGATTGGGAGGTAGGGGGGAGACC
>JABGPV010000997.1 GCA_018644785.1 Deltaproteobacteria bacterium | reverse complement strand
CCTCGCAAAAACGGTTCGAAAAGTATTGGATGAGGCGATGGGGGAGTGTTCAGTCAACTGACACAGAATTTTGAACATCCTCTGAATTTTTGCGGAAGCAAGAAATTCATGAGTTTTATAACAAAGAAAAAGGGGACAGATTTATTTTTGACATTCATTAAAGCTTCGTGGCAAGATGTTGTCATGCCCAGGCGAGCTCGATTGGTCATACCAAACTGTCCGCACCATATCATCCAGCGGAGTCATAATCGACAGGTAGTGTTCGCCGAAGATGAGCGGATGGAAAATCTGGGTCTGCTCATGGTGTATTCCGGGGACAGTATATATATTTTTTTGTCAACTATTTTTTGTGGAGAAAATGGAATAATAGGGGACAGACCACGTTTATTCAGAATCGCGAACCAAGCGCTCCACCAGACGCCTGAAAGTTTTTCGGTCCTGGCTGAGGTCGGTGGAGGCACTGGTGAGCTTGTTGTTCGGATAATGTAGTTGATAAATAG
>JABGPV010000996.1 GCA_018644785.1 Deltaproteobacteria bacterium | reverse complement strand
CATCATGACCATACCCTAAGCTATTTGTGCCAATGCCCATTATTGACATATCAATAAGCTCAGAACCGTCTAAATCCCATACTTTACAGCCTTTCGCCTCAGAAAAATATGATGGCCAATTTTCTGGCAAAAACATTTCTGGCCTTTTGGAAAGCAGCATATTACCGCCAGGAATAACCCTTTTCGCTCTTTTATAAAGTTTTTGCCCTGTACCCATAGTTGCACCCTCATTATTTTTAATTTGTTGATTTTCTGCAAATAGTGCAGGCTGTGACCTTCTTAATTCTAACACCTGCCTCCAATCAAATAACATATTAGGTGAAAAATATTCAAATATATTAGTCACCACAGCCAAATCTTCCGGTTCATCTACTGACCATCGCTGATTGGACAAATCTTTAGTATGTTGCATTGAGGATTTTGAAAAGCTATCAGAATTACGAATATAAGGCGTTACGTGTTCTCGATCAAACTCGGAATCTGTTTCATTATTTGCACGCT
>JABGPV010000995.1 GCA_018644785.1 Deltaproteobacteria bacterium | reverse complement strand
TTTTTTTCATGAATAGTCCCCTTTTCTAAAAAAACTGAGTTTGGTATCTCCATAAATCCGGGTTTCAATCAGGTGCAGAGATAAGACGTGCTCTGTCGCTACAGCCTTGGAGGATTCAAAAACCATAAGGGCCCCCGGCTCCAAGTGTGCTGAAACGGATAACGCTTCCATTAACCCCACCACCAGGTCGCTTCCATAGGGCGGATCGAGAAACACCAGGTCATATGTTGTACTGAGGAAAGGGCGGCTCTTAGGAAGTCCTCTCGACAGATCCCATTTACATACATGCCCTGATTGTTCATATCCACACAGCACAAGGTTTTTCTTGATGAGCGCAAGGGATTGTTTTGCACGATCCACAAAAAGAGCAAGGGCTGCGCCCCGGCTCAATGCTTCAATACCGAGAAGTCCTGTGCCGGAGAACAGGTCCAGTACCCGTGAACCGGAAAGATCGTGTCCGATGATATTAAAAATCGCTTCTCGCACTTTGTTGCTGCTGGG
>JABGPV010000994.1 GCA_018644785.1 Deltaproteobacteria bacterium | reverse complement strand
GCCGTTAAAAGCAACGTCGAACAGATCCTCAAGCAGATGTCGTAGGGTACGGAGGTGAAGGCGATATGAGCAAAGACGAAAAAAAACTGATCCGCAATAGCACTGCGGAATTTCTGGTGTTCACGGGGCAGGCCGGTGAGCAGAGCATTGAGGCGCGTTATGAGGATGAGAGCGTTTGGCTTTCCCAGAAGTTAATGGCAACCCTGTTCAATGTGGATGTGCGCACCATCAATGAACATCTCAAGAACATTTATGCGCAGGGAGAAGTTGCCCCGGAATCAACTATCCGGAAATTCCGGATAGTTCAAATTGAAGGAAAACGTGAAGTGTCCCGGACCGTGGATTTCTACAATCTGGATGCCATCATCTCAGTGGGTTACAGGGTAAATTCGGTGCGCGCCACCCAGTTTCGTCAGTGGGCAACGCGGGTGCTGAGAGAGTTTGCGATAAAAGGATATGTGCTGGATAAGAAACGCATGGAAAATGGTGCGTTTCTCGGCG
>JABGPV010000993.1 GCA_018644785.1 Deltaproteobacteria bacterium | reverse complement strand
CATCGCTGGGCCGGTCAAAGGTAGAGCCCATGACCTCGCCATTTCTCAGCCAGCGGCGCATGTCGGTCACCTCCTCGGGGCGCTCGTCGACGAGGAGGACGATGAGCTTCACCTCGGGGTGGTTGGTCTCAATGGACCTTGCGATGGTCTTCATGATCGTGGTCTTGCCAGCCTTTGGCGGCGACACGATGAGGCCTCGCTGGCCTTTGCCGATCGGGGAGATCAGGTCGACGATCCGGGCGGTCATGTTGTCGGAGTCACCCTCGACCTCGAGACGCAGTCGCTCATCGGGGAACAGCGGGGTGAGGTCCTCAAAGCGGGGGCGGCCCTTTGCCTCTTCGGGGGGCCTGCCGTTCACCGATTCGATGCTGAGTAGCGCCGGGTTCTTCTCGCTGCGGTTGGCCGGTCGGGAGCTACCTGTCAGGTGGTCACCCTTTCGGAGATCAAACTGGCGAACCTGCTTGACCGACACGTACGCGTCGTCCTTGGACGGCTTGAATC
>JABGPV010000992.1 GCA_018644785.1 Deltaproteobacteria bacterium | reverse complement strand
ACAAGATTATCATAAATGGTATGTTCCGCGACGCTGACTGTAAAGTCCTTCTGTTCAGCGCCTGAAATCTTCAATGTGAGTTCATTGAATTCAGGATCACATTTGATTTTTTCGGCTTCCTGATAGGTGATTTCCTTTTTCTCAACCAATTCCCTGGTAAAATGATGACCACCAATTTGAATATCTCTGGTAAAGAATGGTGCCTGACGACCCCAGACTACCAAAGTAGAAGATACAGCACCGATGTTCAAAAACACGTTAGCGCCATCTTCAGGTAATCCATGTTCGATCACATATGAGTTTGCCATGGCCACTGCCTCAGTATCTACGATACCTGGTCTTAACCCAAAATTTTTGATCATTTTGAGGTGATTCTCAAGATTTTTCTGAGTGGAAGCAACCAGAAGCACATTGAGTTTGTCCATCTCCTTAGGATCCTCTCCCAGAATTTGAAAATCCATTAGTGCATCCGTACCATCCATAGGGATATGCTTCCGTGCCT
>JABGPV010000991.1 GCA_018644785.1 Deltaproteobacteria bacterium | reverse complement strand
GGCTCTATGTGGGCAAATTCGTAAAGACCGTCACCTATCAGTACGCCTCCAAAGCGGCATCACTGGAAATAGCAAAGGTCTGCGAAAGGGCCTGTAACTATGAGAATATGCTGGCCCACGGCATCAGCTGCAGGGTGAGAACCGAAAAATATGGGTAACGCTGGAAGATGTGGAGATCCCGGACAATGTTCTCGATCCGGGGAGACGATTGATCTTTTCTCCTTTTCAGATCCAGCCGTCGTAGCCACTGCCGACTCCGCCAAAGTGGCTACGACGGCCGGATTGGCGGAGTCAGCAGCGCCATACCAGGGGGATGCTGGCAAACCCCATGGCGGCCCATGCGGCAGCGCAGAGAAGCCACATGGTTTTCACGATATCCGAGGGTGTCGCATCCGCTAAGCCCTCTCCCAGCCAGGGTTTATCCTTTGTTTTGTCGCCGTAAGTTGTGGGACCGCCCAGGCGGATGCCCAGGGTTCCCGCCACAAAGCTTTCCCCATGGGCTG
>JABGPV010000990.1 GCA_018644785.1 Deltaproteobacteria bacterium | reverse complement strand
CCATGCTGAAAATGAGAATTTCCCCAAATAAGGTTCATGGGGAATGCTAACATATTAGTATTGTTTGTTATCCATCATTATCGCGATGGAAGGTTCCCACTTTTCGGTTCGGTACTGCTCAATTCAAATCGCCTTATTTTGAGATGGTTGTTCCAAAAAGAGACGCATGGTGCTTTCGTTACGAGACACCAATTTGAGACTTTTTGATCCGGAAACGTTAGATTCATCCGGTCACCTTTCCCTGATTCTTCGGTACATCCTCAGAGGAAAAATCAGCCCGAAAAAGGGTATCATATACATGGCCGCAAGGGTTGGCTCAAGCGGTCCGAAGAATTCGGCGGCAAATACGAGCACCAGCACATTGTTGACGTTGCCGATACTGATGACGGAGGCCAGTTGATTTTCAACCGGCGAGCTGAAGAGAACAACCAATCCGGCTACCAGGTATATGCCGCCAAGGGAAACGGCGGCCAGGGTGGCTTCAAGAATGATGGCCGGGTGTTT
>JABGPV010000099.1 GCA_018644785.1 Deltaproteobacteria bacterium | reverse complement strand
ATCGCAGGTGACAGACCCGGGGGCCGGGATAGAATCCCGCGTCAAAGCATCCTGCTCGCATACCTTCAGACAGGCCCCGCACTGGGTGCAGTGATCTTCGATTACCGCCTTTTTCTTCACCAGATGAACGGCCTCAACAGGACAGTCCCGGACACAGAACCCGCAACCGATGCATTTTTCAACATCAATAATCATATTATTCAACCATCCAAACCAACCGGGCAGACACACAGGTCTGCCCCTACCCGGGCAATTATAATGCGCACGTTCCTGTAGGGGCGGACCTGTGTGTCCGCCCTTCTTCTAACCGATAAAAGAAACCGTTCCTTTGGTGGGCGGCGTATTGCGGCTTTTACCCACCACCACCTGACCGTCCACCAGCACCATGGCCACGCCGGGCACGTCACCCGCCTCGATAGCGCTCAAGGCATTGTCCCCCACGGATCCCATGGGCGCATCCATGATCACCAGATCCGCCTCTTTACCCACCGCAATCACACCCCGGTTCAGGTTGTAAAGTCGGGCCGTGTTGCCCGTGGCCATACAGATGGCTTCTTCCGGTTTAAGGAGGGTCAGGCTGGCCAGTTGGTTGATGACCCGAAGGATGCCCAAGGGGATAACGCCGGTGCCTGAAGGGGCGTCGTTTCCGATAATCACCCGGTCCAGGGCTCCCGCTTCAATACAGAGACTGACAGCATCCACGGCTATTTTCGGATTGCCGCAATGCACGATCTCCAGGGCCAGCCCCGTTTCATACACCAGTTGCTTCACTTCTTCCAGCGCCACCGCCGTGGGGCCGCCGTTAATGTGCGATGCAATATGGGGGTCCGTCTGTATGACCTGCTCCGCCGTCACCGTGCTGCTGCCCGGAATGGAGGTGCCCCCCGTGTGCATCATGACGGTCATGCCCAGTTCTTTGGCCCACTTCACCATGGGGGCCGCATCGGCCGGGTCTTTGACGCTGCCAAGCCCGATTTCTCCCACCACGCGGACCCCTTCCCGGGCCATCTCTTCGAAATCTTCACGGGTCAGGCCCTTTTCGAGAATCAAAGCGCCGCCGATCACTTTGGCGCCGCCGGGACGAAAATTATTGAAGGCCTTGGCCGCCAGGATGGCCAGAGCCTTGGTTCCCGCCGGATCTTTGGGCCGTCCCGCCAGGTGCACTTCCCCTGCGGATATAAAGGTAGTGACACCCCCATGCACTTCACTGTCCAGGAAACCGATCTGTTGCTGGCGCGGGGCGTAGTCTCCCAGTACCACATGACAGTGGGAGTCGATGAGACCCGGTGTAACCGTCATTTGGTTGCAGTCGATGATGTCACACCCTTCTTTGATCTCCATATCTGATAAAAAACCGACCTCCTTGATGAGGCCGTCCGCCACACGAATGGCGTCTCCCTCAATGATGGGGTTTTGAATGTCTCCGCTGACGATGGTCTGAATATTTTTGAGTACAACACTGGCCATTTAGGCACCCTCCTTCAGGCTGAAATTTCCGGATTGAATGCTGGCGCCCAGAACCCGTTCCAGGTTGGCGGGCAGGTGATAAATGCGCGCGCCGAGGGCATTGGTAATACCGTTGATGATGGCCGGCGCCGTGGGGATGAGCGCCGGTTCCCCCACGCCTTTGGCGCCGAAAGGCCCGGTGGGCTCAGGGGATTCAATAATAATGGGAACCACCTTCGGCATGTCGCTGGAAGTGGGGATGTAATAGTCCTTCATGGATTCGGTTTTTGACGGATCGTACTCTTCCATCACAGCGAAACCCACCCCCATGGCTACGCCGCCACAGATCTGGCCCACCACCGACTCAGGATGAATGGCGTGACCCACATCATGGGCTGCGATGACTTTATCAACGGTCACTTCCCCGGTGAGGACGTCCACCGTCACCAGAGCCACGTGGCACGCATAGGCGTAGGTGGCATAGGGAGCCCCTTTGCCGGTTTCCGGGTCCAGGGGAACGGTGGGCGGATCAAAATATCCCTGCCAACGAAGGGGGATGCCCCGCTTTGTTGCCCGGGCCGCAATTTTTGAAAAGGATACCCTGTGCTTCGGGTTCCTTTGCTCCGCCACATATCCGCCTGCCAGGACCAGATCCGCTTTCGGCTTTTTCAGCAGATCCACTCCTTCGGTCAAAAGCACTTCCGCCAGCTTTTCCGCGGCATCCCTCACGGCGTTTCCCGAAATATAGGTCTGGCGACTGGCGGAGGTCGCGCCCGCATTGGAAGTCCGGGCCGTATCCCCCACCACCGTTTGAAGGTCTTCCGGGGAAATCCCCAGCACCTGGGCCGCAATCTGGCTCAACACCGTGGTGGATCCCTGGCCGATATCCGCACAACCGGTATAGAGGGTAATGCGACCTTCCGTATCCATCTCCATGTGGGCCGTGGAAGGATTCTGCACCCCCGTGTTGCCGATGCCGTACCACATGGCGCCCACACCCACGCCCCGCTGTTTGGAAAGATCCGTTTCCCCATGAACCCAGTCTTTCATGGCTTTTTCATAGTGGGGCCCGACCGCGTCGAGACATTGACCGATTCCCACGCTCTCTTGCAGCGTCTGGCGGGTGGCGGTCCGGGATCCGGCTTTCAGGGCGTTGACCCGCCGGATTTCAAGGGGGTCCATATGGAGGGCTTCCGCCAGAAGATCCATCTGGGATTCATGGGCAAAAGCGGCCTGGGGAACGCCAAACCCCCGCATGGCCCCGGCAAAAGGATTGTTCGTGTATACACACAAGGCTTCCACATCCACATGATCCATTTCATAGGGACCGGTGGCATGCACCGGGGCCCGGGATGCCACGGCCAGTCCGTAGGAGCCATAGGCCCCTGTGTCACAGATTATTTTCGCGGTCATGGCCATGAGACGACCGTTTTTGTCCGCTCCGGTTTTAAAGACCATTTTGAGGGGGTGACGCTTGGCGGTCATGCGGTAGCTTTCTTCCCGGGTGAAGATACACGTCACCGGTTTTTTGAGATGATACAGGGCCAGACCGATAAACCCCTGCACATTGAGGTCCAGTTTTGACCCGAACCCCCCGCCCGTGGCCGCCTGAATAATGCGGACCTGCTCTGAAGCCACGTCCAGCAGGGAAACCACCTCGCTGTGATCGTAATGGGGGTTCTGGGTAGATGCGAGAATCACCAGTCTTCCGTCCGGTGCCACGTAGCCTGCGCCCGCATCCGGTTCCAGATAGGTATGCTCCAGAAAAGAGGTCCGGTAGGTTTTTTCCACCACCACGGCGCATTGTTCAAAGGCCTTTTCCGGGTCCCCTTTTTTGATTTTTCGGGTAAAGAGCAGGTTTCCCTTATCGTGTACTTTCGGGGCATCCGGTTCCAGGGCTTCTTCCGGATCATGGACTGATGGCATATCTTCGTATGTGATGCGAATTCTGCTCACGGCTTTTTCTGCCACATGACTGTTTTCCGCAGCCACCAGGGCCACCGCATCTCCCCTGGAACGCACCTTATCTTCCGCTAAGAGCGGCCGGTCTTTGTTAATAATGCCGGTGATATTTTTTCCCGGAATGTCTTCAGCCGTAAAAATCCTCACAACCCCTTTGAGCCGGACGGCATCCGCCGTATCCACCTTTACAATACGGGCGTGATCCCGGTCGCTGGGCAGCACTTTCAGCACCAGGGGGTGATCCAGTTCCTTGTCCGCGCTGAAGACGGGTTTTCCCAGCAGTCGCTCAATGGCGCCGATTCTGGGAATACTTTTACCGATTGAATCATTGCTTTTCATACGGCATCACTTTCCAACAGGGATCCAAGCATCCGCAGAAACAGTCCCTGGACCGCCTTTTCCTTGTAAATCGTGGAAGGTCTTATGCCCGTAACACGGATCATTTCCGCTGCCATCAGCCGGGCTCCCGCTTCAAGTGTTTGGGGATCCGGGTGTTTCCCCGCGAGAAAAGACGCCACTCTCCCCATGCGCATGGGGGTCGGGGTGCCGGAACCCAGCGCCAGTCGAATAGAAGCAAAAGATCCGTCCTTTTCGCGATCCGCCAGCACGGCCATACTCATCCGGGAAATGGCCAGCGATTTACGCCGGCCGATTTTCTGAAAATCGCTGAGCCTTCTCCCGGCGGGTTCCAGGATAAAGCGGAGAAGCAGTTCATGGGGTCTGATGCCGCTTCGGTATGGACCCACAAAAAGGTCCTCCACCGCCACGGTTCGTTTCCCGCTTTCGCTTGCCAGTATGGCCTTGGCCCCGTGCACCAGCAGGGACGGCGCCGTGTCCGCTGAAGGAGAAGCGTTGCCCACATTGCCGCCCATGGTGGCCACATTTCGAATCTGAGGGCTGCCGAAAAAGGCGCACGATTTGATCAGGGAAGGGGCGTGTTCCGCTACCAGGGGGGATGCATAAATCTCGCTGATGGTGACGCCGGCGCCGATGGACAGGCCTTCTTCTGAAACCGCGATCCCCTGAAGGTCCGGAAGGCGGGAAATATCCAGCAGGTATGGGGTTTCCAGTTTCCCCGACCGCAGATCCACCATCACGTCCGTTCCCCCGGCAAGGGGACACGTATCGGCACCATGATTTTTCAGAAAAAGGAGGGCTTCATCCAGGTTTTCGGGTCTTGCGTAGGCCGGCGGGGTCAAGGGTCTATACCTCCCCACCGGTTTTCTTCGTTCCGTCTTCAATGGCACCAACAATCTGTTGATATCCCGTACACCGGCACAGATTGCCGCTTATGGACTCCACCACCTGTTGATGCGTGGGCCGGGGGTTTCCCTGGATGAGCGCTTGTGCGCTCATGAGGAGTCCGGGGGTACAGAAGCCGCACTGGACCCCATGACGGTCCAGAAATGCTTCCTGCAAGGGATGAAGGCTTTCTTCACTGCTAAGGCCTTCAACGGTTATGACGACCCGACCGTCCAGTTGGGGTGCCGCCATGAGGCAGGCATTGACGTTTTTTCCGTCCACTACAATGGTGCAGGCCCCGCACTCCCCCATGCCGCACCCTTCTTTGGTCCCCTTGAGGGATAACCGTTCCCGAATCACGTAAAGGGCGGATTCACGGGCACCCACTTCGAGCCTGGTTTTTTCACCATTCAGCGTAAACTGGATGGGAAGCACAGAATAGGTTTTCATACCGCGGATATTCCTTATGGAGGTTTACAGATCCCTGATTTTTTTAAGATCCATTGTTTTAAGCACCGTAATACCGGCCGCCTTCATCTCTTCCATGGCTTTCTCGGTGGTCTCGGGCGACACACCCTTGCACAGGTCTTCCACAACAATAACCTTGAACCCGGCATCTCTCGCGTCCATGGCCGTGGCTTTAACACAGTAATCCGTGGCAATGCCGTATACCACCACCTTCTGAATACCGTTACGTTTTAAGATCTTGCTCATTTCCGTTTTGGCCCCGCCGTCATCCTGAAAGCCGGAATAGCTGTCGTAGCGAGAATCCTTGCCCTTTTTCACAATGGCCAGAAAAAGATTATTGTTCACCAGAACCCGGGCGTTTTCCGTTCCCTGAATACAGTGGGGCGGCCACAAAACCTGCGGTTTTCCATTGACTTTTATCAGTTCAAAAGGTTTTTTTCCGTCATGGTTGTTAAAAAATGAAACATGGTCCGCCGGGTGCCAATCCTGGGTTCCAAAAATGACAAACCCATGCTCCGCCAACGCCTCTGTCTCTTTTTCAACCTTTTGCACAAATGCTTCATCCGTTCCGTTAACCGCAAGGGACCCTTTTTTATGGGTGGTAAAATCTCCCTGCATGTCCACCACAATAGCACCGATTTTCCCCACTGCAGAGCAGTCGACACAGGCTTGGGCAGAAGAGAGCGACAGCGTAATGACCAGAAGTCCCAGAAAAAAGCCGAAGCAACGTTTTGTCTTTTTCATATTCCCTCCATTTTTTAACATGTTAAGCAGCGTTTGGCGTTGTCACTCCCCGATCCACACGCCGCAATTTTCACACCCACCGCGTTACCACGGTTTTTTCATCCATGAACATGCGCATGGAAGCCATGCGTGATTTAGCCGTTCCCACAAAGGACTCCCGACGGGATCCCAGCGGGAAAAAGGCATAGGGCTGGGCCACGCCCAGGTTCACCGCCACGTTGCCCACATTGGCTTCGCGGATCATTTTCCGAGCATTTTTCCCGCTCTGGGTCATGATGGCCGCGGAATGGCCCAGGTTGGTCCGAGTGTTGATCCATTCAATGGCCTGGTCCAGACTTTCGCCCCGAATGAGGGCGGACACCGCCCCAAAGGCTTCTTCCTTGGCCATGGGCATGTCCACATTCACACCTTCAAGGATGGTGGGGGCCAGGAAGTGACCGTCGGGATAATCGTCTACTGTTACGGATCGCCCATCCATAACCATTTTCGCGCCGTCCGAAAGGGAACGGTCGATCCACTCCAGGACATTGTCTTTCCCGCTCTTGGTGGCGTAGGGTCCCATCTGGGTGCTTTCATCCAGACCGTAACCCATCTTCATGCTTTGAGCGGCGGCAACGAATTTCTCTTTAATCTCGTCATAGATGTCCCCCACCACCACCACATTGTCCACGCCCAGGCAACGCTGGCCCGTCATGCCGAAGCAGGCCCGCGTAAGCCACCGCACCGATTCATCCAGGTCTGCGTCAGGCATAATTACCAGCATGTTCTTACCATTGCCGTTGATGGAAGACGTTTTTCTGAGCTTTCCGCACAGTTCAAAGAGTTCGTGGCCGGCCCGGTTACTTCCGATGAATCCCACGCCCTTGATCTCCGGCTGGGACAGGATTTCCTGATTGATCTGCCGTCCGCCATGGACCACATTGATGACGCCGGGGGGGAAGCCTGCTTCCTGGGCAACCCGGGAGATGGTTTCCGCGGCCACGGGATCCTGCCGGCTGGGGCTGACCACCACGGTACACCCGGCAGCCAGGGCATAGGGCACAAAGGACGACCAGGCGTGCATGGGGATGTTGCCCGGGGTGATGATCAAAAAGGCGCCCAGGGGCTCCCACACCAGGTACTGATCGATGCCGTTGGCCAGCTGATCCAGGTGTTCATTTCGTTTGACCAGACCGTACAGGGCGGAGCACGCCGACTCCAGGTTTTCAATGACCCGGCTGACGGAGCCTCTTGATTCGCCGATGGTCCGGCCGTGATCCTGGGTGAGGATGCGGCACATGTCTTCATAGTGCTCCTCAAATTTGGCGTGCATCTTGAACATCAGCCGCGCCCGCTCCCGCATGGGGACATCTTTCCAGGTCTGAAACGCATCATGGGCCGCTTTCACCGCCGCAAGGGCTTCATCCCGGGTAGCGGTGGGGAATTCGGCAATCACCTCTCCCGTAGCGGGGTTGGTGGTTTCATGGATCTCGGTCGACTTGGATTCCACCCACTCCCCATTGATCAGAAATTTCAGTTTACCGTAGTGTTGTTGGACTTCATCTAACATGGCCATGCATATCTCCTCAAGTTTAGTACCTCATCACCTGGTTTTCTAACACAAAATACAAGAAGTTGATTGACTGAAAAACCTAAAACCTAGAACCTAAAACTTTAAACTTTGAACTTTGAACTTTAAACTGCGGCTTGCCGCCTTAGCTAACAGCTTTTTTTATCATCTCGTCATCATATCCGGCAGAAAGAGCGCCAGATCCGGAAACACGGTAACCAGCGCCACCACCGCAAATATAGCCAGCAGAAAGGGCGCTACCCCTCGAAAAATGGTTTCCACCGGGACCCCCTTTGCCACACCGGCCACCGTAAAAATATTCAGCCCCATGGGCGGGGTTATGAGTCCCGCTTCCATCATCAATACAGCGATCACGCCGAACCAGATGGGGTTGAACCCCAATGCCAGAATTACCGGATAAATCACCGGCATGGTCAGGACCATCATACTGATGGCGTCCAGAAAACAACCCAGAAACATATACATGACGATGATGACCGTATGGATCACATAGGGGGAAACCGCCAGGGATCCGGCCCATTCAGCCACCTGCATGGGAATGGTGGAAAGCGCCAGGAAATAGCTGAAAACATTGGCGCCGGCCACGAGAAACAACACCATGACCGAGATGCGCACTGATTCCTGAAGGGCTTCTACGAGATTTTTCCAGGTGAGTTTCTTTTTAAAAAGCGCGATCAAAAGCAGCACCGTCGCCCCGATGGCGCCCGCTTCCGTGGGCGTGAAAAACCCGCCGTAAATCCCCCCCATGACCAGCAGAAACACCGCCAACGGTTCCCACACTTTCAGAAGGGACGCAAATTTGACGCGCCAGGAAACGGATTCCGGGTTGGCCGGCGCCAACTCCGGATTCATTTTTACCATAAGCACCACAATCCCCACATAAGCCAGGGCCAGGAGCAGCCCGGGGATGATGCCTGCCACCAGCAGCTTTCCAATGGATTGCTCGGTGAGCATGCCGTACACGATGAATCCGATGCTGGGGGGAATGAGAAACCCCAACGTACCCCCTGCCGCAATGCTGCCGGTGGCCAGCCGGGGATGGTATTTGTATCGTTCCATTTCGGGCAGGGCCACGGTACCCATGGTGGCTGCCGTGGCAACCGATGACCCGGAAACCGCGGCAAAGCCGGCACAGGCACCGATGGTGGCCACGGCGAGCCCGCCCGGCATCCGGCGCAGCCATTTATCAAAGGTGTTGTACAAATCTTTGGTCATGCCCGAACTTCCCGCAAATCCCCCCATCACAATGAAAAGGGGAATCACCGTGTAAGGGAAATAAGAGGACACCTCATAGACGGTTCGGGACACCATGGGGAGTGCCGCTTCAAAACTGGACAGGTAGGCCACACCCGCAAATCCCACAAACATCAATGCATAAGCGATATGCATCCCGAGGAAAAGCAGGAGAAACACGCAAGCCGTGCCGATGATGCCGGCGGTTACGGGATCCACAATCAACTCCTGATTAGTTTTTGCATGGAACCCACCAGGTCAAGCAGCAGTTCCAGGAAAAGAAAAAATCCGGCCACCGACACCAGCATCCTGAAAGGGAACTGGGGCACGCGCAGCATGTCGGAAACCGTGCGCTCTTCCATGCCCACCACCCAGCCCTGCCACGCCATGACCCCGATGATAAACAGGCTCAGTAACGTGGTCAGAACCTGCAACACCAGGGCTGCTTTTACCGGAATTCGCGATACCAGCATGGTGACACGCACATGCCCTCCCACCTGGTGGGTGTAAGCAATCCCCAGCAACACAAATATGGACAGCATGTAGCTGGACAATTCCATGGAACCGGGGATGGGCCGGGACCAGACGGCCCGGCCCACCACTTCTCCGGTGGTCAGGAGCATCATGGGGATCAGGAAAAACATCCCCACAAAGCTTAGTGAAAATGTCATTTTTTGTATAAACTTGCGCATGGTCTCACAGTTCCCTTAATGACGGGTGTACAGGGCGAATGATCCGGTTTTAAACTGGGCGCCCCTACTTCCTCCATTCGGGCGGCATGGCCACACAGATGACCCCTGCTTCTGTTGCCGCCTGATCGTATATAAGGACCGTCTTTTTAGCAGGAAGGCCCTTGGCTTCCAGATCCGCCACCCATTTTTTGGTCACATTCTGAAAACGAGCGAACCATTTCTTTTCCTGGTCGGGGGGCAGTTTGTACAGTGTTACGCCCTTTGCCGCGATTTCCTTCATCATGGTCTTGTACACACTCTGGCTTAGACCGCCCGTGGTACGGAAGGGATTGCTGGCCACTTCTTCGATAATGACTTTGAGATCATCCGGAGTTCTTTCCCAGACTTTCTTATTCATGATCACCCCTTCGGACACACAACCGAAGGTGGCAACAACACCGTACTTGGCCACTTCAAAGAGCTTGAAAGCCAAAACCAGCGGCGGACAGGTCACCAGGCCGTCGATGGTGCCGGTTTCAAGGGCCAGATACACATCGCCCAGAGGCATGAACACCGGCTCTGCACCCAGGGCTTTGATATACTGGGTCTGCAGGCCGCCGGGGGCACGGATTTTCAGGCCTTTCAGATCTGCAAGGGTTTTGACCGGTTTTCGGGTCCACAAAAAGGCCTGGATGCAGCCATTTAATTCAATGACTTTCACATCTTTAAACTCTTCCTCCAGGGCGCCCTTGTACACCTTGTTTCCGATATCAACTGCCACATCTTTTCCATCCACCCAGGCGGCGAAGGAGAGCACGTCGGTCAGCGGAAACCGGCCCGGGGTCCAGGTGGCGGTGAAATATCCCATATCGGACATGCCATTCCGGACGATATCAAAATGTTCCGGACCCTTTCCCAGGGCGCCCCCCGCATAGAGCGTGGTCGTAATGCGACCGTTGCTGCGCTTTTCCAGTTCCGCCAGCATGGGTTTCCACACGGTTTTTACTTCACGGCTTGCCGGCGGGTGCCATGTGCTGAATTTCAAGTGAATTTTCTTTCCCGAATCCGCCATCACCCCTGCAGGCAGTAGAAACATGGCCAGAAGACTCGCCAGCAAGAACCCCAGAAACAACCCTTTTCCTTTTTTCATACCCCATACCTCCTCAATCAATTTGGTTGACATTTAAAAGGGACAAAAACATCCCATAAATCCTCACCCCTCCATCCGTATGGAAGAAAGCGAGACTTCATCCCAGACATCATCCTGCATGTCCCGAAACACCAGCAGGGCATCCAGCATCTTCAACGCTTCCCGAAGTGTCAAGGAAAAAATGATGCTACGGTTCACAGTTCTTTATTAGTACCGTATCACCTGGTTTTCTGTCACAAAAAACAAGAAGTTCATTGACTGAAAAACTTTAAACTTAAAACTTTTAAACTTTAAACTTAAAACTGCGGCTTGCCGCTTTAGATTGTTCTCTTCTAAAAGGCTGATGCGATCTCTTCCGCCACACGCCTGGCCGCATCTCGTGGATCTTTTGCATCCCGGATGGGGCGACCGATGACCACATAGTCGGATCCGTTTCTGACAGCGTCCGCCGGGGTGACAATGCGTTGCTGATCGTCCTTCTCCACAAGGGTCCAGGCCGGACGAATGCCGGGGGTTACGACGATCAGATCGGGTCCGAGGGTTTGCTTGACCATCCCCACTTCCAGACCGGAACAGACCACCCCGTGGCACCCCGCATCTTTGGCCAGCCGCGCCTTTTGAAGGACCAGGGCTGAAATATCGTTTGCATACTCATCTCTGTACCCCAGGATCTTCAGTTTATCCTGGTTGAGGCTGGTGAGCACGGTGATGGCCAGGATTCTTGTGTTTCCCAAATTGTTTTCCGCAACACTTTTAAGAATTTCTCCCCCTTCATCGCAGTGAACCGTTACAAACGCGGGTTTATGGGCGCTGGCAGCCCTGAAAGCCCGTTGCACCGTGGCGGGGATGTCGTGCAGTTTAAGATCCAGGAATATCCCGGCACTGCTCACATTCCGAATGGCATCGATGATCTTCGGGCCCTGTGAGATGAACAGTTCAAGGCCAACCTTAAAAAGACCCACATCTTCTTTGAGGGTTTCCACATAACCCATGGCGCCATCGTAGTCGGGAAGGTCCAGGGGAAAGACAACATAGTCCTTGGGGGGTTTCATGATTTTCCTCGTTCACACATTAATGGGGTTTAAATGGGATTTTGATTGTGGTAGGAAATAAATAGTTGACACGTTCAAAAAAAACAACCATATTGCGTAAATTCAATTTTGGGCCACCGTAGCTCAGTTGGTAGAGCACCTCACTCGTAATGAGGATGTCTGCGGTTCGACTCCGCACGGTGGCTCCAAAAAAATCTCTGTTCACAATCCCTTAAAAATTGTTCACGTGGTTGACATGAGGGTATTAATCTGCTGGTCCGTCATGTCCAGTCCATGTTTAAAAATGTCGAGGGTCCGGTAGAAAACCCGGCTATTTATCCCTTCGGCCAACACATTGTAGGTGAACAGAATCTGCCGCTTGTGGCCCCGCACCAGAAGTCCAATTTTTAGTTTTTCGTTGATCAACGACAGATCGTCATCGTCCAGGAACTGAGCACCGAATCGCCCCAGCGCGTAAGCCTGAAGACTGAAACAGTCAACGGGTCCCATGGACAGGGGGATTCGGTAGAAAAAAGCCGCCACAAATGAGAGACCCACCTGGAAGACCAGAGATTCATCCCCATCGCGGATAACATATTCCCGTTCTTCCATCCAGATCTTGACCTGCTTCTTCAGAAGTGGAGAGGGGAGTTCTTCCGGAAGAAAATTGATGAAGGCACCGGTTTCCGATTCAGGGGGAAGAAAATTCATTCAATCAGACCTCGAATCCCCATGGAGATAATAGCCGGTTGCCCTTTTCATGTGCTTTCTCCTGCAATATCAAAGTGCTCTGGACCATTCCGGCCGAAGGTCGATGTCGCCCGCCAGAGCACTGTCGATCTGCGCCAGAGCAGTGTCTTTGCCTCTGGGCAGTCGGGCCTTGATGGGCAGGTAATTGGAGGCGTGGTTTGAGAAAAACATGCCTCTCGAAAGATTTGTGTGGGCAATCATCTCGCGCAGTTCCACCAGGGTTTCCCGTTCGTTGAGCAGCTGAAACTCGCCCCTCTTGTATTCATCATAAAGCGCAGTCCCCGGGATCAGCATAACGGTGAGGGCCCCCACATAATTGGGATCCATGGCGCTAAGCACATCCCCGGTCGCCCTGGCATGCTGAAGGGATAGGGCCGGATCATTTCCCGCAATGCCCAGGAGCACCGTAACGGAGAGCTTGATGCCCGCTTCCCGGACTTTTCGGCCCATTTTGATGAGATGCTGGCCCGTTGATCCCTTTCGGATCTTTTTGAGCAGGGCATCATCGCCTGTTTCCACGCCCAGATAGAGGATGCCCAGCCCGTTTCCCCGAAGGGCCTTCAAATCATCAGCGCTTTTCATTTTGATGCCCTTGGCGTTTGCGTAGGCCCCCACCCGTTTTACCCAGGGGAGGTGTTCGCGAATGCGGTCCAGGATCCACATGAGCCGTTTCTGGGGAATAATCAGCGCATCCCCATCCATCAAGAAAACCCTATCCTGCCGTTTCATGACCTGTGACGCAAATAGAATATCCGACAGGATGATGTTGTCGTCTTTGATGGTAAATCGCTTGTCGCTATAGGTCCCGCAAAAGGTACACTTATTGTGAGAGCATCCCAAGGTGACCTGAAGCAGGATGCTGTAGGCCTCGCTGGGGGGTCTTATGCAGTTGCCTTCGTAATGCATTCCGTCTTCCATTTTCTTTTTCTCCTGTGTTGGGCAGGCAGTAGGGGTGCCTCTTGTGGGCACCCATAGGCCAGGCACAAGACCTGCCCCTACGGTTGTTTATCGGTTGCGGCGCAGATAGACCTTCAGGGCTTTCAGAGGGTTTTTGGCGGAGTCTATGACTGCCGTGGGCTCAAAACCGCTGTGGAGCATGCAGTGGGTGCATCGGGGATCCCGGCCCACACCGTATTTTGACCAGTCGGTGTTTTCCATCAATCCCCGATAGGTGGCTTCATAGCCGTCGTCAATGAGGTAGCAGGGTTTCTGCCAGCCGAAAATATTGCGCGTGGGATTCCCCCAGGGGGTGCAGGCGTAATCCTGGTTCCCTTCCAGAAAATCCAGATAGAGACTGCTGTGGTTAAAGCGCCAGGGCTTGTTTTTTCCCAGCAGAAAAATGGATCGAAATAATTCTACGGCTTCATCCCGGTTAAAAAAATGTTCCTGATCCGGCGCATCTTCATACTTAAAAGCAGAAGCGATGGTCATGCCTTCCACCTGAAGAGACATCAGCAGATCAAACAATTGTCCCGCGCTCTCGGCAGTTTCTCCCTTAAACAGGGTGGTGTTGGTGGTGACCCGAAACCCTTGGGAGACCAGGAGCCCAATGGCCTTTATGGCATTTTCAAATACCCCTTTTCGGCCCACCCTTGCGTCATGGTGATCATTGAGCGCGTCCAGGTGAACATTGAATGTGAGATAAGGACTGGGTGTAAATTCATGAATCCGTTTTTGCACCAGAAGGGCATTGGTACACAGGTACACAAATTTTTTCCGGGACACAAAGCCCTTAGTGATTTCATCAATCTGCGGGTGCAGGAGCGGTTCCCCGCCCGCGATGCACACCACGGGGGCACCGCATTCTTCTATTGCGCCCATGCACTCTTCCGGGCTCATCTGTTTTTTAAGGATTTCCTCCGGATGAGCAATCTTTCCGCAGCCCATGCAGGCCAGGTTGCAGTTAAAAAGAGGTTCCAGCATTAGCGCCAGAGAATATCGTCCATTGCCGTTTGAACCGAACCGTTTTCTGCCGACATAAGCGCCGATACGCGCCTTTTGAATAAGTGGGATTCCCAATTAACACAACTCCTTATATTCAATTATCTTGTGTTTCCATTTCACACAGTTGCTTCATCAGGCCCAGGGTCTGTCTCCATGGCCCTTCCCAGCCGTTGGCGGGGGGCACGCGGGTCAAAATCCGTTGTAACTGGTCACAGGCCGGTCCCGGATCTTCGTCTTCCAGGTAGGCCTCCGCGAGCCCCAGACGATTTTCAACAAAATCGGGATCCTGCATAACGGCGCGTTGGTAATGAAAAATGGCCTTTTCCAGATCCCCGATGCTCACAGGGGGGTCGGGTGCCCGCAGATAGAGCTCCCCCAGCATCCGGTCCGGGCCCCCGTGATCCAGTCCAGGGTTCAAGCGGGACGCTTCAAGTGCGCCCCGTTCGATGACCGGCACCAGGCTCAGTCCCTTCAGGGGATGGTTTTCAGCCTCCAGCCCGGCCAGGTAAGCGGCCAGGTAATGGGCCGTAGGGTTTTTCGGATCCCGCGCAACAGCTGCTTCAGCTATGTTACGTCCTTTTACAGCATTTTCAAGCCGTACTGATTTACTTGTTCCGTTCCGGGCCAGCACGGCATAGCAGCGGGCGGCCTGTAATGCCGCTCCCGGGTCCTGTTCGCTCTGCCGTTCCCACCCAAGCGCCTGGTTTCGGGTACAGGGCGACCACAAAGAAGATTGTTCCGTGGCGCCGGTAATGCTATCCACAACTGTCTCATGCCGCGACATTCCTTCGATCGGAGCACAAGCCGTCAGGAACAGGAGGATAATCCACAGACTATGGTATAAAACAGGCATCATTTTTTTTGCCCAAGTCAACTCCGCCAAAGTGGCTACGACGGCTGGACCGGAAATGCAGCAAATCCGGATCGGCCGTTCCAAACCCGTCGGTCTGCAGAAGGGTCAGGAGTTTTGCGGCATTTGCATCTTCCTTCATGCCCTGAAGCACGCCGGCCAGTTTTTTCGTTGAATCGTTGATGCTCCCGAACCAGACCACTGGGCTGGTGGGCAGTTCCCGGGAAATATGTATGACCTTGATCTTCTTGCCGATGGACATGGTTTTAACGGTCTCATATTGGACGCGGTCCAGCACAACCCCCGTGATTTTTCCTTTGACCAGCGATCGCAGGGACCGCAGGGGCCGAAAGGTCCCTTCAAGGGTAAAGGGCAACCGGTCCGGAAGCAATCCAAACAGCAGGCAGGCAGCTGCTTTTTTTTCAAACAGCATGTTTCCTCGGATTTTCCCATTCAGGGATTGCCATTTTGAAACCACACCCTTCTGGGCCATCAAACGCCAGATATCTTTTGTAAACCCGCCGGGCCTGGTGGCGGCCACAGGCGTCATTTGAAAATCTGTTGCGTGTTGGGCGTATAACCCCAACTGAACAATGCCCCATGCCGGGGGTGATGATTCCAAGAATGCCAATGCGGGCGCCAACCGGTTGAAATAATGTCCCTTAATGGTTTCATCTGATCCCATTTTCTGCTGAATATAATGGGCAAAGGCATCCATCACCGGGCGTGCTTCCGCTTCCGTCCCCGGTTGACCCGGCTGGATCACGGCGAAATCCAGATTGCCTGCCTCAGCATACCCACTCACGGCCCAGAGAAACATGGCAAAAAAGAGAATGATAACCCCGTTTTTTTTCAAAGCAACCCTCAACCCTCATTTGTCAGTTTTTTCGCCCTTGCTAAAATGACCCATCAGCTTCAGGATGGGCGGCAGCGCAAAGAGACACGCCAGCATGCCCATCAAAGATCCGAGCACCATGATGGCGCCCAGGCTTGCCAGTCCCCGGTGCTGGGCAAACAGCAAACCGCCGAAACCGATCATGGTGGTGGTAAAGCTCAAGGCCACGGCGGTGGGGGTTCCCGTAAAAAAGAGCCCGCCAACCCCCGACTGCGTGGGGCGGTCAGCGAGCAGGGGTTCAATTTCC
The DNA here is from genome assembly GCA_018644785.1 of Deltaproteobacteria bacterium. The sequence goes on along the minus strand of JABGPV010000099.1, from coordinate 232 downwards.
CGCCAGCGGGCCAGGAAATGCACCCCCCCGTCCACCCCGATGGCAATCAGGATGGGAATAGCAAAGAAGTTGGCCAGATTAAAATGAAGTCCCAGCCAGCCCATCAGTTCCAGGAGCCATAACATACTTATGCTCAAAGGTAAAATGGTAAGCATCACATATCGCACCGAACGGGCATAAACCCAGAGAATCAGAGATACCAGCAGAATGGTCAGGGCCGCTGCCTGGAGAA
>JABGPV010000989.1 GCA_018644785.1 Deltaproteobacteria bacterium | reverse complement strand
CTCAGTGTAAATTTTACCCGGGTTTCTTTCAAAAACACTTCGACGCTGGCCAGGTGGTAAAGGATGCCATGCTTTTCACTGCGAATCTTGATTTTTTCTATATCATCCAAGCACCAATCCTTATGCCAATTGTCTTTCAGCACCCGTTGCAGGAGTTCACCACGGTTTTCCAAAACAAATGCCTTCATGGCATCAAAATAGTTGCCAAGGGTCAGATGGGGATGGGCTTTTTCGGGGGTTAGGAGAAATGGTCTTGACAGATCTTTTGCTTCTAGGGAAATGTCGCCTTCAGGAGAAGAGAAGAGATACAGAACCATCATAATTTGTGCAGGGCCTCTTTGGCAATTTCGCCCAACGACATTTTTCTAATATTCCCGGTTTCGTAGATTTCAATTTCATGGGATTCGCCAAGGCATTTTTCAATGTCTTTTTTGGCTTCGTGGGCACCGAGATTCCCCATGAGCCACGCAGTGTATCCACGGACCAAAGGATCGGGGTCCTCAA
>JABGPV010000988.1 GCA_018644785.1 Deltaproteobacteria bacterium | reverse complement strand
ACAGGGAATATGACATTAGAAATGGGATTTGCTTTTGATAATTCTGACTATCTAAACTCAGTACAAAAAACATCCTATGCTAAAACCGGATTTACTTCGGATCGAGATTTCACTCGATTCAAAACAAAAATTGAAATTAATTATTTTCATCAAGTGAGCAAATTGGTTAATAATATAGATTTTTCTAGAATGCAATTGGTTGGAGAAATTCAACTGGCAATTCAAAATAAAATAGCTGTTATTTTCGGACTTACCCAAGACTTATCTACCGGTGAGTCTTATACCGATGAGACAGCTTCTGTGTTTTTTACTCTTGCTTATAATCAACCCTTAGAGTGGGATTTATAATGAAATATAAATTTTTATTCTTCATATTTATTATCGCTTTACCCTCAGCCCAAAAATTAGATGATGACTTAACGCTTGAAAAGAAAGCTCTAATGATTCTACCTGCTTCAACTGGTAAATATGAAGAAATTACCGACAAAGTCCTTTCTATCCTTTC
>JABGPV010000987.1 GCA_018644785.1 Deltaproteobacteria bacterium | reverse complement strand
CCGTCGCCCGTGAAGTAGCGGCCCGGATAGGTCGAGAAGTAAGTCTGCACGAAGCGTTCATGATCGCCGTAAATGGAGCGCATCATGCCCGGCCATGCATCGGTGATGCACAGGTTGCCCGAGGTGGCCCCGTCCTGCGCAACGCCGTCGGCGTCGACGATCAGCGGCTCAACCCCGAAGAAGGGCTTGGTCGCCGAACCCGGCTTCAAGGCAATGGCGCCCGGCAGCGGGGTAATCAGAATGCCGCCGGTTTCCGTCTGCCACCAGGTATCAACGATGGGGCATTTACCATTGCCGACCACGTTGTTGTACCAGTTCCAGGCTTCCGGGTTGATCGGCTCGCCGACCGTACCAAGAATGCGCAGCGACTTGCGGCTGGTTTTGTTGACCGGGCCGTCGCCTTCACGCATCAGCGCGCGAATGGCGGTCGGTGCGGTGTAGAAGATGTTGACGCTGTGCTTGTCGACAACCTGCCAGAAGCGCGAAGCATCCGGGTAGGTCGGCAC
>JABGPV010000986.1 GCA_018644785.1 Deltaproteobacteria bacterium | reverse complement strand
CTTCTTAACGACAGAGGCCCGTCCGGATTCGATTCTAGCCATCTCAAGAACATCGTTGATCAGGGACAATAAGTGTTTACCGCTCTGGTTGATAATATTCAGTCTATTTTTTTGTGTGTCAGTAAGTGTTTTTTCGCGTTGCATTATCTGTGAATATCCCATTATTGCGTTTAATGGTGTACGAAGTTCGTGGCTCATATTGGCTAGAAACTCGCTTTTGGCTTGATTTGCCGAATCAGCCATTTCCTTGGCTTCAATAAGTTCTTTTGAAGACCATTCACAGGAAAAGACAAGGTCACCTCAGTCCCTTTTCCAGGTTCGGATGAAAACAGCATTTGACCTTTGTGTTGGTTAATAATATTTGCAGAAATTGACAAACCCAGAATGACTATGAAATGGATCATCAGGATATTGATCATTATGGCTATCATCGCCGGCGCGGGATACCTCTTTCACAACGATATCTTCCTGGCGGTTGTGGAAAGAGCCGGGGGGCTATGTTACCG
>JABGPV010000985.1 GCA_018644785.1 Deltaproteobacteria bacterium | reverse complement strand
AAAAGATGCTTTATGATAATGCCTTGATACCTGTGAATTACGCAGAAGCATATCAAATCACAAAAGATCCTTTCTATCTTGATGTGGTGGAAAAAACACTTGACTTTGTATTGCGTGAAATGACTTCTCCTGAAGGCGGATTTTATTCTGCATATGATGCAGATTCTGAAGGTGTTGAAGGAAAATTTTATGTTTGGAAAAAAAGTGAAATCAAAGAAATTCTTGGTGATGATGCTGATGTCTTTTGTTTATTTTATGATGTAACTGATGGTGGAAATTGGGAAGGCAACACTATTTTGTGTAATAATTTGAACCTCTCAAATGTTGCATTTAATTTTGGAATTACCGAAGATAAAGTTAGAGATATTTTAAAATCTGGATCTGAAAAATTATTAAAAGTTCGTTCAACTAGAATTGCCCCTGGACTTGATGATAAGATACTAGTTTCATGGAATGCTTTGATGATTACAGCATTTGCAAAAGGATTCCGTGTAACAAACGATCCA
>JABGPV010000984.1 GCA_018644785.1 Deltaproteobacteria bacterium | reverse complement strand
TCTGCATCATTGAGGAATTCCTGAATTTTCTCAGGACTCTCTCCTGGAATAGCGGTGTCCCACTGGATGGCCTCTTTCTTGAGACTATTCCTTGTCTTTTTTGGAAGTCTGCTCATTTTTTCACCCTCTTAAAATAGGCTTTTTTGGTGGAGTCCTGGGGTAAAAAAGCAAGTTTCAATCGAGCAGAGAGGTTCTCAACTTTAAAATTTACATCTGGTTGCCACGCGCCCTCTCTGACATTTTCGAATTGTCTTTCTTCATGCCGCCGGCATGGGTCAGGGATGAACCCCCTCACTGACCGCAGAGTTTTCCCGGCACTCGCTCCTGACCCTTGATAACCCATGCCAGAAAGCGGCTGACCCATCCTTTCTTTTTCGTTTCGTCTGTTTTCATTTTCATGGTTTCTCAGAAATACCGGCTTGTTTTTTCTTTTTTATCCGCCATCCCCCGAAGCACCAGAAGCATCTGGTTCCGGTCTTCCAGTTGCAGCGCCTGCTCCAGTCCGCC
>JABGPV010000983.1 GCA_018644785.1 Deltaproteobacteria bacterium | reverse complement strand
CATTATTTGCGGCCCCCCGCCAGGCGGGACGAATCGGGATGGGCGCGCAGGCGGGACATGGCGAAAACGCCCAGGAACGGTCCCACCGCTAGGATGGCAAAGGCATATTGCCAGCCCCAGGCCGCTGCCAGGGGCGGCACCAGATGCACCGTGAACAGGGTCAAAAGAAAACCGGCGGATGTTTGTACGGTCAACATGGTACCAACATATTCAGGTGGTGACAGCTCGGCGATGGAAGCTGAAAACTGCGCCGAATCCGCGACCACGGTAACCCCCCAGATGGTGGCCAGCAAGGTCAACAGCCAGGGTTCGGCGCCGAATAGAAAGCCGATCACCAGGGCGCATAGACCCGACGCGGTCATCGCCCCCATGGTCAGGGTGGTGCGGCCATAGCGGTCGGCGATCGCCCCACCCAACAAACAGCCAATGGCGCCGCCCAGGCCCATGGCGCCGAATGTTGCCAGGCGCGACCACCAGGCCGCCGCGTCCGCGCCCATGTTGAGCCGA
>JABGPV010000982.1 GCA_018644785.1 Deltaproteobacteria bacterium | reverse complement strand
CCTGCGACTAGAAGTTCTCTGGAAGTCAATACCACTCTTTCGGTCGGGATATCATAAAGCCGAATGGTTGTGATATCCTCATCGGGAGGATGGCGAATTGCGGGTTGAGAGATGTATGAAACTGGCCGTTTTTTGGATTAACCAGATGGGTATATCTCCAACGTACATTGGATTTTTGTGAATCTGATATACCTGCTATATCTCAGCATTATAAACGATATAAATCATTGTAATATCAATTAGATATTCCCAGGCAAAAGGTGAAGAATTGATCTGGCAGTTTTGCATAAAATTGGTGGATGTGCTAAAAAGTTCAATGCTTCAAAGTAACTATTCAGGACCTTCCGGGCTATATTGGCCAGAACTATCTCCCGAGATGGTTTGACATGATATTTCTTGTAATGTAGATGAGATGTGCCCGTCGATATTTTAATAAATGTGCATGGTATCAAAACATGAAAGGACTCTGATCATGGCGAGAAAACTGATCGATATTTCCATTCCTCT
>JABGPV010000981.1 GCA_018644785.1 Deltaproteobacteria bacterium | reverse complement strand
AAATAGTTGTTGTTCTGGATTTTTAGAACAATAAATCCCCCCATAAAATCCTTTTGAAACTGGCACAATAGATAAATCTGCAATAGCTAATGAAATTATTTTTTTCAATAATGACTTTCTTTTAGGCTTTAAATAAGTTTGTCGCGTAACGATATATTTTGAAACTGATTTTAACGCCGTATTTTTTTGGAGGGGAAATTTTATGGCGGAGAGCAAGGGATTCGAACCCCTGGAACCTTTCGGCTCAACGGTTTTCAAGACCGCCGCATTCGACCACTCTGCCAGCTCTCCAGGCGTAATATTATCATAAAATTTTAATGATAGACAAGCGGCCGATTTTTTTATAGAATTTAGATCTGGTGCCGGCATAGCTCAGTTGGCAGAGCAACTGACTTGTAATCAGTAGGTCGTTGGTTCGATTCCGACTGCCGGCTCCATAAAAATGCCGAGATAGCTCAGTTGGTAGAGCAGGAGACTGAAAATCTCTGTGTCGGTGGTTCAATTCCG
>JABGPV010000980.1 GCA_018644785.1 Deltaproteobacteria bacterium | reverse complement strand
TTAGCGATTGCAGTATGACATAGGAGAAATAGGATGTTGTTGTTTTATATCAATAGTATATTGATGTTTTATCCAAAAATATGCTTTCGGAAGCAGGTATAGGTTTAACTTCCCATTTTGGCAGATGGTATTCTATTCTAAAATATTCAGTGGAGTATCACTGATCCGATTTTTTTTGACAATAGTTAAAAAGCAATAGTTGCTGCCACTTGTTTGTTAAACCAGCATAAGCCTTGGATCTTGTCTGTTCCAGTACCCAACAGGTGGTCAATTGATTGAGTAGAAAGAAGCTGTAGCTGTCCAGCACTGCGCATCACAACCTCTTTCTTGACTAAAGATCTTAAGGCGCTTTGTGGCTATCGAACCATTATCCTGCCAAAAACAAAAAAAGCCCGGCTCATCACTGAACCGGGCTTTTTCATGGAGTAGAATTTTAGCTAATCATGCTAAGATGACCGCGAACGCTTAATGGCATTCGTAGTGTTACTTAGCTGCAATCTCCTCCAG
>JABGPV010000098.1 GCA_018644785.1 Deltaproteobacteria bacterium | reverse complement strand
GTTGAAGGCCCGCTGTCAGACGATCAAAATGTTCAAATCCGGTGGTGATGCCCGTCAGGAATCCTTTGGATTCCCCCGCCTTCACCACCCTCTCCATACTCCCCTTGATGACCTGACCAAGGCCTTGGAAACCTTCCTTGATCTGCGATTCAGCGATATTGAAAATCGTCTGTTCGGCTTTTTCAAGGAGCCCCTCGGCATCTTCCTGCTCCTGAAAGCATAATTCCGAAATGTTCGAACACTCCGAAATCAACCGCCTCCGCACCGAGGCATGCTTGATAATCTTCGCATGATAGACAATCCCCGCTGAAGTGGAGACCGACTGAACCAGTACCGCCAGATAATCGATGCCACCCACCGTTTCCACCTGGTTTGTCCGGGTAAGAACTTCGGAAAGCGTTATGACATCAATGGGTTCGCTCTCATTATACAGGAGAGCCATCCCTTCAAAAATGGTGGCGTGTGCCCCTCGGTAGAAATCGTCGGAAGAAAGGATGTCCATGAGTTGGTTCATGGCATCATTGTTTAACAACACCCCTCCCAGAACGGCCTGCTCCGCCTCCAGGTTGTGGGGCGGAACTTTGGGGGAAAAACGGGCGGCTCGATCGTTGTTTACAGGCATGGAAAAACCCTTAACGCCAAAGCTTGGTATGAGGTTAGTTTCTGAACCGTAACCGTTTTACTTATTCTTTCGGAGCTTCCTCGTCCGCTTTTACCACGACTTTGATAGCCGCGCTGACTTCGGGATAAATCTTAATCTCTACCTGAAATTCACCCAATTCCTTGATGGGCTTTTCCAGTACGATTTTCCTTCTATCAACATCGATACCTTTGTCCTTGAGCTGTGAAGCGACATCCATGGATGTGACAGAGCCGTAAAGTTTTCCCTCTTCACCTGACTTCTGAGAAAAAGTCAGCACAACCTCTTCCATTACCGCTTTGACTTTTTCCGCTTCCTCTTTGACCCTTACCCGTTTCAACTCAATTTTTTTTCGCTGCAATTCAAGGGCCTTTCTATTGTGTTCCGTGGCTTCCAAAGCCATGGACTGCGGAATCAGATAGTTTCGTCCATAGCCTTTGGCCACCTTGACGATATCCCCTTCAAGGCCCAGTTCATCCACATCCTGTCTTAAAATTACTTCCATTTGATTCTCCTCCGTCGCTTGCTTCAGCTATCGGCTCTTCGATGAATTCTCCTGAAATCAGCCCACTGGTCAAACAAACCGGCCAGTATCAGCACCACAAAAAAAAGCTGCTGAATCATGATCAAGACATACGCACCGACCCTGATCCAAGTGGGAACCTTATACTTATTCAAAAAGAACAGCACGATGGATAGCCCGTGAAAAAGATAGATGGCCAAAATAACAATCAGGGCGTTTATGGCCAGAAATTCGATACTCCCTGATGACAAAAAAAGCGCAAAACCGGAAATGATGGTGCCCCATACCAGCCACTCAGGGGACTGCCAGCGATCCATGGGCCCAAATCGCGGATATTTGAGGTGCCACAATTTGAAGAGCGGTTTGGCGATGACAATGTTCAACCAAAGCGCAAAGCCCGTACCGATAATCATAAGGGACGGGTAAATCTTGGAAATGATCAACATGAACGCTTTCGCATAGGTTTCCAAAGTCCGTACGTCCGTCCCTTCCACACTCACATCCTTATAAGCCGCGATGGTGGCATTGAGATGTTCCGCCATATAGGCAAGAATCATCTCTATGGGACCCATGTTTTTTGATAGACCGATAAAAAAAAGCAACCCCAGGCCCAGCAACAACATGAAGACCGTTGCCAGAAACAATGTCTGGCCAAGTGCCAGTTCCCGCCTGAAAAGCTCCGATAGACCCATACCAATGATACTGAACTCAATAACAAAAATTATGGCCTGCGGCTGTCCCATGAGATTGGCAAGAAGTCCGATGGCAAAGACGGCTATCGCTGCAAGCTTTATCCCCTGGCGGAGGCCGAGGCGGGTTGAGTAGCAGAGAAACGGCAATGGTGTCAGGAGGCTGAAAAAAGGGCCTATAAAAGGGATCCAGGCCGAGGCAAGAAGAAGGAACGCGGCCCCTCCCACGCACCCCAGCACATCTGTCGTTTTCATCGAATTTCAGGGAAGGCAAAAAGCCTCAAGCACTCTGAAACGGCTCCAGAGTGCTTTTTTAAAGATTTTTGGGTTATCTGACGATAGACGTCGTGTAGGGCAAAAGCGCAATGTTTCTAGCCCGCTTGATGGCCACGGTCAGCATACGCTGATGCTTGGCACAATTCCCGGAAATCCTGCGCGGCGTGATTTTACCCCGTTCAGTCGTGAAATACCTGAGAATTTTTATATCTTTATAATCAATGGAAAGGCTGCTGTCCGCACAGAACTTGCACACTTTTCGCCGGTGGTAAGTCTTTCGGAACCTGCCCTTGGGTCGGTTTGTACCGCCGCTTTTGTTAAAGGATCGATTATAAGCCATCTTTTTCACCCTCGCCTTCCGTACCTGTTTCCCCTGAATTTTCCGCCTCTTCGACCGCTTCAACTTCCACTTTTTCAACTTCCACAGTTTCAACAGGTTCGGGTTCGCCTGGATCGGGCTTTGGCTTCAGTTTTTCAAGATCAGCATCATCACTCAATTTGATGGTCTGGTATTTAAGAATTCTGTCATCCAACCCCAGCTCTCTTTTGAGTTCCGCTGTCAAACCCGCTTCTCCACAATATTGAAGAAGCACATAATAGCCTTTGTCAAACTTTTTGATGTCGTAGGCTAACGTTTTTTTCCCCCACTCATCCACCTTCGTCACAACACCCTTGTTTTTCTCTACAGCATCGGAAAATTTAGCGACAACAGCACGGTAGTCCTCTTCCGCTAAATTCGGGTTGATGATATAAAGGGTTTCATAATACCTCATTCGTTTTTTCTCCTTTCGGCCATCCCCTATAAAAAGTCTTTTTATTAGAGGGTTTATTTGGTCCCCCACAACTGGGGGACAAGGAGCCGCTCTAAAATTAAAAACATAAATTAATATCAGTGAAGTTATGCTCTGTCAATGAATTTTTTTAGTCCAACACACTCGGCGAATACTATTCATAATAATTCTTGATAGAAAAACCCTCGTTCCTGCAAAGCAGATCCCGGCTTGCTTCTTTCAGATCCCAGGCCACCATCTCCGCCACCATCTCCTCAAATGAGGTTTTGGGTTCCCAACCCAGCGCTTCCCTCGCAAGACTTGCATCTCCCAGAAGCGCTTCGACCTCGGTGGGACGATAATATCGTTCATCAACAGCGACGATGCATTTTCCCGTATTTCGGTCATACCCTTTTTCCTCAACACCAGCCCCTTCCCAGCGGATGTCAAGGCCGATCTCTCTGCCCGCAACATTGACGAAATCCCTGACCGAGTTCTGCTGACCCGTGGCAATCACATAATCCTTCGGCTGCTCCTGTTGAAGCATCAGGTACATGAGTTCCACATAATCCCGTGCATGCCCCCAGTCCCGCTTGCCGTCCAGGTTTCCCAGATAAAGACAATCCTGAAAGCCCAGCTTGATCCGCGCCAGGCCCCGGGTGATTTTTCGTGTTACAAAGGTTTCACCCCGTATGGGGGATTCGTGATTGAACAGGATGCCGTTGCACCCGAAAATGCCGTATGCCTCCCTGTAATTGACCGTAATCCAATACGCGTAGAGTTTTGCGACCGCGTAGGGAGAACGCGGATAAAACGGGGTTTTCTCGGTTTGCGGTGTTTCCTGGACCAGACCATAAAGCTCCGAGGTGGATGCCTGGTAGAATTTGGTCTTCTTTTCAAGCCCCAGGATGCGGATGGCCTCAAGAAGGCGAAGCGCCCCCAATGCGTCCGCATTGGCTGTATATTCAGGGGTCTCAAAAGATACCTGAACGTGGCTCTGGGCCGCCAGATTGTAGATCTCATCCGGTTGAACCTCCTGTACTTTACGGATCAGATTCGTGGAATCCGTCAATTCACCATAGTGAAGCACAAACCGTCTGTCTGATTCATGGGGATCCTGGTATAAGTGATCGATTCGCTCGGTATTAAAAAGAGAACTGCGGCGCTTAATGCCATGCACTAAATAGCCCTTCTCCAGAAGTAACTCTGCAAGATAAGCGCCATCCTGGCCGGTAATCCCGGTGATCAGTACTCTTTTCATATTTTTACTCCCAGTATTCTGTTAAATTCTTCTTCCACCATCTTTCGTGCCACATCTTTCATTTTATATCGGGCTTTCCACCCCAACTTTCGCTGGGCTTTCCCCGGGTCCGCCTTGACCGTTAAAATATCCGTCGGCCGGAGCAGGCGCTCACTGGTTTTTACATGGTCGTGCCAGTTCAAGTCAACCGCATCAAAAGCTTCGCGAACAAAATCCGCCAGCTTGTTGGTTTTCGCCGGTGGCCAGAATAAAATCTTCCGGTTTGTCCTGCTGAAGCATACGCCACATGGCCTCAATGTATTCGGGAGCCCATCCCCAATCACGCTCAACCTCAATATTTCCCAGTTCCAGGACCTCGCCGCTTCCTTTAGCGATACGACAGGCCGCATTCACAATTTTGCGGGTTACAAACCGCTCCGGTCTCAGCGGGGACTCGTGATTAAACAAAAGCCCTGAGCAGGCAAAAAGCCCATAGGCTTCACGGTAATTGGCCATATGCCAGAAAGCGGCCGCCTTTGCAACGGCATAGGGACTCCTGGGGCGAAAGGGCGTCTCCTCATTGGCCGAGATGCCTTCCGTGTTGCCAAAACATTCACTGGATCCCGCGTTATAGAACCGGATGGGGATGTTCAAAAACCGAATGGCTTCCAGGAGATTCAATGTGCCGATGCTGATGCTTTCAAATGACTCAACGGGCTGATCAAAAGAGAGCCCCACGGAAGTCTGTCCGGCAAGATTATAGACTTCGTCTGGCTGCACTTTTTTTAAAACCTGCAGTACACTTCGAAAATCGTTCAGAGATACAGATTCGAGTGCGACCCGGTCATAAATCTCCAAGCGTTTCAGATTGGCAAAAGAAGACATTTGAGCGTCCCGCGAAGCGCCGACAACCCGGTAGCCCTTGGCCAGAAGGAATTTTGTCAGATAAGACCCGTCCTGACCGGAAACGCCCAGAATCAATGCGGTTTTCTGATTATTTTTTCCCATATCGCTCATATTTATTGACCTTGAGTATCATTTGAACCTCTTAATGAACAGGATTTCAGATCATTGACCTCGAACCCACGCCCTGCTATAGTGCAGCCCTTATAACACTCCGTGACGTACGATTCAAGGGTTAAGGAATTGAATCCACACTTAAATTTTATGAAATTGCAAATTTTAACCAGAGGTTGAAGAATTCTGATGAAAAACAAAAGCGCGAAGGTGCGCCGTAATGACCCCTGCCCCTGTGGAAGCGGGCTGAAGTATAAAAAATGCTGTTTCCGTAAGGAGGGGTTACTTCCCAAAAACAATAATAAGCGTCTATATCTTCAAAAACATGGCATTCGCGTCAAAGAAGCAGGGGATATTGAAGGCATTAAAAAAGCAGGACGTCTTGCCCTGACAACCCTCGACCTGGTTGAAGATGCAATTCGGGTCGGAATGACGACAGATGACATCAACACCCTCGTCCATGAGTATACCATCAAGAACGGTGCCACGCCGGCGCCCTTGGGTTACCGCGGGTTTCCGAAAAGCGTTTGCGTTTCCGTAAACGAAGTGATCTGCCACGGCATCCCCGGCAAAAGGATCTTGCGGGATGGGGATATCGTCAATGTGGATGTCACCCCCATTCTGGATGGGTATTACGCTGATGTCAATAAGACGTTTTTTGTGGGAGACCCGGGTTCAAACACTCAAAAAATCGTAACTGTGGCGCGCGAATGTCTCCGAAAAGGCTTGATGATGGTCCGTCCCGGAAACCGCATCGGTGACATCGGTTACGCCATTCAATCCTTTGCGGAAAAGGTGGGTTGTTCGGTTGTGAGGGAATTTGTGGGCCATGGTGTCGGTTTCGATTTTCACGAACCACCCCAGGTACCCCACCACGGACATTGCGGAGAAGGCATCGAACTGATTCCGGGAATGGTGTTCACCATTGAACCCATGATCAACCTCGGCAAAAAAGATCTCCGGATTCTAGATGATGGCTGGACAGCCGTAACACTGGATGGAGATCTTTCCGCACAGTTTGAACAAACCATACTGGTTACGGATAACGGCTATGAAAGCCTCACCCCATTTTCCCTCAAATGAACCTTGTTGACCATGCCAAAAAGTTAGGTTTTGTCGCGCTAGGGCTCTCCCCATCTGAAAAGCCTCTGTTTTTCGATGCGTTTTGCGCATGGATTGATGCTGAAAAATTCGGCGGGATGGCATGGCTCAAAAGGCATCAAAATTTGAGAGAAGATCCGAGTATGCTCCTCCCGGGATGTCGAACCGTCATCAGTCTGGCTTACCCCTATTCTCCCTATAAACCCCGTACACCTGAAGGGTTTACCATGGCCCGATACAGCGAACCCCAAAGGAAAGACTATCACATCCGTGTTCGAAAAAAAGCCAAACACCTTGCATTGGGGCTCAAAGAATCATACCCGAATACAAAATCCAGGGTTTGCGTTGATTCAGCACCCATCCTTGAGCGGAGTTTTGCTAACAGGTCCGGAGTGGGTTTCTTCGGAAAAAATAACATGCTCATTGTTCCCGGTCACGGATCCTATGTTTTCCTGACTGAAATCCTGACCACGGCTCTGCTGCCCGGTGGTGACGCCGAACCCATGAAGAATCTATGTGGAAACTGTACCCGCTGCCTGGATGCCTGCCCTACCGGCGCGCTGGAAGGTCCCAACCGCCTTAATGCATCCAGATGCCTTTCTTACCTCACCATTGAATATGAGGGCGGCTTTGACCCAAAAACAGGAAAAAGGATGGGCAAGTGTTTTCTGGGGTGTGATGTGTGCCAGGAAGTGTGCCCGTTCAACCCAGGTAAAAAAGCCGTGCCGCCCTCCCTTCCGAGTATCTCGGAATTTTTGAAAACGGATGACGGGAAATTTGAAACATTATTTGAACAAACGGCCCTTTCGCGCCCCGGTCTTCAGCGGATACAACGGAATATCAAAGCGGTCCTCACCTAATGGAACAAGGTGTTTTTAACGGAAAGGCGATACACATGGAGTTCTGTGATCTAAACTGTCAATATGCCACCTGGCCTGAGAAGGAAGCATTGGATGGGGCTGGGAGTTGCCGCGTATTTCAGGCCATGTACTGCACCAAAAAAGAAAGGCATGTTCATAAGAACATGCCGTGCCATGAAAAGAAAAAAAGAAAGAAAAACGGAGACGCCAAAGAAAGTTAGAGGCCTTACAATTCCATCCCCGCCAGGTATTGGCTTATGGCGCCATCGTATTCATGGGTTAAACGGAATACCTTTCTGGCCAATCGAAATCGTGTTGTGGGCAGGGTTTCCCCGGCCGAAGCATCCATCTCCTTTAAAACCTCCCCATAATCATCCGGATCGACAATGACGGTGACATCCTTGAAATTCTTAGCGGCGGATCGTAACATGGAGGGCCCCCCGATATCGATATTCTCGATGGCCTCCGCCAACGTGACCCCTTCTTTGGATACGGTTTTTTCAAACTGATACAGGTTCACTACCACCAGGTCGATGCCTTCAATTCCGTGCTCCGCCATTACTTTGACATGTTCAGGGTTATCACGCAAACCCAGAAGCCCCCCATGCACCTTCGGATGAAGGGTCTTGACGCGACCGTCCATCATTTCCGGAAAACCGGTATAGGACGAAATATCCGTCACCAAAACCCCACCCCCGCGCAAGGCTCTGGCGGTTCCCCCTGTCGACAATATTTCCACATGGAAACCGGCCAGGGACTTTGCGAAGTCCACAATCCCCGTTTTGTCGGTAACACTGATGATGGCCCTTTTTATCTTACCCATTGCTGTCTCCTCATATAAGGTCTCAGATAGTGTCTCATACGATGTCAAACATACCATCAATTGCTTTTTTCAGGGTCAGAAACAGGCATGGGAACCTTTAAGAACCCCACGCCTTCTTCTTTCAGGGTCTTTTCTTCTTCCTCAGTTGCCGATCCGCGGATGCTTCTTTTTTCTGCAGCGCCGTAGTGGATTTTCAAGGCCTCGGCGGCGAATCGGGGCCCCACATCTTCCGAATTATTCTTAATATATTCAACGACCTCTTTTGCCAGTTTCTGATAATTGACGGCCGCCGGATGGTTCGCTTCCTGCGGTTGGGATGTTCTGACCGCCACAGGTGAAAGCACCTTCCTGACATCGGCAACATCACAGAACGGACATCGTACGAGATCTTCTAAATTCTGCTCCTCAAAAGACTGAAGGCTGTTGAACCAGCCTTCAAAAAGGTGCCCCTGGGAACATTCCAAATCAAATGCAATCATTTTTCAACTTACCCCTCCGAATAAAGAACGGCCAGAATCCGTGTTACATCGCTGCCATGATTCTTGACAAGATGGGGAACCGTGGAGTCATAATAGATGGAATCACCCGGTTCAAGGACGTAAACCTCCTCACCGAGCCTGACTTCCATGGCCCCTTCGAGAACATAAATGAATTCCTGTCCATCATGGGCGGATCGCGCTTCATCGGCTTTTGAAGGCTCAAGGGAAACGAGAAAAGGTTCCATGTGTCGGTCTTTTTTATGGGGGGCCAGGGATTCATACCCGTATCCATAATATTTACCCTTTTTGGAACTGTAACGCGAGACCACTTTTCGGTCGTTTTTCCGCACAATGGTATAAGGCCTGTCCTCTTCACCTGATATGAAATAGCCCATTTTGAGGTCAAGCGCCTTGGCCAGTTTGATAACAATTCCCAGGGGCGGTGCCACATCGCCGTTTTCGATCTGTTCCAGGAATGCCACATCCAAGTCTGTTCTTTGAGAAATATCCAGCAGCGTCAGGTCCCGATCTTCCCGGACCTGTTTCACCCGCTCACCCACATTGACTTGAATATCTTCCTTGGGAGCGGATGGGCTGATGCTATTTAAGAAATCCTGCTCCTGATCTTTCCCGCTGAACTGACGACTGATGTCCGTCAAAAAATCCTGTTCAGCATCTCGGGTATTTCCCCGACGATCCTCTTCTTCCATAATCATCCCTCTGGATTGTTAATCTTAGGTTTCAAGAATAAAGATGACTTCCATCCTGACCCGGTATTCGCGCATGGCGTCATCCTCCACAGCGATCCTTTGCTCGAGAACCCTGAGCCCGGTGATGCCCCTTAATGTTTTTGTGGCCCTGTCAAGACCGGTTTTGATTGCCTCATCGAAACTCACGGGAGAGGCGCCGATGATCTCGGTAACACGCGCAACTCGTTCCAATAGCCGACCTCCTTGCTTTTTTCAACCCAAATTTTAGAATATTGACTCGTTTGCCTCTATCAATGATGCCCACAACCCTAAACGTATCAATCCTTGACACAAATCCGCCATCACCCTATTATCCTGATTCACCCATGACGGGTTACCATAAAAGCTAAAGTATGTGATGACAAAAAGCAATGGTTTTTTGTGGATTTAACTGAAAAGAAAGGACATTTACCATGAAGGACAGCCAATATATCGTTGACGACCTGAACTTGAAGGAATCCTGGCGGATGTTTCAGATCATATCTGAGTTCGTAAGGGGCTTTGAAGAGATGCCTGAGGCCTATCCCGCGGTCAGCATTTTTGGATCTTCACAGATTGCACCTGAAAGCGACGTATATAAAAGCACTGTCACAACGGCTCGCCTCTTGGTGGAAAATGGTTTCAATGTGATTTCAGGCGGGGGTCCCGGCGTCATGGAAGCCGCCAACTTGGGGGCGGCCAATGCAAACGGAAAGTCGGTGGGCCTTCATATTGAGCTTCCCAATGAACAACAGCCCAACAAATACGCCAATGTTCGACTTAATTTCAAGTACTTTTTCATTCGAAAAGTGATGTTCGTAAAATATGCCGTTGCGTATATTATCATGCCGGGGGGGTTTGGCACCCTTGACGAACTTTTTGAGGCCGTAACGCTCATTCAAACGGGAAGGATTCGGAATTTTCCCGTCATCCTGGTGGGATCCGATTATTGGGGGGGGCTGCTGGAGTGGATTAAAGATGTATTGCTCAAGGAAAAAACCATTTCGGAATCGGACCTTGATATTTTCCGAATAGTAGATTCGCCCGAAGAAGCCGTGGCCATCATCAAAAGACGGGTTATTATTTAGAGGCCACCGCAAAAGATGAAGGACCTGGAATCATGTTTCAAAGGAATTGAAATCAATCTTTCGCCGGGACAAAAGGATCTTCTCTCCATTTTCATAAAAGAACTGACGGCCTGGAACAGACATATGAATCTCACAGGTTTGTCATCCACCCGGCGCATCATGGACGAACTGGTGGCAGATTCCCTCATGCCGCTCCCCTACCTTCCGGATACAGGAATATGCCTCGATGTTGGCTCGGGGGCGGGTTTCCCCGCCATTCCCCTGAAAATCTGCAGGCCGGCCATGAAATTTTTCCTCATGGAACCCAATTTGAAAAAGGGGAGCTTTTTAAAGCAGATCATCCGGCTCTGTGGATTGAAACAGATCGAGGTCATTAGAGAACGGATTGAAATGCTTTCCCAGCCCCTTCCATTTGAATGGTGCCACATAATTACATCCAGGGCCATGGCGCCTTTGCCGAGACTTGTCAAGCTGTGTGCGCCGTATCTGGCGCCCGGGGGGCTGATGGTTGCTTTTCTGGGGAACCGGTTCGAGGATATTCTTGCTGAATGTAAGCCGCTGTTAAAGGAGAAGGGCCTTTTTGTTCACGATTCAAAGCCTTATATCCTGAAAGGTAAAGAACTGAAAAGAAACCTGCTGGTCCTGAAGAAAAGGAAATAAAAGTGCGATCAATATTTTGCTCCGAGCGCATCCATTATGGTCACCAGCTGACTGTCAATATATTTATCCAGTGTCAAACGGTTTTTAAAATGCCAGTGCTTGAGTATCCACATTTGTGATAACATCAAAATGTTGTAGGCCATAAGGTCAACATCAACCGCTTTGAAGACCCCCTGCGCAATCCCTTCATTGATGATATTTGAAAAAATCTCACTGACTTCGACTTCAAGGGCCATAATCCGCGTTTTTGAATCCCTGTCCAGGGAACTGGATTTTTGATAAAGCAGCAGCATCTTTTCGCGCTGCCGGTCCAGCACCCTGAGGTAGAGGATAACCGCCATGGCCAGCTTCTCCACAGGGTCCACAATGTCCCCGATTTCCTTGATCAGGCTCTCCCGGAAAATGTTCAACACATCTTCCATGATGAGCCGCATGATCCCGGATTTCTTTTTGACATAGTGGTAAGTAACAGGCAGGGTAACATTCGCGGTTTCGGAGATTTCCTGAATCGAAGTGGCCCCGAAGCCTTTTTTGGCATAAAGGGCGCTTGCAGCGTCTATGATCTTTTTCCGAACCTTATCTGAGGCTGCAATTTGATCAAGTACCGTCAGTCTGTTTCTGGGCATGTTCAGCGATGCTCCTCGGATAGTCGGCAGCAAAAACTAGCCCTAAACGCAGGGGGTCTTTTGTCGCGGTTTAACCTATTTGGCGTATTTAAAAGAAACACTCAGTCGTGTTCGAAATGAGGTTACCTTTCCATTTTCAATGGTTACATCCAGTTTGGTAACTTCCGCTACCCTCAGATCCTTGAGGCTTTCGCCCGCCGTCGCGATTGCGGTGTTTGTAGCATCTTCCCATGATTGGTCACTTGTACCCACCAACTCAATAATTTTGTATGTACTTCCAGCCATCGTAACCCTCCTTCTCATTTAAAAGGTTTTGATCAAAGAACCGCTGATATCCTATGAAATTCACCCCCTTTCCTTTTCAAGAATCAAACCGTCATATTCTCTGAAGAGCAGAATAACAGAGCGTTTCATCCATTGCAAGGGTACACTATTAATCTTTTACAGGGTGCAGTTGTCAGGGTGCAGAAAAATCAGTTTCGAATTTCATCCTGCCCCCTGACAACTGTCCCCTGCACCCTATTCATTGAAGTCTTTGATTCGCCGCCACGCCAGATCCTTGAGTTTTTTCAGCAGTGACGGGGATGTATCGCCGATATCCTGAATATTCCATTGGAGGAGGGTTGCCGGTTCAACCGCTTTCAACGTTACCGTACGTTTTCCCTGCTGGCTGATGGTCCCCACTTCACCAATGATTTCACCGCTACCCAGGGTTTTCAACACATAGCCCTGTTGGGTGCTCGCCTCCAGTTTCCCCGACACAATCAGGGCAAAGAGACCGCCGGCATCATCTCCCTGCCGATAGACAATATCGTCTGTTGCAAACTCTTTCGCTTCGGCACTCATGGCCAGAAGGCCCAACTGGCCCTGATCCAAACCTCGAAATAGGGCACAGTCCTTTAGCGTTTTTTGCATGATGCTGAAATCCATGTGCCGATACCTCCCTCATTATTTAGTGTCCGTTCACAAAAGGTCGAAGCCCCACTTCTTGACGGTGGCCATACCCCCCTGAAGATTATAGGTATTGGTAATGCCCTTCTGCCGCAGGTTCAATTGCGCTTCGTAAGAACGAACCCCCGTATTACATATGAGAACCAGGGGCTTGTCCCTGGGGACCTCGTCCATACGCACACTGAGCTCATCCTGGGGGATGCTTTTCCAGTCATCCGGGTACTTTTCCGCAAAGGGTTTGGCATTTCCCCAGCCCCGACAATCCAGAAAAACGGCGTCACTACCGTCTCTATCCTGCCACCATTTTGCGAACTGGTCCACATCAATCAGCTTATTTTTTCCTCTCAAAACGTTTTCAGCCGTATTGCCCAGAGCGTTCACGATGTCCATGGCCGCTGAAAAGGGTGGGGCATAAAGAAGTTCCAGGTTGCTGATATCCGCGGTGGTGGGGCTGTATTTGAGGATGGCCGCCACGGCATTGACCCTGGCGAAAACGGCGTCTGTCATACTTCCAAGCCCCTGAACCCCCAGAACTTTCTCTGTTTTCCGATCCACGATGAGTTCCATGTACATGAGGTTTTTTTCCGGATAGAAATGTGCCCGGTCAAACTGTGAAACAAACACGCTCAACGCATCTGATCCTTCAGCTTTCGCTGTTTTCAGGCTCATACCCGCACTGGCTAAGGACATTTCAAAAACTTTCATAATGAAGGTCCCCACAGCCCCCTCGAATTTTGCGTTTCCGCCCGCCAGATTGGTACCGATAACCCGTCCCTGCCGGTTGGCGAGAGAACCGGATGGAAAATATCCCGGTTTTCCGGTGAGAAGATGGGGAATCTCCACACAGTCACCCCCGGCAAAAATATGAGGATCGGATGTTTGCATCCGTTCATTGACCACAATGGCCCCACTGGCTGAAACCTCGAGTCCGGCCGCTTTGGCCAGTTCACCGTTCGGAGCAACACCGACCGCCATGATCACCATATCCGCATCGATGGTCCCCTTGTCGGTCGTGACCTTTTCCACACGATCCGTTCCTTCAAGCCGCTGAACCATTTCATCCAGGCGAACAGCAATATCATTTTCATCCAGATGACACTGGGCCATGCGGGCTATATTCGGGCTGACGATACCGGGCAGGATCTGATCGGCGACCTCGATAACCGTGGTTTCAATTCCCCACAAATCCGCCAGGGCTTCCGCCATTTCAAGTCCGATGGCGCCGGCCCCGATAACCACGGCTTTTTCAACCTCGCCGTCAGCGAGCCCCTGCTTGATGGCCATGGCTTCATTGAGATTCGATACCGTAAAAACCCCTTTCAAGTCGGCACCGGGGACGGGTAATCGCTTGGGGCGACTGCCGGTGGCCAGCACCAGTTGATCGTAGGGCAGGTCTTCTTCCCGCTGGTCCAGTACATTTCGCACTTTTACGGTTTTGCTGTTTCGATCGATGGATAAAACCCCGGTGTTGGTCAACACATCGATGTCTTTAACACTCTGGAAAAACTTCGCATCGCGAACCATATGAAAACTGGTTGACTGAAGCTGGCTTGCATCACTGACGTCTCCGGATACAAAATAGGGAATTCCGCAACCCCCGTAGGAAATGAGATCCGACTGATCCACCATTGTAACCTTTGAATCGGGTTCAAGCCTCTTGAAACGGCAAGCTGCTTTTGGACCCAGTGCAACTGCTCCGACAACCACCACATGCTGTGACATAATTTAAGCTCCTGATCAGGCTGATATCTTTTACATCTTAACCATTTGTGGATGGACACTGTCTATAGATGGCGTTGTAAAAGGTTCCATATACAAGGCGTAGCGGTTTTTCAGGATCGTAGGCATACATGTAGTATGTTGAGATTCTGAAAAATTGCTGCAACGCAGTAGATGGGACTTCTTACGACGCCATCATAAATCATTGTGGGTTCAGTTTTCAATGGTTTTAAAATCGCATCCCCCGAATATTCACAAAAAGCCGGCCATAAGATCAACGGTACAGACGTAAATCGCTTGACTTTGATCAATGGAATTTTTATGATCCGTCGCCAAAATACCGTTAACGTGAGGAAAGTGAATTATGGAAACAATGACGATAAAGGACCTTATGGTGCCTCTCGATGAGTATGCCACCGTCCCGAACAGCGCAACCCTCTACGAAGCCGTTCTGGCCCTGGAGGAGGCGCAGGAAAAATTCTTACACCTGCCCTATAAACACAGGGCCGTATTGGTATACGGCCCGAAAGACCGAATTGTGGGCAAACTGGGCCAATTGGATATCATAAAAGCCTTGGAACCCAAATATGGTGAAATGGGAGATATTAAGTCCCTGTCGCGATTCGGCCTGAGCCGGAAATTCATTTCGTCCATACTGGAGCAGAACTATTTGTGGGAAAAGCCACTCACCGACATCTGTAGGAAAGCTGCCGACATAAAAGTCAGAGATTTCATGCATACCCCCGGCGAGGGGGAATATGTGAGTGAGGATGCCTCTCTGGAGATGGCTTGCCATCAATTGGTGTTGGGGAACCATCAATCCCTGCTCGTGACCCGGGGGGACCAGATTATCGGTATTTTGAAGTTGACGGATGTTTTTAACGCCATCTTTCAGACCATGAAAACCACCTGCAGCCTTTAACATTATAAATCAGGCAATTCATTCCGCCTTGACCATTTTTTTACAAATCAGACGGAGGTTTTAATACATGTCGAACGACTTCACTTCAGCGGATGAAAAATCCAAAATCAACTGGACGAAGATCATTTTTCTTCTGGTAGGGGTTTTTCTGTTTATTATTGTCTATACGTCCTCATCTTGGCCCGATGCGGTTGACCCAATGGGGAAACATTTCCCCTTAAGCAAAGAGGCAAAAGGCGCATTAGCGGTCTTCCTGCTGGCGGGAACCTGGTGGGTGTTTGAAGTGGTGCCCATCGGGGTTACCAGTCTGGCGATCGGTGTTCTTCAAGCCATGTTCCTGATCCGACCGGCAAAGGTGGCCTTTACGGATTTTATGGTCCCTTCCGTCATGTTTATTTTTGCCTCCATCGTCATCGGCCTGGTCTTCACCAAAGTGGGGTTAACCAAACGGCTTGCCTACAAAATGTTGATCGTTGTGGGGGAAAAAACAAGCATGATATACCTGGGCTGTTTCGTCGTGACAGCGGCCCTCACCCACATCATGGCCCATACGGCTGTGGCTGCGACCATTTACCCGCTGCTCATATCCATTTACGCCCTTTATGGCGAAGGGAACAAGCAGACGAAATTCGGCAAGGGCCTTTTCATGGGGATGGCCTATGTGGCCGGTGCCGGCAGCATTGTGACCCTGCTGGGGGCCGCCAGAGGCGCAGTTGCCCTCGGTTTTTACACTGACGTGGTCGGCAAGGAAGTCAGTTTTTTTGAACTGACCTACTACATGTTCCCCATCGGCTGGCTCATGACCTTTTTGTTATGGGGTTTCTTCATGGTATTCCTGAAACCTGAAAAGAAAGTGATCCCCGGCTTGAGAGAAAAAGCAAAACAGTTGAACTCTGAACTGGGGTCCATTACCAAGAAGGAAATCCTGGCAGCCGTTATTGTATTCGGTTGTATCCTGGTCATGAGCCTGCGCTCCTTTATCCCCGCTCTTCAACCCATCAACAAGACCGCCATTATTTTGGTATCCACCATCCTGTTTTTTATCGTCGGCATCCTGGATGTGGACGATCTGGAAGATATCCCCTGGAATATCATCCTTCTCTTCGGCGGGGCCATGAGCATCGGGTTCTGCCTGTGGGATACGGGGGCCGCCAAGTGGCTCGCCGTGAACTGGCTCGCCATGTTCCAAGAGGCCAGCTGGTTTGTTTTTGTCATGAGCATCGCCTTTTTCGTGATGATGATGACAAACTTCATCATGAACGTGGCCGCCATCGCCATTTCGCTTCCTGTGGCCCTGGTTATCGCGCCCTACCTGCATGTGGCACCCGAGGTGATCCTTTTCGCCTCCCTCGTCGTTGCAGGTATGCCCTTCCTGCTGCTGGTAGGCGCCGCACCCAATGCCATCGCATACGATTCAAAACAGTTTTCCACCGGTGAGTTTTTTCTATACGGCATTCCGGCCAGCATCATGTTGATGGCTGTGACAGCGTTGGCCGTTTATGTCATCTGGCCCCTCATGGGAATGCCGGTGACAATACCATAGCCAGGAAAGGTTTCCATAATAGAACAAATGAGGAGAAAAGGTTATGG
>JABGPV010000979.1 GCA_018644785.1 Deltaproteobacteria bacterium | reverse complement strand
CGTCAGCAAATCCACCATGTTTTGCGCGCTTTGCTTTTCCTCATCAGTTTTTGCGATTTGTTCAAGATCAAATTGAAAAGAGGTAAAATAAAGCAACGCCCGCATGGCTTCAACTTTAGCTTTCATATTGATCAGATTGAGTCTTACCGCTGGATGATTGACAATCGAAACCTTGGGTGCTTCCGGATCACGGATTTTTGAAATATGAGTACCCTGTACACGTTCCTGCGCATAAGTTTTGGCATTTTCGTAAGCTGCTCCTCCAAGAGCAAGACCAATCAGTCCTGTATAAATTCTGGCACCATTCATCATCAGGAACATCGATGATATGCCCTGGCCTTCTTCTCCTATGATCCACCCCAGGCAATCATCATTTTCGCCAAAATTCAAGACCGCTGTGGGACTGGCATGGATACCCAGTTTATCTTCTATAGAGGCAACAGTAACATCGTTCCAGTCTCCGAGAGTTCCGTCATCATTCACCCGTGTATATGGAACCGCAAACAG
>JABGPV010000978.1 GCA_018644785.1 Deltaproteobacteria bacterium | reverse complement strand
ATGTGAACTAGCCTTTTAGCCGACCCTTGGATCATTTTGCCGACAGAATGCCACAGCAACGTGTTTCCTTTTCCGGCGACGTGTTTCTGGCGAAACACTGGACTAAGGGGAAACACTTGAGTAATTTTTGAGCCGACCCTGAGTCATAATTTTCAAACCCATAATATTTGGTTACAGGCTTACCAAAAAAAGTGATTTGACAAACAGCACTTATTTCTTAAATGTTGAGCCAACCAATGCACAATAAGCGCTTCTAAAAAACTGCCATTTAGCTGAAATTGTATTGGCAAACGCCACTGTTTTTTGAAATAATGCCCAGTCAGGATTACCGTTTTTTAATGAAGTCGTTTTAAAGAAGACGTTTTATATAAAAGGTTTATTAAGCTAAATGATAATTGAAAAAATTGATGTCACCCATATTAGTGTTCCTTTAGTAAAACCGTATCAATTGTCAAAGAAATATGGGGTTCTTGAAAAATCGGAAATTGTGGTGGTGAAAATGACCGCT
>JABGPV010000977.1 GCA_018644785.1 Deltaproteobacteria bacterium | reverse complement strand
CTTCATGGATATCCGCAACTTCACCGACATGTCGGAGCGCATGTCGGCAGACGAAAACCTGATCTTTTTAAACGGGCTATTGGAGAGCATCCTGCCCGCCATAGGGCACCACGGCGGCTTTATCGACAAATACATCGGCGACGCGGTCATGGCCCTCTTCCCCGACCGGCCCGACGATGCCCTGCTGGCCGCCCTCGATCTGCGCGAGAGAATCGCCTCCTACAATCGCCGGCGAGAGCATCGCGGCTCCGAAAAAATCGACGTCGGCATCGGCATCAACTCCGGCGAGCTGATCCTCGGCACCCTCGGCTCTCCCGGCCGCATCGACACGACCGTGATCGGCAGCACCGTCAACATCGCCGCGCGACTGGAGAAACTGACCAAGGATTACGGCATTCCCATCATCCTGCCCGAGGCGGTCTTCCACGCGATGGACCCCTCGACGCAGGACAGAGTGCAGCCAAAAGATCTCGGCTCGATCAAGATCCGGGGAATTGAAAATGAGATGA
>JABGPV010000976.1 GCA_018644785.1 Deltaproteobacteria bacterium | reverse complement strand
GTCCGTGAGATGGTTGGCGACCTGGAGAACGGAATCGGGACCTCTCTGGTCTTGGTTTGCCTGGTGATCCTTTTGGGGCTGGGAGCCAGAAACGCTTTGCTGGTGGCAGCGGCCATTCCGTTCTCCCTTCTGCTGAGCATGATCGTCCTGCAGCTGACCGGCCAAACGCTGAATATGATGGTCCTGTTCTCACTGATCCTGTCTCTTGGTATGTTGGTGGACAACGCGATCGTCATTGTGGAGAACATCTACCGGCACCACTCAATGGGCCTCCCGAAAGCGCGAGCAGCTCTGGTCGGGACCACCGAAGTTGCCTGGCCGGTGATCACGTCGACCGCGACCACAGTCGGGGCATTCTTCCCCCTCGTCTTCTGGCCGGGTATCCTCGGGGAGTTCATGAGTTTCCTGCCTAAGACGGTGATCATTGTCCTGCTGGCCTCTCTGTTCGTTGCTCTTGTCGTGAACCCCACGCTTGCGGCCCTTCTGGTCAAGCTGAAACCCGGGGCAAA
>JABGPV010000975.1 GCA_018644785.1 Deltaproteobacteria bacterium | reverse complement strand
TGATCTTAAAATATTATACTATGATGAATATTCCTGTACCTTAAAATCCATTATACTTAACTAGTAATGTGATTGACGCTAAACTAATGGATGAAAAATTTGTTGAAATTAATGGAAATAAAATTCGTTATCTTGAATCTGGTTCTTCTAAACATACGCTTGTATTAATTCATGGATTGGGTGCTTCATCTGAAAGATGGAAATATGTTGTTCCTCTTTTTGATACTGATTTTCGTGTTGTTGTTCCTGATATAATTGGATTTGGTCACAGTGATAAACCATTAGCTGATTATACCTTAGATTATTTTTCAAATTTTTTAGAACAATTTTTGACCGCATTGGATATTTCAAATACTGTTATTATTGGTTCTTCACTTGGTGGCCAAATAGCTGTGGAATACACTTCTACTCATTGTGAATCCGTTGAAAAATTAATTTTAGTATCTCCTTCTGGAATGATGAAACAACCTACACCTGCACTTGATGCATACATAATGGCTGCATTATAT
>JABGPV010000974.1 GCA_018644785.1 Deltaproteobacteria bacterium | reverse complement strand
CCTGGTAACCCAACTGGATACCGTAAAAATCGTAAGGCGAATCGAATTCACCTTCTTCACCGTTGCTCCCGAGCGCCATGCCCACGCCTTTCACTGAGAACCTGCACATTTGCCATTCAAAGACCGCACCCAGATCGTAACTGGGCAGGAACATATTGGGACCGTTTATGAGCGCCTGGTTCATGAACTGTGTGAATTCATCGTTGGCAAAGGCATTTTCGTCCATGTAATCCCTCGAATCGATAATGCCGGCCGTTAACCCCAGGGTATGGTTTTTGTTGAAGGTAAAGGTGTGTTTATACCAGGCCGTGAGCAGATAGTCGCGGTTTCTGCCGTTGATGTTTTTGTAGCTGTCCTCCACATTGCCGCCCCAGGGGGCTATCACAAATGGGGATCTGCCGTTTGCCTGCAGACCATCTCCGGCACCGATCCCGAACTTGGCAAATAGCTCGTCACTGTCGGTTGGGCTATAGGCGACTTCCGGTTCAAATATCAAGAATCCCCTGCCCT
>JABGPV010000973.1 GCA_018644785.1 Deltaproteobacteria bacterium | reverse complement strand
ATTTAACATTTGATAGATTACCAGTTTCCATTCGTGATAGCGCAACAGAAACTTTTGCAGCTGCATGAGAATTCAGTTTATTAAACCATTTACTAAAAGGACTTGTACCATTCTCAGCAATATATTCTCTAATTATCATAAGGGAAGGTAACATAAAAGTTACTATACATTCAATTGAATTATTGTATTATTAATGATAAAATAAAAACACTCAGTTAACCAAGGATTCACTGAGTGTTACGTCGGGAAACGTTAGCGGGATGGACGAGACTCGAACTCGCGACCTCCGGCTTGACAGAACGTCTGTATCACGACGAGTAGACTACCTTTGTGTCCACCATTTCTGTGTCCACAATGTCCATTTTGGTCGTTTTATGGTATGATTGTACCAAAGTGGGGAAATCAGCTTCTAATCGACGTGTATTAAACTTGGAATAGATTTGGGTTGTCGTAACCTTACTATGACCCATTTCCTTCATTACTTGGTAAATATCGCGTGTGATGAGATACC
>JABGPV010000972.1 GCA_018644785.1 Deltaproteobacteria bacterium | reverse complement strand
CGGGGGTAAAGTTGAAGTTCTTGTTCTGGAGCATTTCAACGGGGAGGACCGCAGCGGCGAACCCAGACTGTGCCTGCTGAAGTCTTCCAGACGGCCCAAACCGGGAAGCCGGATTTTTCTTGACGGGACGGTCTCAGGAGAGATACTGGAGGTTCTTGACCGAGGGCTTGTAAGGATATCTTTTACCGGGGGTCAAAAAGGCATAGACGGTCTCCTTGCGGAAAAGGGGCATCTTCCCCTGCCCCCTTATATCAAGCGATCGAAAGACGTTTCGCTGAGCGTACTTGACAGGGAGCGATACCAGACGGTCTATGCGGAACAGGCAGGGGCTGTTGCAGCTCCCACAGCCGGATTACATTTTACCGAGGATCTCATTTCTGTGCTCAGGGCAGGGGGTGTTCGGGTGGTGCCTTTGACGCTTCATGTGGGGTATGGCACATTCAGGCCTGTGGAAACGGAGGACATCAGACGACACCCTTTGGAGGAAGAACAGTATTTTATTGAGCCCCAT
>JABGPV010000971.1 GCA_018644785.1 Deltaproteobacteria bacterium | reverse complement strand
AAGCACGACAATTTGCAGCAATCTCAATCGCTGATCGCGACCAGAAACTGTCACCGGGAAAAGCTGCCTTTTTCTCATATCACGTCCTGTTGTAAGTGATCTTTGCAGATCATTCGGTCATTAGCGTGCATTTTATACGCTTCATGTCCAGCCCAGACTGTACCAATTGATCGACAAAAAAAAGCCCCGCCAAAAGGCGGGGCTTTGATACTGCTCGCAGACGAGCGACAGGCTTACATCATGCCGCCCATGCCGCCCATGCCGCCCATATCACCGCCCGGCATCGGCATCGCCGGCTTATCTTCCGGCAATTCGGCAACCATCGCCTCGGTGGTGATCATCAGACTGGCAATCGATGCAGCGTGCTGCAGCGCAACGCGGGTTACCTTGGTCGGATCCAGGATGCCCATGGCAATCATGTCGCCATACTCACCCGTGCCGGCGTTGTAACCATAGTTACCGTCCTTGGTGCAGACCTGATTCAACACAACAGATCCTTCCTCACCAG
>JABGPV010000970.1 GCA_018644785.1 Deltaproteobacteria bacterium | reverse complement strand
TTCTCCTTTCCCTCTGGATTAAAGATTATGATTTTTTAAGCCTATGGGCTCGGTTCGTCCACGATTTGATTTCACAATACACTAACCTAAACAAACACTGCTTTGACCTAAGTCAAGAGGAACAAACTTTTTTTATCCTGCCCCCTGACAACTGCCCCCTGCACCCTTTGAAACATCAACAACCCTCATCTTCCACAATCTTGAAGCTGTCGGAGGTTTTGGGTTTTTCCACGGGTGCCACATTTTGTTGAAGGTTTAGAGACTCTTTTTCCTCTGATGGAAAAGGTGCTGAAACCGGTTTTTGTTCATACAGCGCTTTCGGGTAACCCACCGCAAGAATCAATCCCAAAAAGATCAGGACCCCGGAGGCAAATATTTTCACTTTCCGGGAGCCTTTTGGCAATTCATCGGGGTTTCCGAATATAATTTCCACACGTTCCGCCGCCGAAAAAGCGCACAGGGCCATGAAGCAAACCAGCAGTGCGACCACGCCGGGTCTGAGATTGAGGAAA
>JABGPV010000097.1 GCA_018644785.1 Deltaproteobacteria bacterium | reverse complement strand
ATGCTTTTTCCAGTCTGAACCGAATTTTTTGTCGTAATAGGAACCCAGCCGGTCCAGCCACCGCCACGCATGACTTTTCCCATTTTCCCGAGCTTCTAATATGTCATTCAAAAACGTCACAATTTCCGTGATTTTTTCCTTCGGGACATAGGAAGCCGCCCCATTTTTGAATGACTTGACAGTATCTTGGACGCTCAGGGCATGAGCGGTTAACATCACTACGGGAATCTTCTTGCTGTTAGCGATCTCCAGCAGTGAATACCCATCGACTCCCATAATATCCAGGATCGCCATGTGGAAACGCTCGGTCTCCAATCGCTGTTTGGCCGCCTCATATGTGGAGGCCTCAACCAGTTCACACATGGGAAGGAGCTCCGACAGCGTTTCAAGGACATCGGGTTCATCATCCACAATAAGGATTTTCTTGTTATCCAAAAGACTCTCTTTCACGGTCCTACTCCTTTCATTCTCTTCCCGGGACAAACAACAGGTGCAATTTCAATCATATCTCTCATTGTTTCACATCATGTGCCTCATTCGTCAGCTGTCGGGAAGACAAGGGATTTGGCGCCTCAAAACATGCTGTTCGTATTTTCAGCATCGTTCGGGATTTCCTGAACAACATCCCAGTGTTCACAAATTTCCCCATCCTCCAACCGAAAGATGTCAATGGCAGCAAGTTCCACTTTCCCCGGCACTCGAAGCGAATGAACATGGCAAACAACGAAGTCTCCTTCAGCCAAAATTCGTTTGATCACCATCCGTGATTCGGGAAATTTTCTGTTGCGCCAATCAAAGAATGCCTTCAAACCATCGATACCATCGCCTACGGTCGGATTATGCTGCGTGTAGTTTTTGCCTACGTGCTTTAGCGCGGCTTGAAAATCTTTCTTGTTGATGAGTGAATCATAAAACTCCCGGACAATTTGCTTATTGTCTTTCAAAGATGCATTCATATCTCCCTCTCCTAAGTGCTCGTTGATTATGTTAGAAACATTATTTATTTTCAAATAAGCCGTTCATCACTGGTTGAATTCCCAATAGCGAACTATAAGGGCCTCAACTATCCGAAAAACACCCGTAAGAATTGCAATAAGTCCGCTCTTTTATAAGAACTGACGTCAATATACGCTCCCGCCTCGTTGATAACCTTTTCAGGATTGTTGTAGGTTGCATATTTTTTCAATTTATTTTCGTGCCTCACCCCCATCCCTTCCCCAAGCAGCTCTAACACATCCAGGATTTCATAAGAATATTCAGAAGAGACTTTACTGAAGTTTTCATGACAGAACAAACAGGCCGTAGCGAGTACATCCGCTCCAGTCTCTGCTGCGCACCGCATAGCACTCTTGCGAAGCCTCTCAGCATAATCCGGATTGTACAGCCACGCTGTTCCCCCGCAACACATGGACTCTTTCCTGTTATCAGCCATTTCCACAAGCGAGACGCCAGGGATCTCTCTAAGAACCGTACGCGCGGATTCATAATCCCCGGACATTCTTCCCAGTTTGCATGGGTCATGAAATGTCACTTTTCTATCTAATTCCTGGACAAAAGAAGCCTTGTGCAATCTTTCAGCGATCGTTGTATGGACATGCCTTATTGCGAAGGGGACATTGCAGAAATGCGAAATTTCTTTTTCCATTCTGTAATGGCATGCGGGGCAGATCACAATAACCTCTCTGGGCTTGTATCTCGAAAGCGCCGATATCAACTGACTTCCTTGTTTGTCTCCATCGGATAGCCTTCCTGTAATTTGAGCCGGTGTGCCGCAGCATAGATTTCCACCTCCAACCGTCACGAATTCAAGTTGAAGAGATTTAAGGATATCAACGACTGTGGATATGGTCGACACATGGCGGCGGTTATGGCATCCCAGAAAAAGCACTGTATCCACTGCCTTTGGATTTTGTGGAATTTCATCAACCCAGGGTCGATCCCATGGCTTTGCCTGGATGCTCACAAGCGCTTCATCTATGGTATTGGTATCCCAAATACGTCCATTAATAAGGAGATTTGGAAACTTTAGGTCCCTACCGCCCGCTGACATAATCCGACAACGCAACGCTTGTTGTAAATCATAGACGTTCAGGTCTTTGGGACAGATGTCGATACATATTCCGCATCTGCTGCAAGCAAAAGCTCTCTCTATGACATCTTCAGAAACGCATGTTCCTCTCAAAACGCCTACAACTTCCTCGCTAATGTCTTTTGCTTGTACTTTGCTAAGATTGCTCATTGGAAGCACCGGACAAGCTGAAACACAAATGCCGCAACCGACACACTCTGACAGAATTTGTTTTTCCAATTCAGAATATCGCCCCGGCAGAATATCCCCTTTTATGGATAAACATGTCTTCATCGACCCGTTTGCCCTCCGGAGCCTTGGCTGGCAGGAATATGCCTCATTGGGCTTCCACCTTATAGAGACCGGAATCAAGCCCCAGATCTTTGAGCAATTTTTGGCGAAATTCGTCCGAATCCGGTTGAAACAAAGGCGCAACCCACGGCATGGTCTGCAGGCTGTGAAGCATTGTTCCGAACAGGTCATACGGGATGGATATCACCTGACGCCCGGCGGGAGCGACCTTCCTTCTTGTCATGCCGTGGCCCAGCCCGGTCGTAATGTAATTGAGCTCGCCCGTAAGGTATGGATAGATATACATCCAGGCGCACCCTAAGACAGTTGTGCATCGGCTCGTCCATACTTTTCCCGTGGAATAGCTCATGGCCCTCAGCAGAATTTCTGTCTGGGGCAGTTCGGCGACCACTACCAGGAGATCGGGCTCAAAAGTCAAACTGTCCAAGGGAGAAAACGCAACATAACCGATATTTCTTTCCGGATTGAGTTTTGGAAGAACATCATAAACCCTTGTCATAGTCCTGTAATGGTCGAACACCTGAAGTCCCGCGCCGAATTCCCCCGATTCATACACGGGCGGAACAGTTTTTCCTAAAACAACCAGGCCCCCATCGCAGTTATGATTCTCAGGAGCGGCATAAAAGGTGTTTCCTTCCTGGGCCTGCCTCAACATCTCGCAGAAGCCGATCTTTTCCTCCAGTTTCTCAAGCCCATCCGGCGGGTCTATTGCAAAACTCACCGCAATTGGCGGAAGCTCAAATTTAAGTTTTTCAGATACCTCCAGCCATCCTTCCCTGTTCCAACCTGACAGTGCCATTTTCCCATCCTCCTTATCCCATTTCCTCGATTTCATTTTTATGTTCTGTCCCTGTTCTTTCAATACCCAACACACGCTCTCCCGCAATACGTCCTGAGTTGAGTGCAAATGCGCTGCCGATACCGGAGGCAGTAATGTCATAACTGTCGCCGTACATACCGCCCGCATCGCATCCCGTTGCATATAGTCCCGGGATTTCTTTGTTGTTTTTGTCGAGGACTTCCGTGTTCTCGTTGATGCGAATGCCGCCGAGAGTGCACAAAAAGTCCGTGTAGCATTTGAAGGCATAGAATGGGGGTGTCCTGACTGGCTGTAGGTGGGCGGGATCTTTTGCGAACGAATCGTCGTGCCCTTTATCGCAGAACCGGTTGTAGACTTCTACGGTCTTCATAAACATCGCCTGATCAATACCCATCTCGTCCGCCAGCGCATCAAGGGCATCTGCAACAAAAACGTAGGGGTTTCCTTTCGAAATGAGAGCTCTCATCTCGGTATCCAGGTTGGTCAGCGGGGTCCTTGGCGGGCAGTAGTTGCCAACTCCGATGCCGCCATGTTTCGCCCAATGCCTTCGCATATCTTTATCAAAAATCCTGAAGCAATATCTTCCCGGCTGCCTGGACAGGATGTTTCCGACGTGGATCATGTCCTCAATCACCGCTTCATCGCAAAAGCGTGTCCCCTGCTGGTTAACCCATAGTGTGGGCTGTCCAACAGCCCCCAGCATATGGTCTTGGGGCCGGATAGTCCCGGGGGGCATGCCGAAATTAAAAAGCAGAACCCCTATACCCTCCTCTGCGGCGCCCGCCTCCCATGCCATTCGGATGCCGTCTCCGGTCTTGTGATATCGGCCCACGGCGAAAAGGTTTTCATCCAGATCAAAGCCTGTGTACCGCTTAATCCAGTCTTTGTTGTTTGCGAAACCACCTGTTGCAATAATGATCGCTTTCCCCTCGATTTGGATCTGCCTTCCCTCCTTGTCTTC
Source organism: Deltaproteobacteria bacterium (assembly GCA_018644785.1). The sequence continues at coordinate 12,548 of JABGPV010000097.1, read as the reverse complement.
CCCCACGACACCGGTGACCGGACCTCCTACCTCACGGAGGAGTCCTCTTGCGGTGGTCTCATAAAGGAACTTAACCCCTTTCTTTTTCGCATTGGCCACAAGAACCCTGATCATCTCCTTCCCGAACCCCTTGAAGAGATGCCATACCCTGGGACCTCCCAGAAAATCCGCCGTTGGCTCGGCGAATGAAACGCCTTCCTTCTGAAGCCAGTCGATGGTGTCGCCGGATTTATTGACAATGGCTCGTACAAGGGCGGCATTAGCCTTCCAGTGACTGTAGTTCATGAGTTCCTTGAATCCCTCGTCACAGGTGGCCTTGATGTTTCTTTTCAACTGCATCTTGCTTTCCACGGCGTAGGTTCCTTCCACGAAGTTGGTGCTCCCGCCTGGATAGGACGCCTTTTCTAAAACGATTACTTTGGCGCCGCCCCGGGCAAGTGTAAGAGCAGCCGCGATGCCTCCCCCCCCGCAACCAATGACGACAACATCCCATTTTACCATCAAGGTCACTCCCCCAAGAAAGTACATCTTCTTTGCATTTTAGAGTTCATAGAAAGCCTCTCTTTGCTATTCGGTCAATTCCGCAGACGTTTAGCCAATCGTGTTATTACCCGGAGGCCTTTGATATATCGCAAAGCAACACCCGAAGGTTTGTTGCACCAAAAGTCGGATCACAAGAATCCAGATCATTGTCAGTCAAAATATCAATGTTGGACTGATCCCAACCAAAATCGTCCTTTTTCTCCGGAAACCACCACCCATGGTCGGCGGAAACCACATTTTCCTGCACGCGATCGGTGACGGCGGCCTTTAATTTTACACTACCTCTTGGTGAGCTGATCTCCACCCAGTCGCCATCGGCGATACCCTTTTCCTTTGCTTTGTTGGGATGTATCTCCACCAATGGATCCGGATGATTGGCGCGCAACGGTCCGGGTTGGCGGTTTTCGGTATGAAAAAACGAGGCAATCCGTGCACCCGTAATCAACTGAATAGGGTATTGTTTAGCCAATTCCGGGTTGCTCCAGGGGGTCTCGGGCGGGTCAACGTATCCGGGTAGAGGATCGTAATTCAGGTCTTCCATCACAGTGGAATAGAATTCAAATTTGCGTGTTGCCGTTCTGAATCCTTCCATCTTGTATTTACGGAACCGCCGTTCACCTTCCAGGTAACCTCTCACATAAAAATCCTCCCAGGTAAAACCGGAAGGCGCCAGAATTTCGTTCAAGGAATCTTTCACCGTAGGCCACCAGTAATTGGGGTCCGTGCATCGCTTGCCCAGATCATTTAAAATGTCGTAATCTGATCGGGCCTCGCCCACCTGAACAGCTTTCTGGCGAACAAGTACCCTGCCATGACGCTTCCACATATCACCGATGTAGTCATGTTCAAGCCAGGTGGAGGCAGGCAACACATAATCGGCTTCCTTGGCTGTGGGCGTAAGGAAAAAATCTTGTACCACCAGGAAGTCGACTTTCTCCAGGGCAGCCTTGACCTGTTTGGCGTTGGCCCGGGAGATGAGCGGGTTGGTGCTGATCAGGTAGAGCGATTTTACAGGGTATGGCTTCTCTTCCAGAATAGCATCCCAAACGGCCCTGGGATTAAGGAGCATGAGTCGGTCAGCCAGGCGGAATCGATTGCCGCCAAGCCGCTTAATGTTCTGCTCTTTGGGCAGCTTGTTGACCAGCGTCAGGTTTTTAAAGCCAAGCACTGGATTTCTGGGAAACAGAACATTGCCGCCCGGGCGGTCCAGGTTGCCGGTCATGGCCATCAGGCAGAGCAGCAGTCGGATGTTGTTGGTGCAGTTTTTGGTCTGTTCCAGGGAAACGCCCCAGTGAATACCCGCCGGTTTTATTGAGGCGTATGTTTCGGCCGCAGCGATGATCTCATCCTCGCTCGGCCCGTCTTGGCTGCCGCCCATGACAACGGATATTTCTTGGCACGTTGACAAAATCTTTTCCAGCCATGGGCATAGTTCGCCACAAAATCTTCATCGTATAGGCCTCGGTCGATGATCACGTTGATAATGCCCCATGCCAGTGCCCCGTCTGTACCAGGAGTGATTCGCAGCCATTGATCGGCGATTCTGGCCAATGTAGAGCGCCGTGGATCGATGCAGATGATCTTGGCCCCGCGTTTAATGGTTTGGGATAAATCAAAGCCCTTGTATTCATCCGGATTGGAGACCAGCGGGTTGGCGCCCCATACAACCACACACTGCGGCTCACCTTCGTAATCCACGAGGTTATGATTACCCGCCATAGAAATTCCGAGAGTGACACGAGGCGCGTAGCACATGTGGCCTGCCGTGAGTACGTTGGGCGTACCGAAGAGGTTGGCAAACCGGTAAACAAAAGGATCGTTTTCCCGACTGGTACCATACCCGATGGCCATAGCCTCCGCCCCGAATTCTTTTTTGTTTTCAAGAAATTTTTTAGCAATATCATCCAGTGCTTCATCCCATGAAACTGTCTCAAAGGCGCCGTTTTTTTTCCTTAAAGGTTTGGTTAACCGATCGGGATGATGAGTGATGGTATGGTATTTTTTGCCTTTTACACACAGCTTGCCTCTGTTTATCGGAGAGTGTGGATCACCTTTGATGTTGATCACCTTATTGTCTCTTACTGTGACTAAAACCCCACATCCCCCGTGGCAGCCCCTACATGAACTTTTAATTATTCTTTCGCTCATTGGAATATTCCCCCTTTATATTTTTGCTAAAATATTACGGACAATGATGACTTTTTCGATCTCGGTGGTCCCATCATAGTATAAGGGCGGGATTGGCCCTCCAGTGACTGTAGTTCATGAGTTCCTTGAATCCTTCGTCACAGGTGGCCTTGATGTTCCTTTTCAACTGCATTTCGCTTTACACGGCGTAAGTTCCTTCCGCGAGAGGGTCTTCCCCGGGCTGTTTTGTGCACCACGCCTCGGTTTTTTATATCCGAAGCCCGATTTCAAACCCTTCGTGTACCGCCTCAAGGGCCTTTCGAGGTTTTTTGGCATCCCCGATCAGATAGACATCCTGCACCTTCTCCCTGAGTTGCTCATAGAGCCTGTTTACCGGCCGCGCCCCGACAGCCGCCACAACGCTTTTCGCCGGCAGGTGAATCGTGTGCCCTTCCTGCTCAATGAGCACCGACTCGGTTGTAATTTCGACTGCCTTGGCAGCCTCATAGGTCCGTATGCCTCTGCGAGACATGTCCTGAAGGATGGACCAGCGGGTCGATGGCCCGATATCCCGTCCGATTTTGGTCAGCATCTCCACGACTGCGATCTCGAAGGTTCCGTGAAGGATCAATGAGCGCAGGGTATCCGGAGTTTCGGCCTGGTTTTCAAACAGAAAATGGAGGTCATCGGCGGAAATGGTTCCAATCCTGGCCAGCGTCAATGCCGTTTCGCACCCCACGGCCCCGCCGCCGATGATTGCCACCGGACTATCCAGATCGACCCGACCGGCCAGCACATCCCAAGCGTTGACCACGTGCGGAAAGTGGATCCCTGGAATATCAGGAATCAGGGGAAGGGCGCCGGTGGCGACAACTACCGCGTCCGGGGAGATGGACTCCACCATCCCCGAGTCCACCTCTTGACCGAGAATCACTTCCACATGGCATAGATGGAGCTGGGACGAAAGGTCACGGACAAGGGTGGCCATTTCGCGCCTTCCCGGCGGGGCTGCCGCCAGGGGCAACTGCCCTCCCAGCATCGAACTCCTTTCGTAGAGCGTAACCCGATGCCCCCTTTGCGCCGCGGTTACCGCAGCCATCATACCGGCCGGCCCCCCACCGATCACCACCACCTTTTTCCGGGTCTTCACTGGAAGAGGGGTCATCTCCGGTTCCATCTCCCTCCCAACCCTGGGATTTACCAAACAACCCACGGGCGCACCCCGAGTCACCCGGTCAAAGCAACCCTGGTTACAGGCAATACAGTGCCGTATAGCGTCAAAATCACCGTTTATCGCCTTGTTCGGCAGTTCCGGATCGGCGATTAGAGCCCGGGCCATTCCAATCAGATCCGCCTGGCCCCGGCGCAAGAATTCATCGGCCAGAACGGGATCGTTGATCCGGTTGCAGACCACTACCGGCACCTTCACCTTTGCCAGAACCCCACGAGCCAAATAGCTGAAACCGCCCTGGGGAACCATCATGGTCAACTGCGGCACCTGAGTCTCGTGCCAACCGCCGGTGACGTCGATGGCATCTGCCCCTGAAGCCTCCATGACCTGTGCAAAAAGAGCGGCCTCCATATTCCCGTTTCCCCCGGGCATGAAGTCGTTGCCGGCAATTCGGACCATGACCGGGAATTTTGGGCCGACGGCTTGACGAACTTGTTCCACCACTTCCCGGCCGAAGCGGGTCCGGTTCTCCCACGATCCGCCGTAGTCGTCCTCTCGAATGTTTGTAACGCGCGACATAAACTGACTGATCAGATACCCGGCGCCGCCGATGACCTCAACCCCATCCATTCCTGCGGTCTTGGCCCTGAGCGCAGCCCGGGCAAAGCTCTCTTGAACCATCCTTATCTCGTCCGAATCCATGGCCTTTGGCATCTCCCTTGTCAGCTTGCTGGCAATGGCCGAAGGCGCCAGAGGGCGCCTGCCGCCGATGGTCGCCGAATGGGCATAACGGCCCGAATGGTATAGCTGGGCGAAGACCTTGGCCCCATGAGAATGGATGGCTTCCGAAAGTCGAGAAAGCCCCTGCACAAATCGGTCGTCATGGAGGCCAATCATCTCCGACCTGCCGCTATATTCGTCCACAGTGCAGCCACCGATCACAATGAGGCCGACGCCGCCCCGGGAACGCTCTCGATAGAATTCCACCAAACGGTCCGAAACCGTTCCATCGGGTGTATATCCCAAATGTACGGCCGTCATGACGATCCGATTCCGAATTTCCAGTCCATTGATGGCAGCAGTCGTTGCCAGCTCTACGATCCCGTTTCTTATGACCATGTTGAATAATCCTTTCCTGACGTTGATCTGATTAGATGACATGCTACGGGGCTTGTCGGTTCCTGAAGTAGGGAAAGATCTCCAGGGCCTCCCTCTCATCGAACTCCTCGCCTGCCCGGCATTCGAGACTACGTTCCGGGCGGGGCATACAGCGGTTGCAGGAGAGGCACTGGGTCTTACCCTTTCCTTTCCCTGCCAGCCACTTGTTGGGAAAATCGGGTTCTCGGATAAAGGGTCTGGACATGGAACAGAAATCCACGCTCCCTTCTCCGAGGACCTTTTCGACGATCTCAAGGGATCGAAGTCCTCCCACCAGGATAATGGGCGCCTCTACCACCTTCCGTATTTCCCTGGCATTGGACCAGAAATAGGCTTCCTGATCCTTGGTCTTGATGTCCACCCTGGCTTCAGGGATGGGAACGGGCCTCCAGCCCAGTTCTTTCTCATCCCTCGTCATGGATTCCCACATGCCTCCGCTGATTTCGAGGGCCGAAAATCCAATTTTCGAGACCCACTCAGCCACCCGCTTTCCTTCATCCAAATTCATCCCCCCGGGTAAGTAATCCTCGCTGCTTAACTTGATAAGGATCGGGAACGCTTCTCCCACCATGCTTCGGGCGCGCTTAAAAATCTCGTCCAGTATACGAACGCGGTTTTCAGTGCTCCCGCCATAGGCATCGGTTCGCTTATTTGTGCGAGGAGAGAGAAAGGTGCTCAAGAGCCAGCCGTGGGCGGCGTGCAGTTGGACACCGTCAAATCGAGCGTCCCTGGCCCGTCGGATGGCTTCGGCAAAGCAATCTATGATTTCCTCTATCTCCCGGAGGTTGAGCTCTCGCGGAGTCCGCTGGAAAAGTTCATCGTAAACGGCCGATGGCGCCACGGTCCAATCCGCCAGTTCCGGGCTTACCTGGTGTCTCCCGGCATGACCCAGCTGGAGAATAATCCGACATCCGTTGGCTAGTTCATGAACCGCATCCGGAATCCTTTGGAGTCCCTCAATATAACGGTCATCGTGAATTCGCATCCCCTGCGGATGCACCCAGGATTCAGGATGGACCGAGGCAAACCCTGTTATGATAAGGCCCACGCCACCTTCGGCCAGATTTCGGTAAAGTTTTACAAGGGCGTCGTTCACCTCTCCCGTCTCCGTCCCCATGTACTCGAAGGTGGCAGATCGGACCAGGCGATTTTTAATAGCCAACTGACCAATATTACCTGCCTGAAATGCCTTTAATTTCTCCATTTATTCCTCCTCATTTCCCCATTAATGCGTAAGGCAGATAGGTTGCGATCTCGGGAAAGATGAAGAGAAGTGCCGCAACCACAATGAAACTCAAAAGAAACGGCACAACGCCCTTATAAATAACGCCGAACGGTTCCCCTGTAATGTTCTTGACCACAAACACACAAATGGCCACCGGCGGTATGATCCCCCCTACCATGATCGTAACCCCAATCATTACGCCGAACCATATGGGGTCATATCCGAGCTTTTCAACTGCCGGATACAGAATCGGGGTCGCCAGAATCATAAAGGCCAGATCGTCGATAAAAGACCCCCCCAGCAGGTAGAAAAGGCATATGATGATCATGATCACTGCACTGGGAAACGGCAGCGATGTGAGCCAATCCGCTGTGTACTGGGGGATTTCGGTTACAGCAAGGAAATGTCCGAAAACGATGGAGCATGCTATGAGCAACAGAACCATAATCGCCCCTCTCAACGATTCGTCCACGGATTTGACAAACCCGCTGTAGGTCAGCCCTTTCCTCAGCATGGCCAGGATGAGCACGGCGATGGTGCCTATGGTCCCCGCTTCAGTGGGGGTAAAAAATCCCCCCATGAGGCCACCGATCACAAGAAAAAAGATAGTTGCCACCGCAATGAATTCCGGCAGGGCGCTCAGTTTTTCGCGGGTCGTATAAGTCTCCGTGCTTTTCGGACCGAGGGAGGGGTCGATCTTGCACCATACATAAATTATGCCGATGAAAAATAAACAGATGAGCAATCCGGGGAATATCCCCGCCAGAAAGAGCTTCCCTATGGATTGCTCGGTCATAATGCCGTAAATGATCATGACGATACTGGGAGGGATCAAAATACCGATGGTGCCGACGCTGGCAACAATCCCCGTGGACAGTCTTTTGCTGTAATTGTACCGTGTCATTTGCGGGACGGCTACGCTGGAAAAAGTCGCAGCCGTAGCGAGAGTCGACCCGCACATTGCCTTAAACAGGGTGGCCGCAACAACCGTAGCCATTGCAAGCCCACCCGGTACACGTCCGACTAGTTTATATGTGGCATCATAGAGCCTTTGGGCGATTCCGGCATTGAAAGCGATCTGCCCCATGAGCATAAACAGGGGAATGACCGTTAGGCTATAAGAAGAAAAGGTGTCGAAAAAATCCTGGGTTACCAGATAGAAGGCGGCATCGAAAGATACAACAATGGCAAATCCTATAATGCCGACTATGGCGATTCCAAAGGCAATCTCGATACCTGTGAGGAAAAAAAAGAGTAGAAAACCGCACGAAAAAAGGCCTAAGGTAAAATCACTCATTTTTCCCTCCTTTATCGGTGAAGATTTCGCAGATGCATACAAGGCATTGGACAATAGAGCCTGCTGCGAGCGCAAACACAACGGGATAGAAAGGGACTCTGAGACTCATGGTCACGGTATGGGAGTCAATAAAGTTTTTTCCCATAAGCATGAAGTACCAGGCTGCGAAGAAAAACATAAAGAACACCATAATCCGTGTAAAAACCTTCAAGATTTTTTGTGAAACTTCGGGTAGTTTATCAACCACAAAATCCACATACACATGGGTTTTAAGCAAAGATGCGCGAGGAAGGGCAAATGCTGTTACGGCCACTCCCATAAACGCTACCAGTTCATAGGCGCCAACGAGCGGTTTTCCAAAATTCCGCATTACGACATCTATAAAAGTGACTGCCGTCATGATGAGCAGGATGATCCCCGCAAGGATCGACATGAAGTTGGATAGCTTCGTGGTAATGCTCAAAAGTATTTTCATGATGCTATTCCTTTTGTTCTTGAAGTGTGCTTTGTTGTGACCTAGCTCCCCTCTTCCGAATTATTTTATAGATGCGGCCATAACCGGCCGCTATGGCCGCATCTCTCATACAATGGGCTCTCGTACAGTTTTAGGGATGCGCTTCCAGCCATTCCCGACAAAATTTCAACGCTTCTTCCCCGGGTAGCCCCTTTGACTTCATGTCCGCCACGTATGCTGCAAAAATCGGCTTCACCATTTCTACGGATTTCTTTTGCTCTTCCGGTGAGATATTGAATACTTTCATTCCCTTTGATATGCCGAATTCGATTCCTACCTTGTTGAGCTCAGTCCATGTCTCTCCTGTCTTCCTTATCCATTCCTTGTTAACTTGCTCAATGATGTTTTGAATATCAGGGGGTAAAGAATTCCATTTCTTCTTATTCATCGCAAATACGCATGTGCCCCCATAGTTGATCCCTGGATTCACCTGCAGACCCCGTATTAAATCTCCAAATTTCCACCCTTTGAGGGACTCGGGATAGAAAACGATACCGTCGATTACAGCCCGCTGCAAACCCTCATAGGTGTCCGGTACGGGAACAGATACAGGCGTGCTCCCCATGGCGCGTGCAATCTTAGCCTGATTTCCACCGGCTCTCATTTTCAAACCCTTTAACCCTTCTATCGTGGGTACAGGTTTCAAAGTCATGAATACGCCAGGGGCAACAGCCCAAAAATAGAGGACTTTCACGTCATGATATTCTTTCGGTTTAAATTTCATATAAAACTCATTTGCAAGCAGTGTCGCCTGAAGCCCATCCTTATACCCCAATGGAAGGTCAAGTACCTCGGAGAGAGGGAATCTTCCTGCCGTCCAAGCCGGCGCTGCAATAGAAATATCAGCTATGCCACGAACAGCGGCCTCATACCCCTGGGGAGCAGGAACCAACGTACTTCCCGGAAGGTAAGTAATCTTCACCCTGCCATTGGTCCTTTTTTCCACCTCCTTGCACCACTGCTTTGAGAGGAGGCTCTGTTTGTGAACGGGCGGCATAAAACTCGCGTATTTAAGCTTTATGGTTTCTGCCTGTGAGCGCCCCGGAAGAAACAAGGATAAGACAAATAAGATGCTGATGAAACCCGTGAAAACGATCAGACTGTTCCTTTTCATAATTCTCTCCTTTTTCATAACTCTCTCCTTTTCATTTGGTTTTGGAACCTGCCGAAGTGCGGCCGGTTTCTTTTTCAAAAACGCCACGAATGAAGGCTGTGTCCATGACGATATGCAGGGCCTCGATTAGGTCCCGATCGTTCAGTTCCATCACCACGACCACATCGAAAGGCGCATGGGCGCCACTGGCTAGGACCCAGTCGAATCGAGCCCAGTAACCGACCAGTGGCTTGCCGTCGGTACCCTGTCCTTGATCAAAGAAACCGAGCAACGTCACGTTTGTTTCTTTTGAATCGGCAAAAAAATCCGTATAGAACTTTCGGGTTGAATTTTTCCCATACATGGGGGAATGAACAACGGCGCCAGGCGTAAAAAGCGCTAACAATCCTTCCAGATCGCGCGATTCAAGCGTTTTAAATAGTTTGTCACGATTTTTCTTTTCTCCTTGAGCATGGTCTCCCCTCCTTGAGAGCGTCCGGGAAAAAATAGCGTCGAGATACAAAGTGCCGTAAACAAACAAATTGGACCTATCCGCCAGTTCTTTTTCATAACTGCCTCCTTGTTCCATGGGTTAGTTTTATCAAAAACATTGTTCATTTCCTTGGCCTTAAGCCTTTCTTTAAATTTGGCAGAAAAATCCGACCTTGTTCTTCGAATAGCCTATGTCAGCTCTCGTTTGAGGATCTTGCCGGCACCGGATTTGGGAAGAGATTCTCGAATCGCCACCTCGCGCGGACGTTTATAGGAAGCCATGTTTTCCCTGCACCAGTTGATGATCTCTTCTTCAGTAGCCTTTCCCCTGAAATTTTCCTTCAGTGCTACAAACGCCTTTGGCGACTCTCCCCGATAGTCATCCGGAACCCCCACAACCGCCACTTCGAGAATAGCGGGATGCTTGCTCATAATATTTTCCACATCGCTCGGATATACGTTGAAGCCGGAGCAAAGAATCAGCTCTTTCATGCGGTCTACGATTTTCAGATATCCCTCTTCGTCCATGAGGCCGATATCTCCGGTATACAGCCAGCCATCCCGTATGGCCTGCTGTGTTTCCTCTGGCTGATTCCAGTACCCTTTCATAACCGTGGGCCCCTTAATAATGATTTCCCCTTTCTGATTGGGCGGAATTTCCTTCAGACCGGTTTCCAGATCCACAATCTTCATGTCATTGATATGGGGGATTCCTGCAAAGCCTTGTTTCCATCTGCCGAGAGGCGTGGTCACTCCCCCCTGGGCCAGAGCTTCGGTCAAACCATATCCTTCACCAAGCATTACGTTGGGAAACAGTTTTTTAATTTCCTGCTGCAATTTCAATGAAATGGGCGCGCCTCCCGTAACAATGACCCTCAATGTTGAAAAATCATAGGCGTCAATACCCGGCATGTTCACCAAAGCAGTTAGCATGGTGGGAGCGGCAACCCAGACCGTGCACCCCTGATCCGCAATGGCCCGGGCCGTCACCTCAGGTGTGAACCGACTAATAATCACCAATCTTCCGCCGGACGCCAACGCCGGCGACATGGTGACCTGCAGCCCCATGATGTGGAAAAAAGGCGCAAGTCCCAGATTAACGTCTGAAGGGGAAAGGCCGAACCATGTCCTCGCCCCGATCACCGCCGTGCTAAAGGATTTGACGCTGATCATGGCCGCTTTGGGCACTCCGGTGGTTCCCCCAGTCAACTGCAGCAAGGCCAAATCCTGATCCATATCATCGGTACGGCATACGGGCTTCGGGGCCGTTCCCTTCAAAAGGGCCAGAAAATCAACCGTGTCGGTGTATTTTTCGCCCTCTTTCAACGGTTCTGATGGAAAAGGCAAGGCGGGTTTATTCGGGGCAAAGTCAGCCAAGCGGGTCAAGATGACCGTCCCAATGCTCAGCGACGTTTTTACTTTTTTCAGTTCAGGATAAAGATCGTACTGGGCGATGATAATTGAGGTCCCTGTTTTTTCTATGATCGGCTTCAATTCCAGGTGCCGAAACATGGGATTGAGGCTGACCAGCACACCACCGGCCCGTATTGCGCCGAAGAAGCTGATCACGAATTGGGGGCAGTTCTGCATGTAAATTCCCACCCGATCGCCCTTGCCAAGGCCGTGGTCAATCAGCGATTGTGCGAACCGATCGGCATATCGGTCCAACTCGGCATAGGAGATTTCCCGGCCATAAAAATCAATGGCCACGGCATCGGGGGTCTTGAGAGCCCAATCTCGGATATATTCCGTAAACGGTTTATCCACATGAATGGTGCGGGGAACCCCTTTCGGCCACACCTTGTACCATCGCTTCTCCATGCACCCTACCTCTTAAATGATGGGTTTCACTTCATTGGCCATTGGCCTCAACTCTGTAGAAAACAGATATAACCCAGGGTTACGAACCGACCGACCGGCTTGTACCGTGGGAAAAAAATATATGGCCAATTACGGACCATTTCAGGCCAGACAGCGCCCCCAAATCCACTGCCTTACACTGAAAAATACATCTCAATGGGCGACATCAGACCCATTCACCTTGAGGAACCCTCCAAGGAGGATTTCCACAAAGGTGTTCGACAACTCTTGAACAGATTCTTTTCGCGAATAATCGAACCAGTAAAATATCCAACTACACATCCCAATAGCGGCAAACGCGGAAAATTTACTGTTCAATTCTTTGCCCTCTCCAGAGCGTTTCAACTCCGAAAACGCGTCACAAAGCAAATCAAATGTTTGACGCCAGATTTTTCTGACTTTTTCGTAGTGGACAGGGTCGAGCCTTTGAGCCTCGTGCATCACTACCTTTGAAGCGTTATCATGGGCCATGAGTTTCGTGTAGCTATCGATAAAATAGATGATACGTTGTTTAGGATCGCTGATTTTCCTGGCGTTTTCGATAAGAGGAACAAAATTTCTCTCCAGGAGATTTGCAATGATATCATGAAGGAGATCCTCCTTGGTCTTGTAATGATGGAAAAGCCCACCTTTGCTGAGGCCAAGCTCCTCTGCGATGAAGGACATTGGTGTATTGTCGTAGCCTCTCTCAACGAACAACTTTTGTGTCTTTTTACAAATCTCTTCTTTTTTTTCCATAAATTATAGATTAGATTATATGTAGAGAGTCTCTTTAATATCCCCAAAATCCAGCATAAAATCCCACGCATGTTTGCCTAAGCGAAATTTTTCAGGTGTTTTATTTTAAGATTAAAACAGAGATTTTTTCATAGATAGCGGGAACCGCCCTATGCCTTTTATCCTCCTCCCCCCTTTTGGGGGGGGGTAAGAGGGGGGGCCTGTGCTATAGCCTTATTTTTCAAATACCACCAAGTATCAAAAATAAGGAGAAATAGCACATGCCCTATACCTGGAATTCATTAATAACTTTTTTGTCCGATATCACAAGAAAAAATTCTGAGACTATGG
>JABGPV010000969.1 GCA_018644785.1 Deltaproteobacteria bacterium | reverse complement strand
CTACCGGATTTTCCCCCTTCTTGAGAAGCGTTCTTCCCAGCTGTCCGGCACCATGAGCGGCGGTGAACAAGCCATGGTATCCATCGGCCGTGGTTTGATGGGGGCACCGAAATTATTAATTATTGATGAACCCTCACTGGGGCTCTCGCCCCTGTTGGTGAAGGAAAACTTCCGCATCATTCAGGACATCAGACAACAGAACATTACGGTTTTTCTGGTGGAACAGAACGTGCGGCAGACCCTTGCCATTTCAGATTACGGGTACGTGCTCTCCAAAGGCGGGGTGGTGGCTAAAGGTGATGCCAAATACCTGCGCGACAACAAAGAGGTCCAGGCGGCCTATTTCGGATAAAACATTAGAAGAGGTAAAAAGCATGACAAGCATACCCGATCCGGTTGAATTGACCCGAGACCTTATCCGGATGGACACCATCAACCCTCCTGGTAATGAGGAGCCTGCGGCCAGATATCTCGGCGGGTTTCTGGCTGGCGCCGGGCTCCATGTCTCCTAT
>JABGPV010000968.1 GCA_018644785.1 Deltaproteobacteria bacterium | reverse complement strand
AAACAGCATCTAAATAATATCCTTTATTAGATGGATTATCAGGATGATAAAACCCCATTTTTTTAAAGCGGGCCAACATCCCATCCATCAAGTCAAAAATCCATCCGAGCTGTAATAATACAACAATTAAAATCATGTTGGATTCAAAACTGGTTAAAATGAAATAGATAGCGCTCAGTTCAAAAATTATTGCCAGAGAGGTGATCTGATTCGGTGAAATACCCGTAAAACTCAAAAGAGCACATAGATATGTTGCAATTGGATAATGTACCCAATTGGTCACCACATCAAATGATTTGCGAAATTGACTTATTTCCGAATAGCGACTCATTTTTCTCCAATTAACATAAAATGTTTAATATCAACCATAATATCATTATTTCTCTCGGTAAAGTTTGCTATTGATTTATAAGATTTAGATGTTTTTTTGTGTCGTTCAATCGCTTCTTGTTTTTCCGACTCATCGCGACATGTATTATTTAACCAATTCATTATACTTTGATTTTTAAGAA
>JABGPV010000967.1 GCA_018644785.1 Deltaproteobacteria bacterium | reverse complement strand
ATTTACCGTTAAGGCGCAACCTCGCCTGATCAAAAAAGTAAGGCGAGTCTGTAGTACCTTGATCTGTAAGAGACAGGCAATATTGAACTTTTTTTTGAAGTGCGAAAGTCGGGATAGGCTCCCGTGGCCGAAAAACCGTCTCGGGCCAGCATTTCCACTATGGTATCCGTCAACTGGCGATTGTCGTCCACCACCAGTATTTTCAAGTCTTTCCTATCTCTATTTCCCATACCCACTCTACCCCTTTTCCTTCACTCCATTTATTCCGGGGACAGTATATCTATTTCATGACACGGGGTCCCCTTAAGTAGTGTCTGAACGAAAACTAGGATTTTTTGTCAAGGTCAAGGAAGATCAAAATTTTAACCACAGGAATACATTTTAGATTCTTACAGTTTCACTCTGAGAGTTCATCTCTCACATTTGTAACACATGGCATTTATTGGCTTTGTTTCGCTACAGACATAAGTCGGCACAGCACATGCCGACTTTCTGTCCCGTAGGGACTCATG
>JABGPV010000966.1 GCA_018644785.1 Deltaproteobacteria bacterium | reverse complement strand
ATGGAATATTTCCATGGTACAATGAAAGTGATAATGATCCTATTTTATGGTGGTCACCAAATCCTAGATTTGTATTGGACTTAAATGATCTTCATATTCCAAAATCACTAAAAAAAATAATCAAAAAAAATATATTTGAAATTAAATTTAATACAAATTTCACTCAAGTGATGATTGAATGTGCAAATAGCTATAGAGAAGATCAAGATGGAACATGGATAGGTCCTGAAATGATTGAATCTTATAGTCAAATACATTCACTAGGATTTGCGCATAGTTTTGAAGCATATTTTGATGGAGAACTAATAGGTGGTGGATACGGTATAGCTCTTGGAGATATTTTTTGTGGAGAATCCATGTTCACAAAAAAAAATGATGCTTCTAAAGTTGCATTTATTAGCCTAGCTCAAAGATTAAAACAAAATGGGTTTAAGTATATAGATTCACAAATACATACAGATCATCTTGAAAGATTTGGTGCAAAAGATATAAGTAGAGATAAATATCTACAA
>JABGPV010000965.1 GCA_018644785.1 Deltaproteobacteria bacterium | reverse complement strand
GCTTAAAAATTAGTTCACATTCTGTTTGTAAAATGTCCGGTTAAGGGTCGGCTAAAAACGATGCACCGCCAAGCTCCTTTAAATATTAGGGATCGTACAAAAATAACTTGGCATAAAATGTCAGCATGAGGATCGTTTAGAATAAAGTCCACGTAGTCTGATTACAAAAATCCTAACTGCCGGACATTTTGCAATCAGAACGTGGCCTAAATTCCAAGCCGACCTCTTACTCAACCAATTTCCGGCCGAAAATCATGCGGGCCAGGATCATTTTCTGAATTTCGTTGGTGCCTTCATAGATTTCAGCAATCTTATAATCACGAAAAATCTGTTCCACTTTATAATGGGATTTGTCATGCCCCAGCTCCTTCATGAAGCCATTGCCACCAAAGATCTGTACCGCATCCCGAGCCATAGTACCGGCCAATTCCGTGGCGTAGTATTTGGCCCCGGCTGCTTCCGGTTCAGGGAACTCGATCCCTTGATCCATGCGCAGGGCGGCTTTTGAGTACA
>JABGPV010000964.1 GCA_018644785.1 Deltaproteobacteria bacterium | reverse complement strand
ATGATGCCAGTAGGACTATTCGATGATGATCAGGATCTTGTTTTTAATCATCAAGTATTCATTGATGAAAAACCTTCGTATTATAATTTCGCAGAAAAAACAGATGATATGACAGGGGCCGAAATATTCGCAAAATTCGCTTCTCCATCAGAATAAACACAAAACAATCACATGCACTCAGACAACTTAGGGATCGTTCATAAATAACTTCACATAGGGATCGTACAAAAATAACTTGGCATAATCTATTTGCAAAAGCCCCCAAAACACTGGACATTTTGCGAACAGAATGTGAAGTAATTTATGAGCCGGCCCTTAGAGTTGCGTTTTGTTCCTTGGATTTTGAAAGTTGAAATTGTTGCCTGAATAAACTGAGATTTAAAAACTGAGTAACAAAAAATTGCAATTTGCAACCGTGGTAAGGTCAAAGAATCAGACCTTCCAAATTATTAACTGTTGCCTGGATTATACAGACTCAGTTGATCCGCGGTTATCTGAACTTATTGGATAACG
>JABGPV010000963.1 GCA_018644785.1 Deltaproteobacteria bacterium | reverse complement strand
ATTTTCGGGTGGTTGACGTATCGGCCTGGGAAAAGGCCTGAAACAGCTTGCCCCGTTGTTCCTCTGTCAACCCGATACCGGAGTCCTGTACGGAAAATTGCAGTTTTGTCTTTTCTCCCACCTTTCCCACCGGCACCGCCTTTATGACGATTTCGCCTGTTTCGGTAAATTTCACCGCATTGTTCGCCAGGTTGATCAAGATCTGGCTCAGTCGTAAGGGATCGCCCGTCAGACCGGTGGGGGTATCTTCATTGATGTCAAACAGCAACTCCAGGCCCTTCTCTTTCGCTTTCAAACCCACCAGGTTGGCGAGGTTTTCAAGCACATCATCCAGTTGGAAATCCGTCGATTCAATGTCCAGTTTACCCGCCTCGATCTTGGAAAAATCCAGGATATCGTTGATAATGCCCAGCAGGGCGTTGGACGACGACTGCACCTTGCTGATGTAGTCATGCTGCTTAGGGGTGAGATCGGTCTTGAGGGCCAGGTGGCTCATGCCGATGATGGCGTTCAT
>JABGPV010000962.1 GCA_018644785.1 Deltaproteobacteria bacterium | reverse complement strand
ATTCCTGTTTCCGAATTGAAAGCCGTGCAAGCCTTGATGGGACAGGGTATGAGTGAAGGACAGATCGCAAAGGCGGGATATATGCCCGTACAGCGCATCCGCAAGCTGGCAAAGCTCAACAGGCTGGAGCCGGAGATTGCGGCACGGGTAGAGAAGGGCGAGGTCTCTCCGACTGTGGCCTTTGAGATAGCGGCGTACTTGCCAAAGGAGACCCAACGCAAGATGGCTGGGGAAGAGAAGATTACGGCGACGCTGGTGAAGGAGTATCGCTCTGCGGGCAAGAAGCAGGTTGATCTAGTCGGATTGGACCTGATCCAACAGCCACAGGTGGCTACGGCAGATGAATTGATCGCCCAGCTATCTGTGGGTACATTGGATCGTATCCTGGAAGAAGTGCCGGATGAACCGCGCTTTGCGATCTGGCGGGGGAAGATCGAGCAAGCCATGCAGGTGTTGACCATTGAGATACCTGAAAGAGTGAAGGCGTAAGAAAGAGGGCGGATCGTCTTGGGGA
>JABGPV010000961.1 GCA_018644785.1 Deltaproteobacteria bacterium | reverse complement strand
GTTCTGAACCTCGATCAATTGCGGTTTCCGGCAGAAGTCCTCTTGTTCCGCAGTTTGAAGCAGTGCCACGAACCGCTCGGTCCGGGTCGAGGTGGGGTTGATATGTTCGATCTCAAAAGACGATTTCGTCTCCTTGGTGTAGAAGTAACCGAGCGCCCGCTTCAATAATTCCGGAGAATAGCCGGCCACCACTTGCCGGCAGTGTTCGGGCAGGTCGGCTTTTTCGAAGTCGCGAATGGTATCGGTACGACGAATCGTTGGGCAGAACCGGTGGTCACCGAGCAGGTTATCGTTGATCCGTTGCCGCCGAACCTGGCGGACCGGGGTAACCGTATAATATTCATCCGGTTCGAGCAGGTCGATATAGTTGCCCCGCTTCAGGTCATCCAGGGGGAGCGTTTTGCCGGTCAGGAACTCGTACAGGAACCACAAGCGCCTGACATACTTGCCGGTCGGTTTGGACCGGACATATTCAAGAAGATCTTTGTCCCCTGCCTTCTGAAACAAAATGCCG
>JABGPV010000960.1 GCA_018644785.1 Deltaproteobacteria bacterium | reverse complement strand
AAGCACTGGAATTGTAACATGTGCAGGGATGTCCAGGACATCCCCTGCCCTAAAAAGAATCGGTGAAGAGTCAGAATGGATTCATCTGAAGCTGGAGGGTCCGCAAAAATTATGAATAAGATTCAAAAATAAATCTGAATTCAAGTCTTGAATCCAGCGAGAATTCCCAACACTCTTGCTCTGCTTTTTTAATAAAAATTTTGAGGACGAAAAGAGTTCGGACATGCAACGGCCAAAACGTAGGGATTGTACAAAAATAACTTGGCATAATCTGTCCGCAAAAGTCCCGTAAAGATTGGACATTTTGCAGACAAAATGCCAAATAATTTTTGAGCCAACCCTTAACCTGATCAGGGACAATTCCCATTGTTATCCCCGCTTTCGAGGGAAAAACAATGGGGAAGAATTGAATTGGAATAGGTCCTGATCTGGAAACCTAATGAGCATCTAAACATAGCGAAACTTATGAAGCCAGAAAACCGGAAACCGTTAACCAGAAGCGCCATCAGGCGTC
>JABGPV010000096.1 GCA_018644785.1 Deltaproteobacteria bacterium | reverse complement strand
CCTCCACCATTCGTGCTCTTAAAATGCACGGCGGCGGTCCCAAGGTGGTCCCGGGCATCGCCATGGATCCCGTTTACACCCAGGAGAATCTGGAACTGGTGGAAAAGGGCTGCGAGAATATGGTCCACATGATCGGCGTCATCCGAAAGGCCGGTATCAACCCGGTGGTCTGCATCAACCGCTTCTACACTGACACCGACGCCGAGTGCGCCGTCGTCCGCAAGGCGGCCGAAGCAGCCGGCGCCCGTTGTGCCGAGTCCAAGCACTGGGAAAAGGGCGGCGAAGGCGCACTGGAATTCGCAGATGCCGTCATCGACGCCTGTAACGAGGAAAACGATTTCAAATTCCTCTACCCCCTGGAGATGAAGCTGCGCGACCGCGTGGAAACCATCGCCAAGGAAGTCTACGGCGCTGACGGCGTGAGCTGGACTCCCGAAGCGGAATCCAAGGCCAAGATGCTTGAAAACGATCCCAAGTACGACGACTTCGCCACCATGATGGTCAAGAGCCACCTGAGCCTCTCCCACGACCCGTCGGTCAAGGGCGTGCCCAAGGGCTGGACCCTGCCCATCCGGGACGTTTTGATCTACTCCGGTGCCAAGTTCCTCTGCCCCTGCGCCGGTGCCATCAGCCTGATGCCTGGAACCGGTTCCAACCCCGCCTTCAGGCGGATTGACGTGGATACGGACACCGGAAAGGTGAGCGGCCTGTTCTAAACAAGGACCGTTTTTATTAATAATTCAACAAAAAAGGGCGATCTTATGATCGCCCTTTTTTTGAGCTATTCTGTGCAAAGGCTTTCATCATTCCCGGAACCAGGATGCGTCAAAATAGCGATCGATTTCGTCATAGCTTGTCTGAAAATTCAGATCTTTTTTCATGGCCGAAACCGAGTTGCCGTAGTAGAGAGGCACCCAGAAGGCTTCCTCTGAAATGATTTTTTGGGCCTTCGCAAGCAGACGGTGGCGACGGTCAACATCGGCTGTTTGATCTGCCTGCCGGAGGATTCGGTCTATTTCCCAAGTGGAGCCGAGGCACCGTGGGGAATCCATCAAAAAATAGAGGTTCAAAATGGCGCTGGCATCAAAAATAGAATACCCCCCCGTGGGTAGAAAAACCAGACCTGTATTTCCTCCCACAATTTCTCCGTATAGATCTCTCCACCGCTTCTTTATCACAAGATTGGTTTTTATTCCCACCCGTTTGAGATATTCGGCAAGTTCTTCGGCCACGCTTTCATCCCGAATAAAATAGAGATCCATCTCGAAACCGTTAGGATATCCGGCCTCTTTAAGCAACTCTTTTGCCTTGGTCGGATCATAAGGGTAAGTCACACCCTTTGTGTAACCAAAATGAAGCGGCGTAACCACCGAATCGGCGGTCTTGGCGTAGTCTTTAAGGACCTTCTTCACAAGGGCCTGCTTGTCGATTGCGTGATTCAGGGCTTTTCGAACCCGTTTGTCTTTAAAAAAGGGTGTTTTGGTTCGATCGGTGGTGTCCATGATCAGGAAGAAGATGCGCATGGTTTCGGCTTTGGATATTTTGATGTCCGGGTTCGCCTCCAGGAAATTGATCTGATCCGGCGCTACGGAACCGCCTCGAATCAGATCCACACGGCCGCTCAATAAAGCCTCTATTCGGGCCAATTGTTCGGGAATCATCACTATCCTGAGATTGGGAATCATCGGCTTACCCTTGGGTCCTCCGAAATAGTGGGGGTTTGCCTCGAACACGATTTCCGATGGATTTGACCAGTCTTTAAAACGATAGGGTCCCGTGCCGACAGGATGCTTTCCGAAAGCCTCCAATCCCACCTCCCGGATGTACTTGGGAGGGTAGATGAGGAGGATATTTGCGATTACTTCAAGGGCGATTGAATAAGGAACATTGGTATTGATGCGAACCGTGTGTTCATCCAACACTTCAACCCCTTTTAGAAACCCATAGGGCAGGGAGGACATCAGTTCGACATCCTTCAGATAGTCAAAGGAGGCTTTAACCGCATCGGCGTTGAACGGTTCCCCGTTGTGGAATCGAATCCCTTTTCGAAGTCGAAATTGAATGCTGTGCTTTCCCACGGATCGGTAGGATTCGGCAAGGCAGGGAACCAGGGCTTTCTTCTGGGGGTCGCGGTAAACCAGGGTATCAGCCCAGTTATGTGCCAGAATAAAGGCTTTTCTCGTGGTGGGATTGGAAAACCCCAAAGTCTTAATGTGGGATTTATAGGCGATGAGCAGGGTATCCTTCCGGGCGCAGCATGCCAACGCCGCCTGGAGCACCAGCCAGAGGGCAAGGCCGACGATAAACAGGGGCTTAATTCTCATGGCTTTTCTCCATCATCAGATGTTGTGTTAAACGCTCTGCGGTCTCGGTGGCACAGGAGCATGGCGGCATGTTTTCCGGATAGCAGGGTCGGTATAACCCCGCCGCCCGGTACCACCCATTGGCCGGCCATAAAGAAATTGTCGAGGTCCGGGAGTGTTCGTTTTACACTTGTTGCAAATATTTTGTCAGTAATGGCAAAACCTTCAAAAGCACCCTGACGATTCCGGGTATAGCGCCACCAGGTATGGGGCGTGGCCACGTTTGTCATTTCAACCTGATCCTTGATTCCGGGCCACACATCATTCAGTCGTTCCGATACCTGCTTAGCCGTCATTTCTTTCTCGGCGTTGTAAGCCTCCTTATCCTCCCGGATATCTTTCCATGGCTTCCATTCGGATTCGATCATGACCTGCACGAGGGTTCGTCCCGCAGGTGCACAGTTCGGACAATAGTTGAAGATACGAATGACCCAGCAATCACCGGCAAGATAACCGGCCCCCATGTTTGATGTGGCTTTAAGCATCGTAATGGCGGGTTCGTCTGAAAAATCACGGGTCACCCCGTAATTGATCAGAACTACGGGCTTCCAAAGTGGCCATTCTTCGTGCAGCTTTTTAAGTTCCGCAGTTAAGTACTGACCGTCCAGCAAGTCATAAAGCGTCGAATGTCCATCAGCGGCCGATACAATGTGATCGGCCCGATATTCTTCGCCGTTTGACAGCCGAACGCCCACGGCGCTATCTTTTTCAACCAATATTTTTTCCACGGTTGATCCATAGGCAACCCCACCACCCAGATCCAAATAGCGCTTTTCCAGGGCCCGGGCGAACCCCCCGGAGCCGTCCTTCCGAACAGCCATGTTGCCGCCTGACAGCGCACCCAAAATTATCATGATAAAGACCACCGGCACCTCAGGCAAAAAGAGGTGCTTAAAGACATGAGCCAACCAGGGATCATGGAGCTCCCTGGTGGCCTCGTCGAGCGATTGCATATACCACCCGGAATAGTATCGGAGAGTCCCTTTCATCTTGATCATCATTTTAAATGTGTCCCACCACCAGCTCATATCCGGTGGCTTTTCCATGGATACGGTCATATTCGAATGCCTGAAGGCCTTAGCCCCCGTGATGACTTTGTTGATAAAGGGGGCATCCTCAGGGGAGATATCCTTCATGGATGCGGCGAGTTGATCCAGGTCCTGAGTGATATCCAGAGAGCGGTCATGGGAAGGGTCCAGAAAGCGACCGTATTTTGTCATCTCAAGGTATTGGTCCTCTTGATAGATGCCAAGCTCCCGATAGATATCATGGTCGGGTCGTCCAGGCCTGTAGCCCATGTAAAAGTGAATGCCGCCGTCAATGGTGTAACCATGCCGTTTCCATTCAGCCGCCACCCCGCCGGGATGCCGGGCATGTTCAAATATTTGGCATTGATAGTCGTTTATTTGGGCATAGATTCCGGTGGAAAGGCCCCCCAGCCCGGCACCGATGACAATAACGGAAGGTCTGGTCATGATTTCCTCCTTTTTTGGTTTTAGGGCCTCGGAAAAAAATAATTACACAGGATACCGTCGGGCGAAATTTTTGCACACGGTTCTATTGTTTTGCGGTGAAAAGGGACGAAAACCGGTTAGTGGTCCTCTGTGGTCAGCAAAAAAGAGCCGTCCGCTTCTTGCTTTACGGTCAGCCCGAACATGTGAATGGTCTCGGTCAGGGGCCGCCCGTAAAGAAGATCCAGTTCTCTGGGATCAATTCCCAGTTTTTCATGGGTGAGCCGCCGGATATCTTGGTCATATTGGAGGATTTTCAGAACCTCACGAATGATCGAATCGCCCTTTTGTTGGATCTGTTTGACGTAATGGGAAATGACCTGATAATCGCAGGTTTTTTCATGGGCGGAAATCAGGCGAAGCAGATTGGGATCCCTGATAATATCTTTTCTGGTGGCCTTCGGTTCGGCAAAGACCGCTTTAAATTCCTCGCTGTCCCAGCAGGCAAAGGCCCGGCACTGGCTGGGTCGATCCGCATAAATGGTGCAGGCTTTCTCGCCATCGTCATAGAGGATGCACCCTTTTCCGGTTTCCCGATCCTTCAGCTTTATGATCTCCTGATCGGTGAATTTCAGCGCATCATTGATATTATCCCGAACCAGCTCGCCCTTACGAATGGTATAGAGGTGGGTGCTATCCAACACATGATTGAAAAATAGGGGCAGATCGGATTTCTGCAGGGAGGGGCCGGCGGCAAGGCAGCATTCTCCGCAGCGGGTACAGTGGGTTTTCTTTACCTCAATTTGTGGTTCCATGTAACAAACAATCCTATTTGAGACCGGCCACGGCCTGGGCGACGTTGTAGCAGAAGTCTCCGATTTTCTCAAAAGACGTGAGCATGTCCACGAAAATGAGCCCCGGATCCACCGTGCAAAGGCCACTCTGAAGCCGCATGATGTAATTTCCTCTCATATCCTCCCGCATGCCGTCAATGTCATTTTCCAACTGTTGGGCGCGAACCATGATTTCCTGATCTTCCGCCTTGATGCCTTTTACGATAAGATCCAGAAAAGCTTCAACCTTCTTGGAGATCTGCTCATAATCGTGAATACCCCCTTCGGAAAGATGGAGATTATCTTCGAAGAGTTCTTCAAGGAGCTCGGCGATATTTTCCACGCCATCTCCGGCCCGTTCCAGGTTGTTGGCCATACGCATTAGAGATGCAATCTCTTTTGATTCTTCGGGACTGACCCGTTTCTGCATCACACTGATCAAAAACTGGATAATCTCCTTTTGAAGGGAGTCAATGATGTCTTCCCGCTGCCGCCACTTGGAAAGCTCTTCCAGCTTCCGGTTCTTCATGGAATGAATCACATCATTATACATGAGCTGAACCGCTTCCCCCATTCGAACGATTTCCGCCCGGGCCTGGACAATGGCAACCGATGGGGTATCGATATATTTGGAATGTATGTATTTGATACGGCGCAACTCATCTAAGGCTTGCGCCTCCTTCTTTTCCGGTACCAGCCAGCAGGTCACCTTAACCAGATAATGCAGGAACATCAGGAAAAATAAGGCACTGATCACATTAAAGAATGTGTGAGCATTGGCAATATATCTTCCGATGTTGGGATGTTCCCCGTGAACCAGAAGATCGGGAGGCCCGATATCCATCATATGGCCGGTTATCCAAATAACCCCTTCTAAGAACAACGGGAAAAAAGAAATAATGAGCAGCACGCCCAAAACATTGAAAATGGCATGGGCCCGTGCCGTTCGCCGGGCGTTAACGCTTGCTCCGATACTGGCCAGCTGGGCGGTTATGGTGGTCCCGATATTGTCTCCCAGAATCAGGGCCGCGCTCGCTTCGAAATTGAGGAGCCCCTGGCTGGCAAGGGCCATGGTGACGCCAATGGTGGCGCTGGAACTCTGCAGAATCATGGTCATGATGGTGCCCACAAGAATGCAGAGGGAAATGCTGAGCATGTCGTCGGCATTAAACCGGGTGAAAAGCGCAACAAATGAAGGATGGTCTTTTAATGGGGCAAAGCCGTCCTGCATGGTGGCCAGGCCAAAAAATATGAGGCCGAAACCCAGGAGGACATCGCCCACATAAATCCATTTTCGCCGGCCCAGAAAAAATTTCAAAAGAACGCCCGCCGCAATGGCAGGCAAGGCATAGGCGGTAATTTTAAACGCAATTAACTGTGCTGTAACGGTGGTTCCGATATTGGCGCCCAACACCACGCCGGTGGCCTGAACAAAACTCATGAGCCCCGCATCCACAAAACCGACCAGCATCACGGTGGTGGCGCTGGAGCTCTGGATGACGCTGGTCACAAGCGCCCCCATTCCACAGCCCACAAAACGGTTGTTGCTCACGATGCTCAGGATTTGCCGCATCTTGTTGCCGGCCACTTTTTGCAATCCTTCCGACATGATTTTCATGCCGAAAAGAAAAAGCCCCAAACCCCCAAGCGACTGAAAAATAATCATTTCCATGGGTCAACAACCCCGTAATTGCATCAACTGAGATCAGTTAAAAACCGTTTTGCGTGGCCCGAAAAAAAGGCCATCCTCATTTATTCTGAGAATGGCCTCTTGTAGCAAGTATGACCCGGTGGGTCAATATGATTTGAATGAATTAACCGACTTTAAAAATGATAGCGCCGCCCGTATCTCCTGCCGCGCAACCGGCCCACATAAAGTAGCCGCCGCCTTTCATGGCGGTTTCTTCAAACCCTTCGACAATGTTTCGCCCCGCCGTGGGGCCCTGGGGGTGGCCGTAGATCAAAGAAGATCCGTAGTTGTTAAAGCAAAGGTCATCGGTCCCCATGGCATCGATGCCGAATTGTTGGGCCATGTACAGGTCGTTCACCACAAAGGGATTGTGGGTTTTGATGACCTTGATATCATTGATACTGAGCCCCGCGTTTTTGAGGGCCATCTTCGAGGCCGGCACGGGGGCTGCCGCCATGTGCCCGGGCTCGGTCCTGGAATAACCGTAAGAGATGACCTGGATGGGAACGGCGGGATCCGCGCTCAATTCCTTTGCCTTTTCCTCGGTGGTGACAATGATGGAGCAGTTGCCGTCCGCCGGGAACGTCTGGGCGCCAAAAGAGAGTATGCCCCCGGGAATGACGGGCCTTAGTTTTGCTAAGCCCTCTTTTGTGGTGGGCATGGGACCTTCGTCCAGCTCAACCAGTTTGGTCTTTTTTCGGCTTACCTTCACTTCTGCGGGGAACATGTACCGTTTCTGAAAAGCCCGATCATCGGCCAGGGCTTCCATGTACTGCTCATACCGCCGGAGGACCAGTTCGTCACACTGCTCCTTGGTAAAACCGCCGGTCTTGCCCACATTTTCAGCAGTCTCGATCATTTTCAGGCCCACGTTGGGGTCACTGTTGAAATTGTCCATGACCCAGTTTTCGGAAAGCACCTCGCCACCGGGACCATTGGGATTGGGCCATACGGTATGGGGGCCGTTGGAGCAACGGTCGGTCATCAGGGCACAGCAGTTTTTATAGAGCCCCGTTTCGACGCCCATGGCCGCATTGAAAACACACGTGGCGCTGGTGGTGCAGGCTTGGCCGAGGGTGACCCCTGGAATACCACCTGCACCCATGATTGCGGCGGCCCAGGTGCTGGCATAGAACTGGCTCTTCTGGCTGATGGTGACGCCGAAAACCAGATAATCGAACATGCCCGCGTCCCAGCCCTTCTGGGCCAGCCATCGTTTTTTGGTATTGCCGGCCAGAACAATGGAATTTTCGTTGGCCATGCTCCCCTGCCAACGGGTAAAGGGGGTTGAATAATATCCGCCGAACGGCACAAATGCTTTGGTCAACATACGTTTTTTACCTCCAGTTGTTTGTTATTTACACCGACCGCTTCCAGCTAAAGGCTAACAGCTGATAGCTCTCTATTACGAATCGCTCCATTTGCCGTATTTTTCCCTGAGAATACGATGCAGTATTTTTCCCGTGGGCGTTCTCGGCATTTCATCATCCTTTACAAAATCGATGGTTTTGGGTCGTTTGAACCCGGCGATCTTACCGCGGGAAAATTCCATGATGGCCTTAACCGTATCCTCGTTTTCCTCATAACCATCATTTAAGACCACCACCGCTTTGATGGATTCACCCCATTTTTCATCGGGGATGCCGATGACGGCGATATCCTTGATGGCTTCGTGGGCGCCTACGGCACTTTCTATTTCCGATGGGTAAACATTCTCTCCCCCGGTGATAATCATGTTCGCTTTTCGATCCACCAGGGTATAGTAACCGTCTTCATCTCTTTTAACCATGTCACCGGCGGACGACCATTCCCCGATAAATGCCTCTTTGGTCTTTTCAGGCTCTTTCAGGTATTCCTTGAACAGCATGGGCGTCCGATAGAATAATTCACCCACCTCGCCGTCGGGCACTTCATTTCGCTCTTCATCCAGGATTTTGATCCGGTCGGTGCCGAAAATTTCCTTGCCGATGGATCCCAGTTTTTTGAACTGGTCCTCGGGCCGGAGCAGGGTCACCAGACCCCCTTCGGAACTGCCGTAGGCCTCCCACAGTTCGGCGTTCTTGAAATAGTCCATAATGGCCAGTTTGAGATCTTTCCTGGCCGGCGCCGAAGAGATGAGCAACTGCCGGATGGAGGAGACGTCGATATTGTTTTTCACGTCGTCTGGAAGTCCCAGCATCATAATGTAATGGGTAGGCACCAGAGAGGTGAAGGTGATTTTGTACTCTTCGATGGTTTTGAGGAGATCTTCCGGATCAAAGCTGACCATGTTGTACACAAAAACCGGGGCGGAGACCAGCGTGTAGGGGAAGGAGTAAAAGATGGAGTTCACATGGCACATGGGCATGACCAACATCACTTTATCCGTGGGCCGTACCCCCATGTTGATATCGTTTAAATAGTACTGGCTCACGTTGGACTCATGGGTTCTCATCACCCCTTTGGGCCTGCCGGTTGTTCCGGAGGTGTACATGATGCACCAGATATCGGCGCTGTCCACCATGAGATCCGGTTCTTCCGGAGAGGCGTTGGCAAGGAAGTCCTCGTAACCCACGTAACCATCCGGTACGGGCCCGTCCCCCATGTAAATGTAGCCGTTTTCAGGGATCGGCAGATTTTCCCGGATGCTGTCAATGAGTTCCACAAAAGGTGCTTCCACCACGATTGCTTTGCATTCGGAATGGTTGACGATGTATTCAACGTCAGGGCCCCCCAGTCGAAACATGATGGGGACAACCATCTGGCCGCCCTTGGCGCATCCGGCATAAATGTCCATCCACTCGCCACGGTTAAATGCGATGACGGCAAAGGCATCTTTATGCCCCACGCCCATATGGTGAAGTCCGTTGGCAAACCGGCAGGATCTATCATTCCATTCTTTGAAAGTGAATTCCTGAGTTTTATCCTGCCACCCCAGCTTGTCGGGATAGTTCATGGCGTTCATTTTCACCATTGTTCCCGCATGCATCCATTTGCTAATGTTCATGATTATTCCTCCCCATACGATTGTTGATTGATGATTGAAAGTTAGGCCGAGGCGCCCAGATCAACAGTCATCAATGGCAAAGAGTGCTGCTCCGACAGCGCCGGTCAATTGGGGGTGCTCCGGTATCAGGATTTTTTTCCCGATCTTTTCTTCCACCATTTGAACCAGATACGGGTTATGGGCCACCACGCCCCCGGTCATGGCCACTTCGTCGGTCAATGAATCCATTTCAAGAACCCGCTTGATGACGGAATGAAAGAGTCCTTTGACAATGTCGGGCACCTTTTTTCCCTGCCGGATCTTTTCCAGGACCTCAGTTCCCGAAAAAACCGTACAATAACTGCCCAATTCCACCATTTCTTCCGATTGGCGGGCAAGTGAGTCCATTTTTTCCAGGGGAATATCCAGACGCATGGACATCTCCTCCAGGAATGCTCCGGTTCCGGCAGCGCATTTTCGGTTCATCTTAAAATTGAGCCGTCGGCCTTTTTCGTCAACCTTGATGACTTTGTTGTCCTGTCCCCCGATGTCAATAATGGTCATGGCCACGGGGAAATAGTGGTAGCATCCCTTGGCATGACATCCGATCTCTGTTTTGGTTTCCGTGCTGAACGAAACGTTTTTTCTGCCATAACCGGTGGAGACACAACCGGCCACATCTTTTCTAAGAACACCCGCCATTTTCAGTGAATCAGCCAGACCCATGTCAGCGGTTTTAGCAAAATCAGTCCCCGATTTGCTGACCGAATATCCGAGGAGCTGTTTATCCCCGTTAAGAATGGCAACCTTGGTGCGAGAGGCGCCGATATCGACGCCTGCATACAATTTGCTGTCCATTTTCTCTGATGTTATTCTTCCAGCTGTTCAATAAAGGCTTCAATATTGGTTTTGGCCTGTTCTTCGGAGTAGCACCTGAGATCACACAAATCCCCGTTGATGGTGAGCACCGGTATTTCCAGTTTGCGGGTTAAACGCTCCGGCATGCCGTAACGATTGTTGGAATTGTTGGGGCAGGTTTTCGCGTCGTGAAAGATAATGCCGTCAAATTTGTATTTCCGAAAACAGTCGGTGATGTACTGCTCCTTAAAGGCCTCGTCCCTGACGATAAAAAGTTCCGTGTAAGCCCGGCCCATACTTTCGAAGGGTGCCGCCGGATCCAGCTGGTCAAATATCCAGCTGTTGCAGTAGGTGGATGCCACCACGCAGGTTTTGAGGGACAGGAATTGATCCGACAGGGGTCGCAGTTTACCCCAAATGGGCATCCCTTCCC
The DNA here is from genome assembly GCA_018644785.1 of Deltaproteobacteria bacterium. The sequence continues at coordinate 6,229 of JABGPV010000096.1, read as the reverse complement.
AGTAGAGCCGGTGTGTTTCCCCTTCAACCGCTGCTACGCCATCCTTGATCCGTTGTTGCAGTTCCGGAAGGAGAAGCTCGTAATAGTCCACGGCTTCCTTTGTGCCCCGGGCCACCACGGCCGGCCCCATGTGGATGGTGGCATCAAAAAAGGTCCAGGGAGAGGGAACGGCGCTGGCCGATTCCAGGCAGGCCCGCCAGAGCTCGGAGGTTCGCTTGGAGTGGCCCAAGGCCTCCTTGAATCGGTCCATGTCCAGCTTTTCGCCGGTTATCGCTTCCAGTTCCGGAACCATACCCTCGATTTGGCTGCCGATGTCCTGGATCTGAACCGGGCCGATGGCCCCGATGTCCCGGTGGGTATGGACTCCCACCAGCGGTACGTTCAGTTCCCTGGCATACCACGAAAACCAGTCCTGAACATCGCGGCACTGGTTGGTGTTGAACACCAGCACATCGGGTTTGGGAACCGTTTCAATATTGTATGCCATGGTGAGGGGGCTTTTTTTCTGAATATAGCTTCCCACGTCCGCTGTGAGGTAAGAGCAGATATCGGGTGAATACCCTTGGGCGTTGGCATAGGGGATCAAATCCGTGGCCATGCGGGTGGCCCCCAGCATGGCGCCGTGATTCTCAGGAAAATAGACCAGAAATCCCATACCCCGCAGCAGTTCCGCCGGGCCCACGCTGGTGCACCATGCGATTTTCCTGGAACCGCTCCGAGACGCTTCATCCAGTTCATAAAAGTGGTCGGCCATGAGCTTTTTGCACGTCTTGGTCGCCGCGATTTTCCTGAATTTACCCTGTTTTTTCTCCGTCATGAGGTCCCTCGTCCTATTCATTCAAGGCTTTTGCCACCATCTCGGTGATATCCATCACCTTCATTTTTCCCCGTTCTTTTTTGGGGATGGTTTTGACGCCCTTTTTCAGATTGTCTTTACAGGCGGCGCAACCGGAGACAATGATGTCCGCCCCCGCCGCCATGGCATCCCGAACCCTTTCTGCGGCCATGGCCACCGCCAGATCCGGATCGTTGGCCTGCATGCCGCCGCCTGCGCCGCAGCAACGGGCTTTCAGCCTGTTGCGGGCCATCTCCACGTATTCCGCCCCCGGCACGCTTTTTATGATATTGCGGGGTTCTTCAAAAATCTTGAAGGCCCGGCCCAGGTCGCAGGGATCGTGATAGGTCACTTTCTTGCCCAAATCCCCTTTCAGCTTTATGCGCCCGTTGTTGATCAATTTTTCGAGATAATGGACCGAGTGATAGATCTGGACGCCCAAATCCCCTATTTCGGGGTAGAGCTTGGCAAAGGTCTTGTAACAACCGGCACAGGGCGTGACCAGTTCGCTGGCCCCGGTGGCTTTGATTTTGTTGATGAGCATCTCCCCGTTGGCTTTGAACCCTTCACGGTCTCCCAGGAGAAACAGCGGGAACCCGCAACAGGTCTCGTCGGTGGCCAGTGTGGTGTAGTCCACCCCTGCCGCATCGAGGGGTTTAATCAGGCTGGGGACCATTTTCATGTCCAGATAGCTGGGCACGCACCCCATGAACAGAAGGGTTTCCGCCTGGGGTTTAAGCTCCGCGCTTTCCGCCAGTTTCTTGAGGGCGGGCGGATAGATGTCGATCCGGTCTTTCTGGGCGCTGGCGTACACGTTGCCGGTTTTGCTGATGTTATCCTGGACCGAAAGCGCCGATTCGGGCGCCAGACCATCTTCGTATAGTTTTTCACGGACGCTTTCGACAATTTCGTCCACCTTCACCTGGGCCGGACAGAAATAGGTACAGGATTGGCAGGTGGCGCAGGTGTAAAAGGATTCAATAAATTCCTTACTGGGTTCGATGGTGCCGTTTAAATAATTGAAGGCCAGCACATTACGGCCCCTGGCGTTCTTGCTTTCCCGGTGGGTGATGCTGAAGGTGGGGCACCCCAGGCGGCAGAAGCCGCAGCAGATGCAGGCCAGAAGTTCGTCATCAATGCGCTTTCCAAAGGAATTGACGCCTTCCGGATGGTCGATGAGCGGTTGAAAGGCAAAATGATCGTAAATGTCGGTTTTCTTCTTCTCCAGCCCCATTTTACCCGGGTTCAGGATATGATTGGGATCGAGGGCTTTTTTGATGGACCGCATGACGTCCAGGGCCGGCCCCAACTGTTTTTCAATGTAGGGAGCCCGGGCCAGGCCCGTTCCGTGTTCGGCGGTGATGGTGCCCCCCATTTCAAGGGCCAGGTCGGCCAGTTCGTCGGCAGCGGGGCGCAACCGATCCCATTCATCCTTGCTCCGCATGTCGGTGACCATGGTGGTGTGGACATTTCCGTCGCCGATGTGTCCGAAGGTGGTCATCAAAAGATCATACTTCTGGGATATTTCCTGGGCCCGTTTGATGACTTCCGGAATCTTGGTGGGGGGGATGCCCAGGTCTTCGGAAATGGCCACCAGCCGGTTCCCCGGTTTGATTCGGGATAGTGTCGGCACCAGCTTTCCCCGGGCCGCCATGATTTCTTCGGCTTTGACCGGATCATCGGACCAGGTAAACTCCTTGACTTGGTGTTTCCTGCAGATTTCGTTGATCCGTTCCATGTCTTTGACAACGGTTTCCTTGACCCCGTCCGACTCAATAATCAGCATGGCCTCGATGCCTGTAATATCCCGTTCAATGGCCTTTTCCACCACCTTCAGGCTGTATTTGTCGAGAATTTCACAGGCGGTGAGCTGAATACCGCTCCCGATGATGTGGGTGACGGCGGCGCCCGCTGCAAACAGGTCGTCAAAAATGGCCAGGGCCAGTGCGTTGTATTCCGGGAGGACCTGAATTTTGACGGTAATCTCCGTTATGACCCCCAGGGTTCCCTCGGCACTGGCGAAGACCCGGTTGAGATCATAACCAAACGCGGACTTGGGGGTTTTAAAGCCGGTATCGATGACGGTGCCGTCGGCCAGGACCACCTTGAGATCCTTGACATAATCCCGGGCCGTTCCGTATTTGACCGCCCGGTGACCGCTGGCGTTGGTGGACATCATGCCCCCGATGGTGGCGATGGCCTCGCTGCCGGGGTTGGGGGGGAACATGAGGTTCTGTTTGCCCAGTTCCGCGTTCAATTGCACGCAGATGACACCCGGTTCCACCCGGGCATAGAAATTGTCCTTGTCGATTTCAAGTATGTTGTTCATGCGGTGAAGATCCAGGAGGATGCCTCCTTCCACGGGCAGGGACGCCCCGGTGGTGGCGGTCCCTGAGCCCTGCACGGTCACCGGAATCTTCTTGTCATTGGCGAGCCGCATGATGGCGGATATCTGTTCCGTGGTAAAAGCGAAGACCACCACATCGGGGATGCCCTCGTGCACGGAAAGATCTCGAGAATTGCTCAAGCATTCGACGCGATCATCAAATACGTTTTCCGGGCCAACAATTTCGATCAGTTCGGGGATGATATCCATGACATAACCTCCTGTAAGTGTCTGTTCCATAATAGCGGTTGTCATTGTTTTTCAAAGTGAAGGCAGAAAACCCTATGGCTATGATTTAGCTACAATGTAACTATGTACCAGCCGTTCAAATGATTGTCAAGATAAAAGAAACACCCTGATCTCAAAGACCTTTGCCAAAAAGCCCTCTGATTTCCACTCGGCAGAATGGTTTGAAACGCCCCTGTGATCGCTTCAATGGGCTTTACAATTTATCCCCCGGGTGCTAAATTCAATAACAAAACGGGCCTTGATTCGTAACCGAAGCAGATTCGGGAAATAGGCCGTTTGGGGAGTATTACATGATAAGATTTTTTTTAACTTTTTGTATACTTCTTTCCTGCCTGAGTGCTCCGGTGGATGCGTTATCTCAAACCAAAAATGACACACTTGTGGTTTGTCTGGGTAAAGCCCGGCCGAAAAGTTTGGATCCTGCCGTCAGCAATACCCGTCAGGTATTAACCCTCTACCACAACTGGGGAGACACCCTGCTTTACAGGGGTCCGGTGACTGGAAAAATCGTACCCGGGCTGGCCCGGTCCTACAGGATCCTGGACAATGGTGATATGGAACTGACACTTCGAAAAGGGGTCAGGTTCCACAATGGAGAACCTTTCAATGGGGCGGCCGTAAAGTTTTCTCTGGATCTTCTCAAAAAATCCGATTCCCGGGTTTCACGGTATCTGAAGGGCATAAAAGATGTGGTTGTACTGGACGATCATCGCGTTCGGATTGAAGTGGTCAAACCAGTCCCGACGCTTTCTCAGCTGCTTGCCAATGTTCTGTTTATCTACCCGCCTGGGTACTATCAGAAAGTGGGAAACAAGGGTTTCGGCCAGCATCCCGTGGGAACCGGTCCGTACCGCCTGGTTTCAAATGAGGGTTTTACAGAAATGAACTTTGAAAGAAATTACCGGTATTTCGGGGGGCCCAAGGGAATAGCAAAAATACCGAAACTGAAAATCCGGATCATCAAAGAAACGATTCCGCAGATGGAAGCCCTGATATCCGGAAAAGTTGACCTCATGCGTTCCGGTTGCGTCAACCCCGAACAGGTGCCGTTTTTGAAACAGGCCGATCAAGTGAAGATCCTCAGCACAGATATCCTGCGGGTCTATTTTATGGTGATGGATGCGCAAGGCCGAAGCGGCGAAACCCCGTTTAAGGACAAAAAAGTTCGCCAGGCAGTGAATCACGCTATCAACCGGGAAAAGATCATTCAAAATGCCTTTAACGGGTTTGCTGTTTCATCCGATAGCGTGGTGAGCCCTTTGCATTTCGGTTACGAGAACCGTGTGACCCGCTATCCTTATGACCCTGCCAGGGCCAGGAAGCTACTGGCAGAAGCCGGTTACCCAACCGGTTTTGATACCGATTATTATGCCATTAACAACGAAAGTGCGGCCGAAAGCATTTTAGAGGACCTGAAAGCCGTGGGAATCCGGGCAAGGCCTAAATGGATGATGGGAAAGTGGGATCAGCTCTATCAAAAGTTTCTAAACGGGGAAATCCCCCTCGTTTTCCTGACCTGGGGCAGTTATTCCATTTTCGATGCCAGTGCGCTGTTGAACCATTTTTTTATGGCTGACGCCAACACCTGTTACGGAACAACGCCCGAAATCAACCGCCTTCTGGAACAGGCAAACGGCGCTCCGGATCCGGAAGAAAGGGAAAGACTGCTGTCGAAGGTTCAAAAACGTATTTCGGAGGAAGCCTTCTGGGTGCCCATCTGTTCTGTTGAAGTCATTTGCGCCATGCACAAGGATCTTCAGTTTCAACCGGCCATGGATGAAATTGATCGATATTTCCTGGCCAGCTGGCCTTAATCTGTAACCTGCTGAGTGTAATGAAAGTCGCCCTGGGGAAAACTGCAAGATTACTGTTCTGTCTTTTGCTGATCATATTCTGGATCAGCATGCCACGGGCATCTCTTTCCTCTGATTCACAAAATCCTCAAAAACCGAAGATCACGGCCCTGTATCTCTACAACTTTCTCCTTTTTGTGGACTGGCCGGAAAATGCGTCTTCAGATACCATCAAAATGGCTATTTATGGTGCTCCGCAGGTTTATGAAGCACTGAAGCCCATGAAAGGCAAAACGATCAAAGGAAAAACACTGGTGGTTTCTTCACTGACCAGACCCGAGGATATAGATGATTCCTGCCAGGTTCTTTTTGTGGGCGACACAGAAACCAAAATCCTGAAGGACCTTCTCAAGAAAGTCAATGGTAAGCCTATCCTGACGGTCAGCGACAAGGCAGAATTTGTTGGTTTGGGGGGAATGGTTTCTTTCAAAGGCCCGGGTGATTTGCGGAAAGACGAAAAGGAACAGAAAAGATTTATCATCAATCTCTCGGCTGTTCGTAAATCCCGTCTGAAAATCCGGTCGAGACTGCTCAGAATGTCCGATATTGTATATGGTTCAAAACCTGTAAACCTCAAAATGCCATGAAGGGCCATTATGACGCTTTTCAAAGATAGAACCATCAAACAAAAATTCCTTCTGGTCGTCATGGCCGTGAATATCACAACCCTCCTGTTGGGTTTCGCAGGTTTTATGGTTTATGACCGATGGGAAATTCGTCGAACAATGGAAGCGCAGATATCCACCATTGTAGACATCGTTGCCTACAATTGTACGGCTGCCCTCTTGTTTGATGATACGGCAGATGCCCGGGAGACCCTTGCTTTCCTCAAGACAAAGCCGTCCATTGTTTCCGCGTGGATTTTGACGGCCAAAGGAGCCCCTCTGGCCCGTTATGTTCGAGAAG
>JABGPV010000959.1 GCA_018644785.1 Deltaproteobacteria bacterium | reverse complement strand
TATCCCGGCGACAAATTTTCTGGATACATTCACGAAATAGAAATTACTGATGGCTACAAACTTTTAATGCCAATTGGTGAACCTGGGATGCACATAAAATTTGCAAACACAAAATTTTTAGTTGACAAAGGTTACGGAAATCATCCTGCTATAATGATAACATGGTTTGGCGCAAAAGCCTATGCTGAATTTTATGGCTGGCGTTTACCTTACGAAAACGAGTGGGAAAAAGCAGCAAGAGGAACCGATAAAAGAGCATTTCCATGGGGAAATGAGTTTTCAAAGCAAATGGCAAACTTCTACGGAAACAGACATAAAATTGAGGAAAGCATAAAAAATTATAACAGAACTACACCAGTAGGTTTTTTCAATGGGAAAAAGTACGGCGAATTTGAAACCAAAAAAAGTGTCAGCCCATATGGATTATACGATATGGCCGGAAATGTGTGGCAATGGATGGCAGACGATTATCCTGATATTCATTATAGATATATGAGAGGCGGAAGTTATCAGA
>JABGPV010000958.1 GCA_018644785.1 Deltaproteobacteria bacterium | reverse complement strand
TTACTGGATGGTTTCAAACGCATCAGGTGTGCTAAAAAATTAGCGATTACAAGCGTTCCCTATCTCTCTTTGGGTAATGATGAAGCCATGGGTATTATCCGGCTGATGCGAGACAGCTTTACCAAAGAAATGAATATTATCGAACAGGTCAAGCTGATCGAAGTATTAAAAAGCACCCATGGGCTTTCTATGGCCGAAATCGCGGTTCAATTAGAAAAAAGTAAAGCCTGGGTAAGTGTGAGAGCAGCCATGAGTCGTACACTTTCAGCCACGGTAAGCAAAAATATCCTGTCGGGAAAGTTTCCGGCGCGTTCATATCTGTATACAATCTTACCGTTTACGCGCGTAAACAAAATTAAGTCCGAGGAGATCGACCGGTTTATCTCCCGAGTGGCTGGAAATAATCTCACCACCCGTGAGATTGCGTTATTAGCCCGGGAATATTTTACAGGTTCTGCTCAAATGAAGAAACAGATTGAAAAAGGACAACTGCAATGGGGTTTGGAATATTTGAA
>JABGPV010000957.1 GCA_018644785.1 Deltaproteobacteria bacterium | reverse complement strand
CAAACAAAGGCCGTTTTGTGCACAGATGGTGATGAAATACAATCCCGCCTGTGAATAATCATATCCTTTTAATCGAATGGAACGGCGGCGATGGATGTCGGGGCTGTATTTCATATTTTCACCCTCTCATCCGTAGGGGCACGATGCATCGTGCCCCTGCTGATATCCCGGGCCCGTTGCCGCAATCGCTCAGCGCTGTTATTGTTTCCCCGCTGTAATTCAATGAAAGCCATATGGTTCAATGCTTCCACATGCTCCGGGTTCAAATAGATGGCTCTATTATAAAACGCTTCGGCTTTGTTCTCATTTTGCAGGGCTTCATGAATCAGCCCCATGAGAAAATGCGCCTCCACATGCACAGGATTTTCCCCCAGAAAGACCGCGCAAAGTTCAAGGGCTTTTGGAAGCTGCCCCTGATCCGCCATTTCGCGCGCCTCCAGAAACAAATTGACCCCCGTATCAGGCTTCGGCGTGCTGAGGTCGGTCTTGGACCGATTTTGTTGTTCAGTCGATTTT
>JABGPV010000956.1 GCA_018644785.1 Deltaproteobacteria bacterium | reverse complement strand
GTGGTTAGAACGGGTATCAAGCCTGGTGGCAATATCTTCATGGACGAAAGGGGTATAATTTATCCCTCGGGTGAGCAGACTTTTCGGTCTGTTGAAGACGCCCTCCGCCACATCAACGATGAGCGGGGATGAAGGTTGAATTTCTATCCGTCCCCCGATCCCCCTTCTTTTCTACAACCCAATCGTTCCAAACGCTTGGGTCCTTTCGGGGATAGAGCCAACAACGGTTTCCCCCAGCTCGATGTGTGCACATTTTTCAGATTTTGAATGGAATGGAAAAACGGAAAATGAGGATTTCATATTATGACCACCAAAACCACCATGAAAACACCCGACAAAAAGCAGACGCCCTCCAATCCGGATGAGGCCGCAGAAAATCAATTCATTGAAGAATGCCTTGGAGCGGAAGAGCTCGGAGACGGCATTTTGTATGCGTATCGCTATGATGGGAAATTCGTTTTCAACAAATCTAGCCAACAATGGTTGAAATGGACAGGTAACCATTGGTCGGAGGACA
>JABGPV010000955.1 GCA_018644785.1 Deltaproteobacteria bacterium | reverse complement strand
ATCTGTAGATAGATTCGTGACTTTTTACGAGGCCATCATCCTTTGGATTATCGTTTTTTTCTTATCGGGGACACTCACGGGAAACCGGACCTGACGAGTCACATCCAGCCCCACAACCAAAAAACCGATGGAGGTCACAGGTAAGGAGGCCAGGACTGGAATGATGTTCTTCAAAATAAGCAATCAATCAAGTGAGAGTTTTGATTATCTTCTGAGGGGGGGTCGGGGGTCGGACCATGCCAACTTATTGATTATTGGAGATTAACGTCCCAAGAAAAGGTGTTTTCAGGTTCTATATCGCCCTTTTTGACCTTAAAATGGACACCATAAACAATAGAAGTCTCTCGAAGTTCATTGGTATCTCCTGATGCAGTGCGTGTCTTTCAGCTCTCGCCGTTGATTCCCGTGAATAACGCTCGTTTTACCCCTAAAAAGTGCAATATAGGGGCCAAATAGCGGTATTTCTTAGAAGGTTCATAAATATATACAAATAGTTAACGTGGTCCGACCCGCTACG
>JABGPV010000954.1 GCA_018644785.1 Deltaproteobacteria bacterium | reverse complement strand
GCAGCAGTATTATTTTTAATATATTCATCAATCTTTTCAGAATGCATGATAGTGATTTGAAGCAGTAAGTTTTCATATATTAATCTAGTTTGAAATACCTGTAATTTGGAATAATTATGAATATTAGAGATTATGATGTTTTGGATGAATTTAAAATAGGATAATTTTTGTTAGATGATTTTTGATAAGATTGAAAAGCATCTTTTTCATCACTACATTTCTTACATATACATAATTGAGACACATTTTGAATATCACAAATATCCTGAAATTCACATTGAGTGCATCCAGCAGGAGAACCACATACAACACATTGTAATTCATTGGTTTGAGCACATTTTTCATGTTTTACACCAGTACCTTTTGACCATAGTCCAATTTCATTGATTTCAATTTTTTCATTACAAACAATACAAGTTCCAGGAAACTTCATTGGGATTTTTATCCAACTCATTGTATCAACTCAATTTCCTTGTCAATAATATCACCAAAAGTTTCTTCTAATTCTAATTGTAAA
>JABGPV010000953.1 GCA_018644785.1 Deltaproteobacteria bacterium | reverse complement strand
ATTACTTCGGCTTATGTAACTCCGGAGTGATTTCTCAGCTTATGCTCCCCACTTAGCTTTTACTGCCTCACGATCAATTTCATTATTGGTCTGAGGCAGTTCTTCGACGAAAATCACCTGCCGCGGTTTTTTGAAACCGGCAATCTGTTCTCCGACAAAATCACGTACTGCATCCAGAGATAGTTTAGTTCCTTCGCTGCAGACACAAATCGCTTTTACCGCTTCACCCCAGGTTTTATCCGGAACACCAATCACGCAGCATTCACTGATTTCAGGATGCTTCAACAATATGTTTTCAACTTCTCCAGGATATACATTTTCACCACCTGTTTTGATCAGTTCTTTTTCTGCTTTACGTTTGACGTACCACAGATAACCGTCTTCATCAAAGCGTCCAATGTCACCTGTGTGATGCCAACTATTACGCTGTGCATAGGCTGTTGCTTCAGGCATCTCCCAGTATTCCAGAAAAATATTTTCACCACGTACCACAATTTCACCTTTTTCACCACAGGCT
>JABGPV010000952.1 GCA_018644785.1 Deltaproteobacteria bacterium | reverse complement strand
CATTATTGCTTCCCGCTTTGACTCCAACCAAAATCACCATACCTATCATTTAAAACGACAACCCCATCTAAATCTTTATTTGTGCCTAAATAGCATGTTGGATCTTCTCTCCTATTAAAAGTTCGAATATATCCATTTTGATTTTCTCCCGTGCCGATATAAACAGTCCGTTTCCCGTCTTGATTGTATGTCGAAATATATCCGCCATGCCCATCATCCATAACAGTGATGGAATTCACAACAATATCGCCCAAATTACCATTTCCAAATTCAGCTCCAGTTTTTTCTCCAACTTTATCTGCGCCAATCAACACAAAAAATAATGTAGCTGAAAGCAAGCCAATGATAAAACTCTTAAAATCTATTTTTTCCATTTTTCTCTCCTTATTTCTCTGAATGATTTTCTGATAATTTATTCGTCATGTCGCCCATGGTTGAGATTGTTTTATCCTCGCCCAAATCTGCTAAATCTTTATTCTCTTCATACCATTTATTTTTTGCTTCCAAAACACGAGCA
>JABGPV010000951.1 GCA_018644785.1 Deltaproteobacteria bacterium | reverse complement strand
CGGCGCAATCTTGCGCATTTATTTTTTGCCGAGACCCTAAGATTTGACGAAACTCAACCGCAACAAATTCCACCCTTGAAAAAGATGTGGCCCAAATGTAAGATTGTAGCGCTTATTTACCACAAGCGGGCGGCCAGGGCAAATTATCCTGAATAATCCTGAAATTGCGGCCCAACCCGATACCACACAAGTTGTACCGCCTCAACTCTTTAGGAGGTGACAGGGGATGACCGTGGACACAATCAGCCAAAGACAGAGGTTCCTGGCGACCCTTTTGGGCGATGGCGCCGACAGGTTTCCGTTTTTCGACCTTGAGCCCGACGAAGAAACCCTCAACCAATGGTACCGGGAGGGGTTGCCGAAACGGGAGTCCTTTTCAACGTTTTTCAACCTGGAAACACACCATTCTGCGGGATTGATGCTCCGCAGCTACCCCTTTTTCCAAAAAGCATCGGATCTCCTCCACGACCCGTCCTCTTTCAAACGACATTACGACCCTGATCAACCATCCCGTTATG
>JABGPV010000950.1 GCA_018644785.1 Deltaproteobacteria bacterium | reverse complement strand
GGGGAAGGGTTCATTGGCCGGTTTTTCCGCTGATGCGAGGCTGAAGGTGAGGAGAGTGAAAAGAATGGAAAAAAGGACTTTGCACATGATTCTGTAACCGAATTTTTGTCTGTTCAATTCCGCAATCCACAATCCGAAATCCGCAATCCGAAATCCGCAATCCGCAATCCGAAATCAATTCACCATATCCTCGTAGATCTCAATCATCCGGTCGGCTTTGGTTTCCCACTCAAATTCTTTGACCCGTTCAATGGCCTTTTCCGCCATCTGGTGTATCAATTCACGGTTTTCGAAAAAAATCAGGATCTTTTTGGCCAGTTCTTTGATCAGGTATTCCCTTGAAACGGGTTTAATTTTGAACCCGGTCTCTTCGGTAACATATTCACCCAGTCCCGCATGGTCCGCCACGATACAGGGAAGCCCGCCGGCCATGGCTTCCAGGGCCACCGCTCCGCCAAACTCCCTCACCGAGGGGAAACAGAAGACGTCTGATTCCCTGTAATATCTGGCGGTTTCAC
>JABGPV010000095.1 GCA_018644785.1 Deltaproteobacteria bacterium | reverse complement strand
TTTCTCGATACGCCAGGCCATGAAGCATTTACGGCCATGAGAGCGCGGGGAGCAAAAATTACCGATATTATCATCCTGGTGGTGGCGGCGGATGATGGTGCCATGCCACAGACCAAGGAAGCCATTAATCATGGACGGGCAGCGGGAATCCCTATCGTTGTGGCCATTAATAAAATGGACAAGGCCAATGCGGATCCGGAAAGGGTTAAACGGGAATTGGCTGAATTGGATCTTGCACCGGAGGAATGGGGGGGCGATACGCTCCTGGGAGAAATTTCGGCCAAAACGGGAGAAGGGGTTGATGATCTCCTGGGGTTGATTCTGCTGCAATCTGAAATGCTTGAATTGTCGGGGAATCCCGGCAGGGAGGCAAGGGGATCCGTGGTGGAGGCGGAACTGGACAAGAGCCGTGGGCCGGTGGCCACGGTCCTGATTCAAAACGGCACGCTTAATCCGGGCGATCAGTTTGTCTGCGGTGAGCATTTCGGTCGCGTGCGGGCCATGCTGGACAGCCGCGGGCGGAAAATGACGACCGCAAATCCCTCTACCCCCGTTGTTTTGTATGGGATCTCCGGTGTTCCCATGGCCGGGGATGAGTTTATTGTTGTGAAAGATGAAAAAATCGCCAAACAGATCATTGAACATCGAAAAGAAAAATCCAGGAAACCGGAAGGTACAAAAACCGGATTGGTGAGCCTCGATGATTTATATGAGAGGATTAAGGATGGCGGTGTTAAAGAATTGAATATCATCCTTAAGGCTGATGTGCAGGGCTCTTCGGAGGCCCTTGCCGAGTCCCTGGTCAAGCAGAGTACGGATGCTGTAAAGCTGCAGGTGATACATTCAGCAACCGGCGGCATCACGGAATCCGATGTCACCCTTGCATCCGCTTCCGATGCCATCATTCTGGGGTTCAATGTGAGGGCCAACCCAAGGGTTTTGGCCTTGGCAGAGAAAGAAAATATCGATATCCGATTTTATGATGTGATTTATAACGCCATCAATGATGTGCGTTTGGCCATGACCGGCCTTCTGGAACCGATTCTGGAAGAAAATATAATCGGACATGCGGAAGTTCGGGAAATTTTCCATGTCCCTAAAATCGGAACCGTTGCAGGATGTCATGTCATGGACGGCCAGGTAGAAAGAAATGCCAAGGTTCGATTGCTGCGGGACGATGTGGTTGTTTTTGATGGCAGGATTGCATCTCTGAGGCGCTTTAAGGAAGATGTTAAAGAGGTTCAGTCCGGTTATGAGTGCGGTATTGGTCTGGATAATTTCGGTGATGTCAAGCCCTCGGATGTTTTCGAAATCTACCAGGTAGAAGAAGTTGCTGCGGAACTTTAATTAATGATGGTGGTGGGTACTTTAAAAGTCGAGTTTCTCCTTTTTGACAACCGGTCTCTCAAGGGAAAACGAAAAGTCGTCAGGAGTATGATCGACAGGGTGAAGTCCAGGTTTAATGCGGCTATTGCCGAAGTGGGCGCCAATGATAAGTGGCAGAAAATTGAGTTGGGGGTGAGTACGGTGGGCAATGATCGGCGCCACGTTGATTCCTCTTTGAATCACATTCTGGATTTTCTTGAATCACTTTGTCTGGCGCAAATTGTAAACACGGAAATTGATATTATCAATATGTGATTTTTTTGTTGGGGCGGGCCTATGGGTACGCCCTGACGAAACGAAACGGTTTCACAACTTAATCGCATTTTTGAACCAAAGAGGTAAATGCTGATATGTTGCCGGGGAAACGATCCGTACGTGTCGGGGATGTAATTTTGAAAGAGGTGGCTTTCCTGCTGTTGGAGAAGGTGAGAGATCCGCGTGTTCAGGGTGTTACCCTGACGGGGGTTCGTCTCAGCGATGACCTCAAACTGGCCCGGATATATTACAGCGTTATGGGGGATCAAACCCGCGTGGAAAATGCACAGTCGGGTTTGAACAGTGCGACGGGATTTGTAAAAAGAGAAATCGGCAGGCGTGCGGGCTTACGGTACATCCCTGAAATTAAATTTGTTTATGACCCTTCCCTGAAAACCGGAGACCATATGGAGCGTGTTTTTGAAAAAATGCATCAGTAGGGGCGGGCCTTGTGTCCGCCCTCGGAGTAAGGGGATGGTTTCGGAAGAGCCCCTCCCGGATACTTTAAAGAGGATTTCCGGGGTGCTGAGTGAAGGGAATCGCTTTCTGATGATGACCCATGAAGATCCGGATGTCGATGGTCTGGGATCCATGCTTGCCCTTGGAAAGAGCCTGACGGATCTGGGAAAAGAAGTGGTGATTTTGATCCTGAAACCCCTTAACCCCCCTCTGGCGCTCCTAACGGGCGCCGAAGAAATGTTTACCGTGTTGAAACCGGGCGGGGTTTCTGAAGCTGAAAGAGAATTTGATGCTGTTCTGGCGTTGGATTGTGCGGAGAGGGAAAGATTGGGGGCATGCGTGAGTGCGTGGTCCGGTGGGAGCCTTACCATTAACCTTGACCACCATGAGACCAACACCTTCTTTGGGCAACACAACCTGGTTGATGTGAACAGTTCTTCCACCGGGGAGTTGGTATATCGATTGATCAGGACCGGGGGTTTCCCTCTGGACTTTGAGATTGCCGAGAATTTATTTGCAGCAATTCAGTCGGATACAGGGTCTTTCAGGTACTCCAACACCACGTCGAACGCCATGAGAATTTCGGCGGATCTGATGGAATATGGGGTTAACCCCTGGGAGATATCCCAGAAAATATTGAATGGATACGGCCCCGCGCGGTTGAAGTTGTTGGCCGGGGCGTTGGCCCGCGTAGAATTTCACAACGAAGGCAGAATCGGGATGATGACTCTCTCCAGGGAGATGTTTGAAGAAAGCGGCGCTCTCGGTTCCGACTGTGAGGGATTTGTAGATTATCCCCGGCATGTTGATGGGGTTGAGCTGGCGGTGATGATCAGAGAAAGAGATGTAAACACTTATAAGTTCAGTATCCGTTCAAACGCGTGGGTGAATGTGGCCGAACTGGCGTCACATTTCGGTGGCGGAGGTCATGCAAAGGCGGCGGGGTTTACCGGTAACGGATCACTTGGGACCTTAAAGAAAGATTTTTTGCTGGAAGCGGGCCGGTTATTGAATGAAACGCCCCGATGACGGCATACTCCTGGTTGACAAAGAGGAAGGCGAGACGTCGCACGGGGTTGTCAAGAAAGTGCGATCTGCCCTTCGTCAGGGCAAGCGATACAAGGTGGGGCATGCGGGAACCCTGGATCCCTTTGCGACCGGACTGCTGGTGGTTCTTCTGGGACAGGGGACCAAATTATCCCGGTTCATTATGGCCGGGGAAAAAGAGTATCTGGCCACGCTGGAACTGGGCGTAGAAACCGACACTTTGGATCCTACGGGCAGGGTGACGGCTATTCGTGACGTTCCCGAGTTAAGCCCTGACCATATTCGAGAAACGGCCAGACGGTATGAGGGGACGATTCGACAGACGCCGCCGGCCTATTCCGCTGTCAAACATCAGGGCTTACGGGCTTATACCCTGGCCAGGAAGGGTCTTCCGGTGAACCTCAAGGAGAGAACGGTTACGGTTCATTCCATATCCATTGTCTCCGTTGATCTGCCGGAGATTACCATGAGGATCAGATGCGCCGGCGGTACGTATATTCGAAGCCTTGCGGCTGATCTGGCAAGAGATTTGGGATCAGTCGGACGTCTGAAAACCCTGAGGCGGTTAAAAAGCGGTCCATTTGATGTGGCAGGGGCCATTTCCTCCGGAGATATTTTGTCCGAAGCCCTTGTTTCAGTTCTGCAAAAGGGGATCTCTTTACGAAACGCACTGCCTGAAATGGATGAAATAGAAGTGAATACCATGTTAGCGGAAAAAGTACGACAGGGATATCAGCCCGGTTGGAATGAATTATCCCAAGTGATCAATGATCAAGAGCGCTTCATAAAAATGATCAGTGGTGACAAACTTCTGGCCATTGTAAAGAAGGACGACGGGGAGGGCGATCATGAAAAGGTAAAATTTGAGAGGGTGTTTTCTTGATCTTTTATTATTTGCTTTTCCTGCGCTGAAGCGCGGGAATACATGCCCTGGAGGGTTTCCCTTGACCGGAATGATGTGAGACGCTTCCGGGCCCACCGATATTTTTGCTAAAATATGTTTAGCGTTTTGGAAACATCAATTTTTAGGAGGTACTAAAAGTGGTTTTGACAGCGGGAGCAAAGAAAGAAATTCTTGATCGGTTCAAGCTTCATGAAAAGGATACCGGTTCACCCGAGGTTCAGATTGCCTTACTTACCAGTCGAATCAAATACCTTACGGAACATTTCAAGGTCCATAAAAAAGATCACCACTCACGTCGAGGGCTGCTGAAACTGGTGGGCCAGAGACGAAGACTGTTGAATTATTTGAAAAAGAGAGATCTGGAGAAATACCGGACGCTTATCAAGGATCTGGGCATCCGGAAATAGTGTGATTGCTCAAGCAATGCACTGAAAGGATATATGAAATAATGGTAAAAAATTACTCGATTGAAATTAGTGGTCGGAATATCAATGTGGAGACAGGCCGTATTGCCAAGCAGGCAAACGGGTCGGTCGTTGTTACTTCCGGTGAAACCGTTGTACTGGTGACCGCCGTTGCAACGGATGAGGTTCGTGAGGGGATCGATTTTCTTCCCCTGACGGTGGAATATCTGGAAATGTCTTACGCCGGTGGGCAGATACCCGGGAATTTTTTCAGAAGGGATATGGGAAGGCCGGGGGAGAAACAGACGCTTATTTCCCGCTTGATAGACAGGCCATTGAGGCCGTTGTTTCCCGATAATTATCATTACGAAACCCAGGTAATTGCCACGGTGCTGTCAACGGACAAAGAGAATGAAGCCGACATGCTGGCTATGTTGGGTGCTTCGGCTGCCCTTGAGATATCGGATATCCCCTTCCTGGGGCCCATTGCAGGGGTGAAGGTGGGAAGAATTGATGGAGAATTTGTGGCCAACCCCACCCTCAGCCAGCAGGCGGAGAGCGATATCAACCTCATCGTGGCGGGGAACCGGGATGGTGTCGTGATGGTTGAAGGCGGCTCCGAGTTCGTCAGTGAATCCGATATGATTGATGCGATTTTCTGGGGCCACCAGGCTATCCAGCCCATGCTCGACATGCAGGACTCCCTCAAAAAAGAGGTGGGAAAGTCAAAAAGAATTCTTGCCGATGAGGTGGTGGATACATCCCTTCAAGCTCAAGTTGATCAGATGGGAGAACCTTTGCTCAAAGAGGTGTTGACCATCGCCGACAAGATGGAACGGCAGCAGAAAAGGCATGATGCCCAAAACCAGGTTGTAGACACCCTTTTGGAAGAATACGAAGGCCGGAAATCAGAAATTAAGGATTTTTTCCACTCCCTTGAGAGGAAAATGGTTCGTGGAATGATTTTAAATGAGGGGAAAAGGATTGATGGCCGTTCCTTTAACGAAGTCAGGCCCATTGAATGTCTGGTGGGTCTTCTGCCACGCATCCATGGATCGGCGTTGTTTACCCGCGGGGAAACCCAGGCCATGGTATTAACGACACTTGGTACGGAAAGGGATCGGCAGAGACTTGAGTCCATCTTTGGAGAAGAGATGCGGTCCTTCATTCTGCATTACAACTTTCCGCCCTACAGTGTCGGTGAAGCCAAGAGGCTTGGCGGACCCGGGCGCAGGGAAATCGGCCACGGTGCATTGGCCCGAAGGGCCCTTTTGCCGGTACTGCCGAAGGAAGATGAATTCCAATACTGTGTCCGTGTTGTATCCGAGATCCTGGAATCCAATGGTTCTTCCTCCATGGCCAGTGTCTGCGGCGGTTGCTTGTCCATGATGGATGCGGGTGTCCCCATCAAAGACCTGGTGGCCGGCGTGGCCATGGGACTGGTGGAGGAAGAGGGCAAAGTTGTGGTGTTGACCGATATCCTGGGGGATGAAGATCACTATGGGGATATGGATTTCAAGGTGACCGGCACCCGTGAAGGGATTACGGCGCTTCAAATGGATATTAAAGTCGAACGGCTCACCCGGGAAGTTATGGAACAGGCCCTGGAGCAGGCCAAGGAGGGTCGACTCCACATCCTGGAATGCATGGGGGAAACCATTTCAAAGCCCCGAAGTGAGGTCTCCCAATATGCGCCCATCATCACAAGCGTCAAAATCAGCCCCGAAAAGGTGCGGGTATTGATCGGTCCGGGCGGGAAGGTCATTCGGGAAATATCCAATGTCTCCGGTGCCAGGATTGACGTGGATGACGAGGGTGTGGTGACCATTTCCTCGCCAGACAAGGAGTGTTCGGACGCGGCCATGAAAATGGTCAAGGAAATTGTGCAGGAAGCCGAAGTCGGAAAATTGTACCCGGGAAAAGTGGTCAAAATTATGGACTTTGGTGCTTTTGTGGAAATATTTCCGGGGACTGACGGGCTGGTTCACATATCCCAGCTGGCGCCTGAGCGGGTCAATAAGGTTACCGATGTGCTCAATGAAGGCGATGAGGTGCTGGTAAAAGTTCTGGAAGTGGGAAAGGACGGCAGAATTCGTCTTTCCCGAAAAGCGGCCCTGGGAGAAACCCTGGATGAATCGTAAGACTGTACTCAAAAACGGGGTCAGGATTGTCTCGGAACGGTTGCCACATGTTCGTTCTGTTTCACTGGGCATATGGGTGAATACCGGCAGCCGGGACGAGTCGCCTCTGGAAAACGGGGTTTCCCATTTTATTGAACATATGAGTTTCAAAGGGACCCGGAATCGCAGCGGTTTTCAGATCGCAAAAGACCTCGATGCCATCGGCGGTTTTTCAAACGCCTTTACCGGAAAAGAGACCACGTGTTTTTACGGCAGGGTCCTGGACCGGAATTTTCCGCTTCTGGCGGATATTTTGTCTGATATTTTTGTTCACCCCACCTTCCATTCTGAGGACATGGAGCGTGAACGGGAGGTGATCTTCCAGGAGATCAGTATGGTGGAAGACACCCCTGACGACCACCTTAATTTGCTCTTCCAACGCCTTTTCTGGCCTGACCATCCCATCGGCCGTTCGGTTCTGGGAAGTGCCGAAACCGTTGGCCGAATGGATCAGGAAATGATCCGTGAATATATCCGGAAGTATTATATTCCGGAGCGGGTCCTTGTGGTAGCCGCCGGCAATGTGGATCATGAGCAAATGGTTGAGTATTTCAGGCCGATTTTTGAAACCGACAACAATTTTTCGGGAGATAATCCCCAAAGAAGCCTTCCCTTGACCAGCGGTGGTGTGCTGGTGACACCGAAACCGCTTGAACAGGTACATCTTTTCCTGGGTAGCGATGCGCCATCCCATGTGGATGAATCGCGTTTTGCCTGCGCTCTTTTTAATACCATTTTAGGGGGCAACATGAGTTCCCGGCTGTTTCAGGAAATCAGGGAAAATCGGGGGCTGGCCTATTCTGTATATTCTTTTTTTTCACCCTATGCCGATGCCGGTCTTTTCGGCGTTTATGCGGGCACAGATCCACGGAACATGAATTCGGTCCTTGAAATTACCAAGAATGAGATCAGAAAACTCAGAAGCGGACAACTGAGCAAAGATGACCTTGCCGCTGCCAAAGAAAATGCGATCGGCGGGATGTATCTGGCGTCTGAGAGTTCCGACAGCCGAATGATGCGGGCGGCCAAGAACGAGTTTATTTTTCAAAGATACGTGGACTATGAAGAAGTGGTGGAGAGCATAGAGCGGGTGAGTGTTGACGATGTGGTGGAAATGGCAGACAAGATTTTTGGGCACGATAAGATTGCTTTTGCCGCACTCGGTCCCATAACGGAAGAAGATGTCGACCTGGGGCTCCTCGCCCTGTCCGGGAAAGGGCATTAATCCTTCCGGCTTCGCTAGGAGTTCTGCGCCGGGGCTTCCGACTTCGCCAAGGCTTCGTCGGACAAATCAAGAGGTTTGGGTTGGATTCCATTTCCATAAAGATAAAAATCTGTAACCCTGTTTTGATTGAGCAGGGATTTCCGCTTCCCGGCTATGCCTCGGAAGGGGCTTCCGGGATGGATATTCGGGCTTGTGTTGAAGAACCCGTTACCGTTAATGCGGGTCAGATAAAATTAATTCCCACCGGTCTGGCCCTATCCATACCGCCGGGCTATGAGGTGCAGATTCGCCCTCGAAGCGGTCTGGCTCTCAAGCATGGCATCGGCATGGTCAATGGTCCCGGTACCATCGATTCCGATTACAGAGGTGAGATCGGCATTATCCTGATCAACTGGGGGGAAGTTCCTTTTGTGGTCAGGATGGGAGACCGCATTGCCCAGATGGTGTTGTCAAAGGTCTATCGGGCCGACCTTCAGCGTGTCGCAGAGCTGGATGCGACGAAAAGAGGAAAGGGAGGTTTCGGTCACAGTGGGGTTCAATAAAGGAAACCATGAAATTCTCCATCCTTTCTTCCGGGAGTCGCGGGAATAGCTGCTATCTTGAAACCGGCGATGCCAGAATCCTGGTGGATGCGGGCCTGAGTGGCATAGAGATCGAAAGGCGTCTTGGGGCTGTGGGAGTTAAGGCCGAAAGTCTCGATGCCATTGTTGTGACCCATGAGCATTCTGATCATATCAAAGGTGTGGGGATTCTGGCACGGCGATTCAAATTGCCGGTCTACGTCAATTCCCAGACGCTCAAAAGCGGTGAAAAGGCCCTTGGAAAACTTCCTGCCGTTGTTCCCATTCAAACCGGGGAAACCCTGAAAATCAAAAACCTATCTGTGGAAACCTTTACGAAATGCCATGATGCGGCGGATCCCATGGGGTTGGTGTTATCCGATAACGGTGTGAGGATCGGTCTGGTCACGGATATGGGGCGAAGCACGCGGCTGGCGGAAGATCGATTAAAGGCCTGTACCGCCTTGATCCTGGAATTCAACTACGATCCTACCATGCTCAGTGAAGGGCCCTACCCATTGTATCTGAAGCAAAGGATCAATAGCAGCGAAGGACATCTTTCCAATGAACAGGCCGGCGAACTCCTTGAAACCGTTTCCCATGGCGACCTGAAATGGGTGGTTATGGCACACTTGAGCGAAACCAACAATGACCCGGCCAAAGCCCTCCACGCAGCCAGAACCGTGCTGAACCGCTGCGGGCTGAAACAGACCCGGGTTTTGATTGGACAACAGGATGAGGCCTCTCCGTTCGTTGAGATATGATTAGCAGTTTATGGTTTTTTTGAATGGTCACCATGGATCGAAAAACGCATGTGGTTTTGGAAGATCCACCCCTTCATGTGGTTTTATATCAGCCGGAGATTCCGGCCAACACCGGCAATATCGCCAGGCTCTGTGGTGCGGCCAAAATGAAGCTCCACCTGATCCATCCCCTGGGGTTCAGTGTGGACGACAAACATCTGAAACGGGCCGGGCTCGATTACTGGCCTGAGATTGATGTACAACATCATGCGGATTTTGATGCTTTTCTGGACAATATGAATGGAAATGGACGACTGCTATGCTTCAGCCGTCATGCGGACATGTTGTACTCCGAGGAAAAAGCGAAGCACGGGGATTATCTGCTATTCGGTCGTGAAACCCTTGGACTGCCATCCCATGTCCGGAAAACCTATCCTTGCTATCGGGTTCCCATCTGGGGGAAGGTTCGCAGTTTAAACCTCTCAACCACCGTGGGCATTGTGTCCTATCATTATCTCCACGGGCTGGGCCTCTTCTGATATTCCCACACCTCTCCGAGGCTCTTATCTCAACTGCTTTCACGGCTTCGTATGGAATAACGATGTGCCCTTTGTCGTTGCGATCAAGGACTCCAGCGTTTAGCAATGCAGTAGCATCGCCGTGAACAGCCTTAACATCGCGTCCAACACGTCGCGCGGCTTCTCAAATTGCCCTCTTTGTTGACATACAAAGCAAAGTTTTCTATGTTCCCCTATAGTCTTATCAGGCTTTAATGTTATCAGATTGAAGAGACTTAATGGTTGGAGAAAAAAGCGCATGATGTATAGTCAACCTTTTGACCATATCCCTATCTGGGTGCTGTTCATTGGTACAATTGCTCTGTTCATAATCGCAGCAGAGGGGGGCTTCCGTATTGGAAAATATAATATTTCCCACAGGGAACAAACCCGGAAGTCCCAAATGAACACCATTATGGGGGCGTCTCTCGGCTTGCTCGCCTTCTTTTTGGCCATGACGTTTAACATGGCGGGTTCTCGTTTTGACGCCAGAAAAAAATTGGTCGTTGATGAGGCGAACGCAATAGAAACAACCTATCTACGTACAAAATTGCTTCCGGAACCATTTCGCACGGAATTTCAGGATTTACTTCGCAAATATGTAAATGTTCGGGCGCAAATACAGACCGTCAAAATGGACACAGTCCGACAAATAATTGTAAAATCGGAAGAATTACATAACCTTCTCTGGTTAAAAACGATTGATTTAATAGAGAAAAAACCTACCCCCGTCGTTACAGTGATTTTCATAAAATCATTAAACCAAGTGTTCGACCTGCACGGGAAACGAATGACAGCAGCCTTGTTCAATCGAATTTCTCCAAGCATTTTCCTTACGCTCTACTTTGTGGCTTTTATGTCTATGGGCATGATGGGATACCAGGCCGGTTTGACGGGAATACGCAATTGGATATCAGGCTTTGCGCTGATGCTTGCGTTTTCAGCTGTCCTGATGTTAGTGACCGATCTCGAACGACCGCATCAGAAGATCTTCAAAGTGAGCCAAGAATTGATAATGGATCTTAAGACCAAGGTTAGCAAAACACCTTGAACCTAAAATCTGCAAGCGCCTCTTTTGCCGAAGATACAAGGCATCAAGCGCGTAGCCGTATAGCATACTGCAAGTGATTGATAACGAAGTAGATTTGGTAAAAGAGGCGCTCCCGAAGGGTTCAACTTTTTGAATAAAGGAACTTGAATGCCTGACAACATTTCGGTGTCACCCAATAGTTCTGTGACTCTAAATAAAATATCGAAATTATATTATTTATATCCAATTTTAGAAAGTTGAATGCAGGTTTTAGGTTGAATGATTATATTCACCCTAAACCGGGAAGATCAGGAAAAGCCTCCTTATCTCCTGTTTCAGGATGACCCTCGCCCAACCTCTTAGCTGTTTTTTGATGTTAAATCACCTTCAATATAACGATGTATAATACTGGAAATGAGCGTTTGGTAAGGCACCCCCACTTGCAGTGCTTTTTTTTGAATTCCTTTATAATCGTGATCATACAAGCGGATTGTGACACGCTTATCTTTTTTAAATGTGCTTTCAGCGGCAGTTTTTATAGCTTCAATTTCTTTTGCGGAAGGCTTTGATAATTTGATTTTACCTGAGCCATAAGCTTCCAATATTTCAGTTTCTTCTTTATCGTATTCCATTAGATTCCCGCCTTTTCCTTTAAATAGTCTCTTGTGGCTTTTCTGCTTGGGATGATTGTTTTTAGAGAAATATATTTTTCTTCAACGATATGGGGAACAATGTGAATGTAGTCATCAACAATGACGAAATACAACTTTTGTCGAGGGTATTTTTCTTGATTCGGGTGGTCTGAAGTTCCCCAAATATCACCCTGCCCCAAGTGGAAAATCATTTGTTCAAACGATATGTTGCGGTTCTTTTTCAACCACGCTTCTTGCCGTCTGGCGGATGAAGCAACATGCTCGGATCGCGCCTTCCGTTGCCTCGCCCAGCTCTCCACGAAATGGTCCCGAGTTGCCCATGTCCGGTGTCCCCTGATTTCCCAAATCGCGGATGATGACCTCACCTTGCGGCCCGCGCGGCGAAGCCGTCGTGGGTCGGGTAGAAGGTACGTTTTCGAGGTCGAAAATGTATGTTTAAGGGTATTTTAAGCTCAATTTTTGGGGATAATTGCCCTGGTTTTATATGGTTATCTAGGTCCGACCCACGCCCAGCGTTTCATCTGGCGCATCAGAGATATCATTCCCTCAAATGGATGTGCATTTGAGAATTTTAGAGAATTCTTTATTTAAAGGAACTGCACAAGCAACTCTTGAAGGTAAGTTTTCCAGGGCACAACGCGTATATCTTCAATACGGTATGCATTTTCAACCATGGCGACGACGTGCAAGGGAACATCCGGATGTTCAGATCGAAAAGATCGCAGACCGCTCAGGTGGGCGCCTGCAATACGGCTCTGGGACTTAATCTCAAAAGCACCGACTATGTTTCCGTATTTTTCGATGACCAGGTCCACTTCAGCCCCGTGGTTCGTACGCCAGAAATAGATGCCGGCTTCACTTTGGCAATAGCGCAAGAGACGGTAGGTTTCAAGGATAATAAACTGCTCAAAAAGGCGCCCTCTCCGCACCGGATCGAGAGGGGCAGTAAGTTGACGGATAATGGCGTTGGTTATTCCAAGATCAAAAAGATAGAATTTTGCATGGGATACCATGCGTTTTCTGAGGCTTTTTCTCCACGGTTGTAAACGAATGGAGATCAGGGTGTCTTCAAGGATGTCATAATATGCCTGAACCGTTCTCGTGGCCACATGACAGTCCCTGCCTATGGACGTAAAACTGATCAATTCCCCGCATTGACTGGCTGCCAGATCAAGGAGCCTGGAAAAGCCGCCCAGATTTCGAACGAGTCCCTCGGCATGGATTTCTTCTCTTAAATAAGTTTCAGTATAACTGTTCAGGATGTCGATTTTTTCTTCCGTGCCGCGGCCATAAACAGCGGGCAGGGTCCCGAATCGAAGCACCTCCTCCAGGGAAAAGGCGTCTGCGATTTCCTGATAAACAAAAGGGAAAAGGTGTCGCTGTACGGCGCGTCCGGCAAGAAGATTGGTGCCGCCTTTCCTCAACTTCCGAGCACTGCTCCCGGTCATCAGGAACTGGCATCCGGTCTTTTCAATGAGAAAATGGACTTCATTGAGCAGTTCAGGAACTCGCTGGATTTCGTCGATGAATATCCGCTGAATTCCTTGGTTCTCAATTTTTTCAAGTGCTTCGAGCCTCAGCAGGTCCGGGTATTTGGAATACTTCAGAAATTGATCGGTCATCAACAGATCTATCTTCCAAACTTTCGAGGTAAAGGCGGCATTCACCAGAGTACTTTTTCCGGTCTGCCGAGGTCCAAACAGGAAGAATGACCGATTTGGAGGAATATTGCAAATTCTTGGTATCATGTTGCAGGAGTGTACGGTAATCCTGCAGCATTGTCAAGTAAACCCATTAGATTCCCGCCTTTTCCTTTAAATAGTCGCTTGTGGCTTTTCTGCTTGGGATGATTGTTTTTAGAAAAATATACTTTTCTTCAACTTCAATACTTCGTGAGGTTGGGCGGCGGTGGGTTCGGATACTTCTTCAGGGTCTTCTTGTAGTTGTCAATCACCTTGTTCGCGGGCGTAAGGACCCAGGCGAATTGGCCTGCGACCTGAAGATTCTCGTGGGGATCCATTTCGATGTTGTAGAGCGTCGGATAGGACAACGATGCGAAGGCGGAGAAGATGCCGGGCAAGCGCTGGGGTCCGATGCCGGTGGGATGGATGTCGGTCATATATATGCGCCATTGCTTCCACCGCACCGCCACCAGGTCCGCGCCGATGAAGGTCAGCAGGCTTTCACGCGCGCCCTCCCTGCTCTTGCCCAATAGCACGTCGGTCTGGTCGACGCCGTCAATGGGTCTGTCCTCCGGGATCTTGGCGCCAATGATATTGGCGAAGGTCGGGAGGAAATCCATGATGGAGAACATGGCATAGGAGGTGGTGTCCGGCTTGACCTTGCCCGGCCAGCGGATGAAGCAACATGTTCGGATCGCCCCTTCGGTTGCTTCCCCCAGCTCGCCACGAAATGGTCCCGAATTGCCCATGTCCGGCGTCCCCTGATTTCCCAAATCGCGGATGACTTCCCCTTCCGGCCCGTTGTCCGAGGCGAAGACCAAAAGCGTGTTGTTGTCGATCCCGAGGTCTTTCAGCGCCTTTAGGATCCGGCCCACGTGGTAGTCGCCTTCCATCATCCTGTCACCATACTGGCCGATCCGCGACTTCCTCGCGAACTGCTTCGATGCCAGGTTCGGAAAATGTCCCATGGAGAATGGCAGGTAGAGGAAGAACGGCTTGCCCGCCTTGGTTTGTCGCTTCATAAAGTCGATGGACTTCTTCGTGAGTTCAAAGTCGATCTCGCGTCGAACTTCCATGGTGTACGGTTTGAGCTTGCGCAACGGACCATTATTAGCGGCCTCGTAGAGATGCGGCCCCTCTTTACGAAGCTCGCTGAGCGACTTGTCAGACGAGTGCGTGAGCGCTGTGGTGCTGGCGTATGTGGCACAGTTCCACGTGAGGTTGGGCGGAAGGCCGTAGAACTCGTCGAATCCGTGGGCCGTCGGCAAGCTCTCCGGAGCGATGCCCAAGTGCCATTTGCCATAGATGGCCGTCGCATAGCCGGCGTCCTTGAACAACTGCCCCATGGTGAACGCCTTGCCCGGGAGCGTGTTTGAGGTACCGGGCAGGATGACCAGCGACAGGCCGTTGCGGATCGAATATTGCCCGGTCATCAGCGCCGCCCTCGATGGTGTGCATGCGGGCTCGACCAGAAATTGTGTAAAGCGTAGCCCTTCGCTGGCGAGTCGATCAATGTTCGGCGTCGGCGCTCCACGAAGCTCTCCACCACCGTACGGACCCATGTCGCCGTAGCCCACATTATCGGCGAGGATGAATACCACGTTGGGCTTCTGCTGTTTATTCTCTTTCGCCATCGCGGGCAGGGCGGCGAAAATAGCCATTACGACAAGTGCACAGCCGAATGAATTCAGCATGGTGAGTGGTTTCATCGTCATATTCCTTTCTCGTGATCAATGATTGAAAATCAGCTAACGTTGTCTTCAGCGGGCGCGGTTTTTTTGCGATCCGCTGAAAGAGCTCTGTTGGGCGATTTGGTTGAAAAACGTTGAAAACTTAGAAAGCCATCTGTCAACTGTGTAGGCCTGACACCCATGGCTCACTATCTTGCCAAGTCACTACTTTTTCTTACCCTGAGCAATGAGCTGCTTCACTTTAACCGCAACGCCGTGGTCTCCAGTTTTAACTTTCGGAATGTCGATGACGAAATCCACTTTGTTTGGTTCGAAGATCAGCAAAATCGAAGAGCCGCCATATTTGAAATGGCCAATCTTCTGTCCCGCTTGGATATTACAACCTTTAACCATCTTTTTGTCAGTGACGATCGATCCCACCGCCCAGAATCCAACCGGGATCATGGCCACCAAGCCCACTTTTTGTGTGTCGAAGATATAGCATGTGCGTTTGTGCTTGGCCAAATGTTTGTACCAGTTGACGTTGGCGAAGTTGTAATTGTAGGAGCCGGTGTAATCGGTAACCTCCAACAGTTTGCCTGAGACCGGCGCGTGAAAATGGTGATAGTCCGTGAACCACAGTAGCGTGTCCACAATTGGACCACCGATAAACCGTTCGGCGTAGGGACTGTTGTTCATAGCTTGACGGACATTAATCACGTCTCGCTTGATAATGAAATTCTCGTCCAGGTCGTTGGGATAGATTTGACAAATGGTTCCGTCCGCCACAGAATTCACCGCGTATTGGTTGCCCTTGCCACCCAAAGGCCTGGCATTATCCTTCAATTCCCGTAGAAAAAACTCGTTGAAATTTTGGAATCCGTTCTTGGGGATCACAAAATCGTTCATCTTGGGACCGAGTTTCTTGATCCAGTCCTTAATCGTCACGGCGGACGCCGGTGTATCCAAATAATCACCACGGGCGTCCAAAAACTTGATGAACCATGAACTGAACACGTTGTTGTTGAAAAGATAATCTCCCCCTCCGGTATTGACTAATTCATCGAACTGAAGGACGTATTTTTTAGGATCGTCATAACCAATGTTGAATACCAGCCATTGGTTGAAATAATTCAGAAAATCATCCACGCTGAAGTTGTTCCATTTCGAGGTTTTGTCTTGGGTCTTTAAGGTGTTTTCAATCGCTTTTCTGGTTTCAGGAATTTTTGCAATCAGTGTCCGCAATTCAGCGACAATCGCAGCCTCGGAAGTCTTGCCTGGGGTGGTAATCGAAGAAACCTTCTTCGGCTGGACTGTTTCCGCATGGGACACTACCGACACCATGAAGCACGACAAGTTTATAAGACGCCATTTCATCGATCTTTTCTCCCGATTTATTTTCTAAAAAAATTGATAATAAAATATTTCACTTTATTTTCAAATAGTTTGGCTCTCGGTTGCCATACATCACTATCCGCGACAAATGCGGGGGTTAAGCTGCTTTTGACGCTTAAAGAACCATGCGGCTCCGGCCTCGAAATTTACCCATGGTCTTAACATCCAGAATCTACGATCCCAATTAAGCGGCTGATTCGTTGTCACGCCTTCCTCAAAGATCAATACCCTATATACACAATCGGGCTTCTTGAACAATGGATAGATTTCGACCTGGGGCCTCGGTTCTACTGCTACCGTGGTTTGCAGGTCGAATCTATCCTTATGGGTTACCAGTGAAGCCGAACTTGAACTGGGGTGGATACTTCTTCAGGACTCCTCTATAACGGGCGATTTCATTCGTAATAGGGGTCATCATCGGAATGTGGCGGACGCACACGCTGACGTCTTCCTGCGGATTAGTGTAAAGGTTGGTCATCAGCCCTCCGCCAGTCTCGGTAATAATCGCACCACTGAAGCCGCCGGTATTACCTCTGCTGAAAACAGCCTCCTGCAGCTCAACCGTAAAATGGAACTTGAACTCGTCGATCCTAGCTGCGGTGAAATATTGATTCATGGTGTAAATTCGGCTGCGGCGGTTCGATTCACCATCGTCGGCCAGCAGGAAGGAGGTCTGGTCTATGCCGTCAATGTAGGTCTTCTTCG
>JABGPV010000949.1 GCA_018644785.1 Deltaproteobacteria bacterium | reverse complement strand
AAATATAAAAATAGAAAGAACAAGTATAACTTTTTTCATAATATCAAATTTAAAAATAAAGCAATTTCCTTACAAAAAAAATGCCAAAAAAACATTTTTTGAATTTATATTCTTGATTGGGAAATTGCAAATCCCTCTAAATCAGAAATTACAATTCAAAAGCTGAAGTATCATTAATATTTTACAAATAGTTTTGTCATACTTCTCGTAGAGCTAACAATTCTAATAGCATAAACAGAATTCTGAATTTTCGTTAACTTAATTGATTGATCGCTATCAGAAATAATACCGTATTGTACGATTTTTCCATCTAAACTTGATATTTCATAAGTGAATTTTTCTGCTATTGGCGATAAAATATATAATTTGTCTTCACCGGAATCAAAAACTATTGAAAAAGTCTGTTGGCTATCCTGAACAGCCAAAATATCGTGTTCGCATGGCAGAGAATATGCTTTTCCTGGGGAGCCTCCCGGGCAACCAACAAACCAATTCTGCGGCAAATTGTTGCCGATATT
>JABGPV010000948.1 GCA_018644785.1 Deltaproteobacteria bacterium | reverse complement strand
ATTATGGCGCTCTATGAATTCCCGAGCAGCCATCGTAAATAGACGACTTCTTGAAACATTTAAATTTTTAGCAAGAATATCCATCTGTTCAAAAATCGGTTTTTCAATTGATATTGCTGTTTTTACATTTGGCATTTTTGGCACCTCCGATAAATACCAAAAGTATAACTATTGGTATTGCTACTGTCAATACCTTTTCAAATCGGTGACCCAACGCCGGGCATCAGCGGGCGCCCGCTTTTTGCGCTCCGCTGGATGCCCTTGTGTACGCCCGGCACGGGCGTGAACTTATGGGGTGAAAGTCCCCTGTGTGTGAATCCGGTTAATGTGTTTAAATCATTAACCCAAATACTAGCCGAATGCAAGGGCGGAACCGTGAGGGACCGTCCGGAGGAAGCCTCGGGCAAAGCTATGAGCCGACGAACAGAAACGGCATACAAGGCCCAGTCTCCGGGTAAGTCAGCACCACATGACGAAGCCCTGGGATTTCAGGAGATAGGGTAAATGCCGCGGCTGTG
>JABGPV010000947.1 GCA_018644785.1 Deltaproteobacteria bacterium | reverse complement strand
CGAACTTTCCCTCTACGTTGAAGAAGAAAGAGGCGAGGAAGTGAAGCTCCACGCTACAATACGGGATACGGGCATCGGTATCGCTAAGGATAAATTGTCCCTCATTTTTGACCCGTTTCAACAGGCCGACGGTTCAACTACCCGAAAGTATGGCGGAACCGGATTGGGGTTGTCCATATGCAAGAAGATAGCGAATCTCATGAATGGCGATGTCTGGGCTGAAAGCAATCATCAATCAACAATCGACAATCATCAAGCCGACTCCGCCAAAGTAGCGAATGCTACGACGGCTGGATCCAGGGGAGGGAGCATCTTTCATTTCACAGCGTGGCTGGGAAAGACCTCAGAGAAAGAGGCTAAGAAATTTGTCCCCGTATCCCTTTCAGGCAAAAAGGTGTTGATTGTTGATGATAATCGGACGAACCTGGAGATATTGGATCAGCTTTTGAGATCGGCCGGTATGGTCGTGGTTGCACTGATAAAGGGCGAAGCGGTTTTATCGACCCTCCAACGGGCCATC
>JABGPV010000946.1 GCA_018644785.1 Deltaproteobacteria bacterium | reverse complement strand
TGAAACTCCGCGACGATTACGCCAAAACGGATGCGGAAATCAGAAGCCTGTTGCAGTCGGAAAAGGTTGATGAGGCGGAACGTCTGGCCCACAGCATCAAAGGGGTAGCCGGTAACGTGGGGGCGGGCCCCCTTCAGGAAGCGGGTGCGGCTTTGGAGTCCGCTATCAAACAGGGCCAGATGGATGCCTGTGAAGAGAAGATTTCCGCTTTTGGGAAAATCTTAAAAAGCGTTGTAGAGGCCTTGGGGGTGCTGGGTGGAGAGGAGACGGAAGCGGTTGGTTCGGAGAAAGTATGTGCTGAAGCAACCCCCGAAGAATTGAATGCGGCTCTGGAAGAATTGTTGTGCCACTTGAAAACCCGGAAGCCGAAACCGTGCAAGGAGGCCATGGCAAAGATCAAGACGTACCAATGGCCGCCAGTATGCAGTATGGAAATGGTCGATCTGGAGCGGCTCATCAAGAAATACAAGTTCAAAGACGCGCTGCCCCTGGCAGAGGCGCTTCAGACCAGATTGAAAGG
>JABGPV010000945.1 GCA_018644785.1 Deltaproteobacteria bacterium | reverse complement strand
CGAGTCACATCCAGCCCCACAACCAAGAAACCGATGGAGGTCACAGGGAAGGAGGCCAGGACTGGAATGATGTTTTCCAGAATAAGCAACCAATCGAGTAAGAGTTTTGCTTATCTTCTGAGGGGAAATGTAATTGTCGTTTCACATAGCAGGATGTCCCCCACTTGAAGCCTGCCTACGTCATCTTCCGATCCAGGGTCCGGTACTGAATGGCTTCCCCCACATGGGCCGCCCGCAATTCTTTACTCCCTTCCAGGTCCGCAATGGTACGGGCAATTTTTAATATACGGGCGTGGGCCCTTGCGCTCAGACCGAACCGCTCCATGGCCCGTTCCAGCAGTACCCCCGATTCGGCGTCAATGGGGCAGTACTTCTTGAGATGACGGCTGTTCATGCCGGCGTTATGAAAGATCTTGGCCCTGGAAAACCGCTCCTCCTGAATTTCCCTGGCCCTCACCACCCTTTCCAGAATAAGAGGGGAGGACTCCCCTTCTGAAATCCCTGAAAGTTCCCGGTAAGG
>JABGPV010000944.1 GCA_018644785.1 Deltaproteobacteria bacterium | reverse complement strand
CATGTGGTACCTAGATGGGTTGGTGACACTAATTTCATGCCCGTGATTGGGCATACCAAAGTGATGGTTGATGGTCTCCTCGATACATATGATAAACTTAAAATCAAATTTGATAAACTGATTAAATAAAATGAATTTTTCCCATACATGGCTTCCATTCTTTTATCTTTATGGACTTGGAGGAATCCTCTTTATTGCTGGTATTTTTATTACGATTAAGGCAGGATCTTTCGATTTGAATAGGAAAGATCATAAAAAGTGGATGTGGATTCTTCTTTTCGGTTTTGTTTGGTACCTAATGATGCATGCACTCATGATTTGGGCTGCGCTTGATATAATTTCTGTCTATACAGTACCCATTGTTCTGTTGGGGATGGTGGTGGTTTTTGTGGTTGTAACATTGATGTTTAGAAAGACGAAAAGGGTATAATGCAAACATTTCATGGTATAGGTACCACGGCAGATTGGGTTGTAATGGTGGTTTATTTTATTGTGATTATGCTTTTTGGCAGTTATTTCG
>JABGPV010000943.1 GCA_018644785.1 Deltaproteobacteria bacterium | reverse complement strand
AAGTCATATGGATGCCAAATTTGAAAGTCTGGCAGCCAACTTCAACATGGCGGCTGATAAAGTGGAAGCTATCTACAAAAAATCAGATAAATTTGATGAGTTTAAAGAAGATCTTTTAGAAGAACTTTTATTCAATACTCTGGCATCCAAAGCAAAGATAAAAGAAGTGATCAAAACCACAGATCAGATGAAAGAGGATAATTAAGATGACATTCCAAAACAATATGCTGGTGCCGATGGTAGTTGAGCAAACTGCTCATGGTGAACGGGCGTTTGATATTTATTCCCGTTTGTTAAAAGAGCGTATAATCTTTCTTGGTACCGGGATTAATGATTATGTCTCCAGTTTAATTATTGCCCAATTGCTGTTCCTGGAAGCAGAAGATTCAGAAAAAGATATATACATGTATGTCAATAGTCCCGGAGGCGTGATAACTGCCGGATTTGGAATTTTGGACACTATGTCATACATTAAACCTGATGTCGCTACAATTTGCATGGGACAGGCAGCTTCAATGGC
>JABGPV010000942.1 GCA_018644785.1 Deltaproteobacteria bacterium | reverse complement strand
CCATTCAAACATGCCGGGTTTTTTCCATTTTGGCGGGTGCCGCACTTTATCCGATGGCCTTGGGTGCGGGTGCATTTGATCCTTATCCTGCAGGCTGGCATTTTTCCTGGCTTTTTGTTATTCTCCTGGGTGTCACTTTAGTGTTGTTTTTCCTTAAAAATCGATTTTCCGTGGTCCTTCTGGCAACCATTTTGGCTTATGATCTCCATCTATTGGAATCCAGCAATCTCTGGGACTACCTGGTAGACCCGATTCTGGTTCTCGTAGCCATTGCTGGACTAACCATAACCATAGTTAAATTGTGGATTGGTAAACGATCCGGAAAAGCAGGGCACGCAATCAGCTTGAATCGTACCTGAATGATATGGTACAAATCCGCAAGCCGACTCCGCCAAAGTAGCTAATGCTTCGACGGCCGGGTCCGAAATCCCAATGACACTATACAAATATATATTCAGGGAAATATGGCCGACTTTTCTGGCGAGCCTCTTTGTTTTTATCTTCATCATGATGGCAGCCCG
>JABGPV010000941.1 GCA_018644785.1 Deltaproteobacteria bacterium | reverse complement strand
AGCAAGAAGATAAAGAATTAGTGACACTTAAATTTTTAGCAGAAGAAATGTACCCAGATAAAGAGTATTTGAAGATAAGATCTACAATATCTCAATATACAACAGAATTAGAAGAATTAGGATATGTTCAGAAAAAAAAGAAAGGAAAACATGTTTACATTAAATCTACAGATAAAAACCCTTTTTTGAAAGAAAAATCAAAACTTAAAAAAATGAAGAGAAAAATAAAAGTAAAAGGGGAACAATCATATGAAAAGAAAAAAGGTTTCTTCGGACGAAATTAATTACTTTTTCTTGTGGTATATTACAATATTATGATTAAGGTTTTTGTTTTTAACGCGAGATGATGCTCGTTTTCCCCATATTGAACCAATTACATATTTAGCTTCTTGTTTTGTTTTAAATCCAAAGTTAGTTGTGAATTTTGTTACAGGATTAAATCCTTGTTGTTCTAACCAAGTATTATATTCTTCTGTTGCAGATGAATTTGGATATCTACCTCTTATTTTCTCAAAAGCTCC
>JABGPV010000940.1 GCA_018644785.1 Deltaproteobacteria bacterium | reverse complement strand
GATCTTCCTTGACCTTGACAAAAAATCCTAGTTTTCGTTCAGACACTATTTAGCATATTTCAATTCCCATATTGGGTCAATGGGAAATTGCGGAAATGGGATTGCATAAGGTCGCATATTTTAGCGGAGATGGAAACAACATGGATACGATGATTCCTTTTGCAATCCCAGCGAAAATAAAGTATGGATTGTCACTCTTGGTTAATGGATTCTACATTATTGAAATTGATTTTATCAAAAAGGAGAAAAGACGATGAAAAAACTAGGGATGTTGATTGCAGTACTGCTGGCGTTGACACTGGTATCCGCATGCGAGCACACAAAAAAAGGACAGGGATCGACCGCCCAGCCGGCAACCGCCCTTGACCGCATTTCCCAGAGCGGGCAGTTGGTGGTGGGAACCGCCGGCAGCATGCCGCCCATGAATATGACCACCCGGGACGGCGAAGTGATCGGTCTTGAGCCCGATATGGCCAAGCTGATGGCCGCGGCCATGGGCGTAAAGGCAGTGTTTAAAACCAT
>JABGPV010000094.1 GCA_018644785.1 Deltaproteobacteria bacterium | reverse complement strand
TGGGTTTCATCTATACCAGTCTGTTGACACTGCCCTTCATGACCAAAATGCTGATGGGATTCTGGCCGCAGTGGCAAAACAGCCTCTACTGGTACACCTTGTTCGGATTTTTCCTGCTGGTGTTTCTGATTAAGGGAAAAAATCCTTATTGCCAGTGGATCTGCCCTTTCGGTGCAATCCAGGAAACCCTGGGGATGATCGGCGGCGCCAAATCCCGCAGCCCCAAACGGTTTGCGGAATTTTTCCGCTGGCTGCCCCGTGGACTGGCCCTCACTGCCGTCCTGGCAGCCCTGCTCTTTAGAAATCCGGGGATTTCAAGTTATGAAGTCTTCGGAACAATGTTTGACCTTGAGGGCAGCCCCTTTCAATTCGGATTGTTGGGAACGGTGCTGATCAGCTCTTTTCTGGTTAAACGACCCTGGTGCCGATTTCTCTGCCCCATCGGTGCAATCTATGATTTCCTGCTAACCGTTCGCGGATGGGCAAAGGAGAGATGGCGGAGAACATCCTGAGGGGGCGTCTTGCCACTGGCGAATCGATAGTGTTTGATTTGTCAAAGAGCACATAATATATTCTAAATGATAGTCGCAAAAAGATTTCAGAAAACATTAAATAGCGGAGTCAAAATGAAGTTGAAGAAAATCGCCCAAGGCTTGTTTCCTGGCCGGATCAATAATGAATTCCCCGGGATCAGGCTGGCCCTGTGGCTGTTTTACCCTTTTACACTGCTGACCCTTTGGCGGAGTCAGCACCATCTTTTCGCAGCCGATGGAGGAGCCCAGTCCATTGCCACCATTCCTCTGGACACATATCCAGAAGGGGCTGCTGGTACTGTTATTGGCATTTTTGCGCTCTGGGGATTGTCCCAGCTGATTATCGGACTGATCTATCTGGTCGCTGCGATCCGTTACCGGTCGCTGATCCCGATGTTGTATCTGCTGGTCGCAGTTGAATATCTGGTGCGTATGACCTATATCCCGGCCTTCAAGTCCATTGAAACGGCCGGAACAGCCCCCGGAGCAGCCGGGAATCTGCCGCTTCTGCTCTTCGCCTGCCTGATGCTGGTACTCTCCCTCTGGCAGAAAAAGAAAGAGATAAGCAGTTGAAGGGAAAAAGGGGTCAGATTTAGTCGTCAATTATTCACTGTAATGAAAAATTGTCATGTCTATTTTTCATTACAGTGAATAATTGACGAATTGGGTAATGCCAGGGTCTCAAAGAATTAAGGGGACACCTTACTTAATTGCTATACTAACTCCCTGGCCCGCCATAACCAGCAGTAATTAAGTAAGGTGTCCCCTTAATTAGTTCCTGGCCCGCCATAACCAGCAGTAATTAAGTAAGGTGTCCCCTTAATTACCAAACCTGGACGTTTCTGTTTCAACACCATAAATCACCACTTTAACCAGATGCTCGGCAATAAAACCGGCTCCCAACGGAAATGACTGACTGATCATGCGACATCCAAGCGCAAATACAACCAGCCCTAAAATTTTTTTGACAATTTTCAATCCTATGTTAAATTACCCCTATTCGCTCTTTCTCTGCTTGAAGGCTTCCATGCGCTGACTCGCCCATTCCATCAAATTTGGCGGCGTTTTGATGGTTTCCCGCGGCACCAGCTTGATCGCTTCTTCATCACAGATGGTACAGACCCCGCAACCGATACAAAGCTTGGCATCGACCTCGGCGCAATCGTGACCGTCAACCTCGATTGCCTCCATGGGGCAGCGCTCCTCACATTCACCACATAGTGTACACGTATCCTCGTCCGCCTTCGCCACATAATTGGATTCCATCAGTACGTCCCTATTAATGTCTTTTGCTGTATTCAGCCAGTAACAGTCGCCACAAGTGCAGCAGTTGCAGATCGATTCCAGGTGACCGTCCATGTTGTTGGCCACGTGGACCAACCCTTCCGATCGGGCGGCTTTCAGAATATCTATGGTTTCTTCCACACTGATCTCCCGCGCAATATCCTGCTCCACCATGAAGCGGGCAAAGGTTCCGAAGTGGAGGCAGTTATCCACGGTGTGATCGCACCCCTCACCTCTCAAGTTGGCAGCGTGTCGGCAGGGGCAGTGAGCCACCGCCCTGAATTTGGTGGCTTCGATTTTGGGAATCAACTCGTCATACGGAAGGACTGCGGAGCTGTCCTCCAGCGACTCCATCACCGGAATCACCCTCACCAGCGGCGCACCCTCTGCCAACGCTTTACTGTACGCCAGCGTTTTCATATTCTTATAGAGCGGGGCCATCTCCCGTGCCTGGGGGGTGTCCCTGCCGCCCCAGAAAGGGGTCTCTGCCCAGCCGCCGACGCCTGTCATCAGCCGGTACACCTTCTCCTTACCCGGGGCCTGATTCCAGAAAACCGTACCACGATCAACCATCCGCATCAGAATCTCTTCCAGGTTGTCCACCTCCGGAAACTGTTGTTCCAGCTCGGAGAGTTTTGTATCTGCCATGGGAATTTTAAGCGCAATCTCCGCCTCATCGAGCGGAAACATCACCTTCAGCATCTGCATCAGGGTGGGCTCGTGGGGCATTCCCATCAGAAAATTGTTCAGGTGCTCGCGCAGTCTTCCATATAGTTCATTCGGTTCCATTTTATTCTCCTACGGGTCGGCTTATTGATTAGGTCACATTCCGCTTGCAAAATGCCCGTCCTTTGGGGCTTTTGCAAACGGATGAAGTGACGGTATCATTAAACGATCCCTATGCAAATAGTAAACTACCCCGCAGCAAGCCGCGGGGCATTCGACACAAAGCGCTTAAAAATTGTATTTCCCGTCCTGGATCTCGGCAAACAGCGCATCCGTCAGGGGTTCAAAGGCATCACGCCCGGGAATCAGGACGTAAAGGGGATCCTTGACCGTCTTGATATCAAATCCCTCCTGCTGAAGTTGGACCTTCTTGATCTTGTGGGTGGCAGTGGTTTCAAACTCCTTTTTGAAGCGCAGGAAGCGGGGTACTGCATAAGCAGGCAGGGCTTTGGTGACATGTTCCGCAAATCCGGCCAGGTCAAACTCTTCGAAGGGGCAGAAGGGAATCACGGAGGTCATCCCCAGCCGTCCATCCGAACCCGGCATGGAGATGCCATAGGTGGTCGATTCCGCCACCTGGGCAAAGGCGTTGACGGTCTCTTCCACCTCGTGGGTGGCTACGTTTTCCCCTTTCCAGCGGAAGGTATCCCCCATGCGGTCGGCGAATTGATAGTGGTTGAATCCCATCACCCGCATCATGTCACCGGTGTTGAACCAGCGGTCTCCCTTGGCAAACACATCGGTCAGGATCTTCTTTTCACTCTCCTTGGGATCCGTATAACCCGTGAACTGGTCCTTACCATCCGGCAGTTCCCACAACAGCATGCCGGCTCCGCCCTTCGGCGTCTTTTTACAGAAACCGTTCTCATCCCGGACAAAGGCCTCCTCTTCGATGTCATACTCGACAATGGTATGGCTTTCGAGCGCCATCCCCACGGTTTCGTCCAGGTTCAGGAGATTGAATGTGCCGCCATTGGACTCCGAGGCCCCATAAAACTCCATCACCCGTGAAATCTGAAAACGATTCTTGAATTTCTTCCAGATTTCAGGCCGCAGGCCGTTGCCCAGGATCTTCTCAATGGTATTGTCCTTGTCGCTCTCCTTTTCCGGCTGGTTCATGAGGTAGCTGCACAATTCACCGATGTAGATAAAGGTGTTGGCCCTGTACTTGCGGACGTCATCCCAGAAACTGCTGGCGCTGAATTTCCGCTTCATAATCAGGGTGGCCCCTTTCGAGAAGGTGCTCATCCAGGAGAGTTTGATGGCGTTGGAATGAAAAAAGGGCAGGACCACATAGACGCGGTCCTCCTTTTTGATATTCAGAACCAGGGAACCGATAAACGTGGCTGCCCGGTACATGGAGCGATGAAACTGCGGAGCGGCCTTGGGAAATCCGGTGGTGCCCGAGGTGAAGATGTAGCAGATACCGTCACCCAGTACAATATCATTGGTGGTGGGCGGATTCAGGTCGGATTCAGCTGCCATTCCCTGTTTCATATCATGATAGCCTTCCGGGGCCTCCCGGGTGCCGGCGTCCGGATAGAAATAGAGGTTGCCTTTGGCGCTCTCCGGCAGATCAGATCGAATCTCTTCAAAGGCATCCACCAGCTCCTCGTCAACCAGGTAGAGTTTGATCGGCATGATGTTGACGCAGTGACTCAGCACCTTTTTCCGGAGATTGAAATTGATCAGCGAGACTCGGGCACCGATCTTGGCCGCCGCCGCCATGGTAAACAGCAGGGCCGGGCGATTGTTGATGAAACTGACGATGTTGTCCCCCTTTTTCACCCCCCGGGAGAGCAGATAATTGGCCAGTCGATTGGCCTCCTGGTTGTACTGGTGGTAGGTCCAGGACTGGTCCTCAAACAACAGCGCCGTGCGATCCTTGTAGGTCACGGCAACCTCCTCGATAACACGCCCGAGTGACAGCGGATCCTCATCGGTGAGGCTCAGCAGTTTCTTCAATGTCTTGGCGAATTTTGGTATCCTGGGAATCATGCCCAGGATTTTCGGGAATACCTCGCTGAAACTCAGGGTTCTTTGATGATCGATATTTTTGGTTACAGGTGCACTCATATTCAACTCCGTGTTTATTGATGAAAATCCAGTATTTACCAGTCGTTTAACAAAGTACTATTCCTATTGTTGCAATATGTCTATCAGCCAATGAGATTCAAAAAGACAGTGCCGGTTATCCCATTTTGACGTCGGTTAAGTTCCGCATCGTATGCGGTTCCAGAGAGTTGCTGCTTTCCCGTCACGTCGATTTCATTTTGCTGTCTTACCATCCGAAATCCTGGTTTGGCCTTCCAACTTTTTGACTGCCGCCAATCTCTGCTTTTCATAGACTCTGCCCTTATGCTCCTCGGTGGGGTTGGTCCCCAGATAGAGTCTTGCCCAGAGAGCCGCCGATTCTGCGGCATCCTTTGCCATCTCCGCTTTTGTTACCTTAGGAAAGTGCTCCTGCCGCTTTTCAACTGCTTCCTCGTACGAATGCACAATAAGATTCTCCTCATCGGGACCCGGAATCACAATTCCGGAATTGACCAGCATGTCATAACGCTTGCGCGTCTCTTCAAGGGTTGGACCGCAAATCAGGGCACAATTTCCACAAACCAGGAAGCGATCCTCCTTCACATTTTTCACTCCGATTCGTTCCGCCCAATCGCTGAGAAACGCGTTTCGTTCCTTTTGCGTTTTTAAAGAAGACATCTTCTCGTTGTATTCCGCCATCAAATCATCGGGGATGACTGTATTGGTAATATGCCGGATAATGTCATATTTGGGGGTTGCATCGCCGATCTGGGTGCCTTTGATGATCAGATCCTTCTTGATTCTGGCATTTTCACCATCCACCGGTGGATTATCGACCCATGAGTCGATCCAATGAATGCCCCAGGTGCTCCATTTTTTATCCCGGGAGAGGGAGTGCAGGGCAAAGCATGAGGTATTGCAAAGATCGATACTGATACGCTTTGCACGTGGGTGAAGGTCCTCATTCAACAGCACATACTCCTCTTCCTGGGAATCGAACATGCCCGAGACACAGGTTTTATCACATAACCGGCATTTGTAGCAGTAGTCTTCGATAAAATACCGGGGGTCGAGGGCCGGATCGCTTTTCAACTCTGCAGTGGTCACCACCGTACCCAGGTAAACAGCTGCACCATACGCTTTGGTCATGATATTGCCGGACCATCCCTGCCCCCCAACCCCGGCAGCGATGGCACCAAATCGATGAGAAAACTCCGGCCTGGTGGACATCACATCCGGCGAGCGACGATAGTTGTTGTTGGTCCCCACGGCTTTGGCTTTGTACCCCATGTTCTGAATAAATTCGGCAATTGCTTTAGACTTTTGCCCCATCTCCTGATTGAGATTGGTCTGGTCCACCTGGTGCGTCACATTGCTTTTCTTGGTGAACCAGT
This sequence comes from Deltaproteobacteria bacterium, assembly GCA_018644785.1. The sequence continues at coordinate 10,934 of JABGPV010000094.1, read as the reverse complement.
CGTATATCGCCTCAACATTCATCGGCATCACAAATGAGACAATGGATTTGGCTCCCTTCAAAATATACGCCGGGTTCATGGAGGGGGGTTTGGGTCCCTTGAACCGCTCCGGCCCGGCCAGACCCACGACTTCAATCCCCTGTTCCTTCACAAAATTCTTGATCTTCTCTTCCAGTGTTTGCATATTTTTACCCCTATTTTGACATCCTCATTGAGATCACAGATTTTCTACAGTACCGAATATCCGTGATCTGTGCGTTTTGGCTCAACCGCCCCTTAGGGATCGTTTATCAATAACGCCACCTAATCTGTTTGCAAAAGTACAAGGGGGATCGTTAAAAGATAACTTCACTTTGTCTGTTTGAAAAAGTCCAATCAGCCAGACATTTTACAAACAGAATGTGAACTAATCTTTTAGCCGACCTTTAACTGAACATTTTGCAAACAGAAGGTGGGCCAATTGATAAGCCGACCCTTAGAAATCCTGCGGGGGCAGACCCGCCGCGTTCAGTGCCTTGTTCAGCTTTTTCTTGTAACTCCTGCCCTTAAAAATGGTGTGAAAATCGATCCCCAGGTGTTTCGTTAATATTTTAAATCTTCGCCCATTGACCTCCTTCACCACCTGCTTCTTAACCTTATATTGATAGTCCTTGCGCATCTGTTCCGCTTCCGGAAAATCATGGACCCAGCAGGGCTCATTGTTCTCTTTGTATGTGAGAATTCCGCCCTTTTTGATCATCTGCCAGCGCTTGTTTGATTCCTCTGCTGTAGGCCCGCAAACCACGTTGCACTGGTTGCAGGTCAGGGCCAGTGGATCAGCAATCGCATTATCTGTGACATGCTTTTCGATGGCATCGGCAAAACTGCGCAATTTCTGGCCCTCCGTCTCGCCTTCCAGCTCTTCGTATGAGGGAAAGGGCCCTCCCTCTTCAAAAAACCCTTCTTCGATCGCATCCTGAACGACAACAGCGATTGGGGAAATACGGGCCGGCAGATCCTGGTTGAACCCGAACACCCGGCGCATATCCGCTCCAATATTCTGCTTCTCCGGATCCGGTTCCACACCGGTCCAGCTGTCGATCCACCCCTTGCCCCAGTTTGACCAGGTCTTATCCGCAGAGATCGCGTGCAGACCTCCGCAGGAGACAGCACAGAGGTTGGTATCCCGTTTTTTGCCCCGGGGATAAAACTGACCGTTGATCAGGGAGTACTCCTCGGTTGTCTTCATGAACATCTTGGGAGGGCAGGACTCGGTGCAGGCCATACACTCCTGGCAGAGCCCATCAAAGATATGCCGCGGCGGAAGCATGGGATCCCCTTCCAGTACCGCATCGGTGATAACGCTGTTCAGGCAGACGGACCCACCATACTTCTCGGTAACTGCACTGCCGGAAATGCCAGGGGCTGCAATCCCTGTCACGTATGCGGCGTAACGATGGGAAAACTGGGGCATCAGGGCAAAGGTACTTTTGGGGTCTTTGCGGTAACCGGCATTGGGGGCAATGTGCGCTGCGCGGTGACCTTTGGCCTCCAGAAATTTTTTCAGCTTTTCCGCTGCATGAATCACCCGCTGGTGCACCCGGTACTGGTCAATATTGTGGGGTATCGCGCTCTTACGGCTTAGATAAGAGTAGAGTGCCTCCACATCGAAGGGGATGGCAAAGGTGATAACCGATTTCCCCCCTTTCAAAATATAGTTCAGATCCAGCGACGGCGGCCCGTCAAACCGACCGGGTCCGGCAACACCCACAACATCGATTCCCAACCCATTTACAAAATCCTTTATTTCCTGTTCCAACGACATGCTCTTCTCCATATAGTTAATTTGCTATAGTCACGTATTCATCGCTCTCTTCCCAGGACTGGTCCAGGGTTTCGTCGACTCTGACGGGCCATTCAAGCAGCGACGGCCATAACGGCTTGGCTTTTTCGGTGCGATTGAAATCAGCCAGGGCGGTCTCCAGTTCCTTCCGTTTTTCAGGCCGGGTGTCTGCCAGGTTAATCTGTTCCGTAGGATCCGCTTTCATATCAAACAGCCAGTGTTTCCCCGTTCGCGTATCAACCTGGTATTTCCAGTCGCCGACCATCACGCTTTGATAAACCGCACCGTCCCAGAAAAGGGATTCGTGGGGTCTTCCGTTGACCTGGCCATTAACATAGGGTAGCAGGTTCACACCATCAATCTTCCGGTCAGTCGGTAGAGGGCTTCCGGCAGCAGCAGCCACAGTTGAGAAAATATCCTGATGCAGGACGGGTTTGTCGTAAGTTGCTCCTTTAGGTATCCGTCCCGGCCATTTCATGAAGTACGGCACATTGAGACCGCCTTCGAAGAAGGTCATTTTCCAGCCCCTGAAAGGTTTGTTGAGGTCAGGCAATCCCAGGTATCCCGGGGCGCCATTGTCGCTGGCGAAAATAACCAGGGTATTTTCTTCCAGACCATTCCGTTTCAATGTGTCAAGTACCTGCCCCACGCCGCGGTCAAGAGCCCGGATCATGGCACCATAGACACGCAACCTGTGGTCCTTGATATGAGAAAGCGCATCATAGTCCGCTTTGGTAGCCTGCAGCGGTGAGTGGGGGGCATTAAAGGCCAGGTAGAGGAAAAAGGGCCGGTTTTTATTGGCCTCAATGGCTTTAACGGCCTCTTCCGCATAATAATCCGTCACATAACCCCTGGGTTCGAAATGACCACCGGTGCTGGTTTTAACGTGGTAGGTGGTCAGTTTCCACTGCATATAATCGATGGGGTCAAAGTCCACAACAGCATTGACGTAGTCAGGGCTGTCCACCGGCGCGTACAGGGAGGCACCGCCTGTGAGTCCCACGAACTCATCAAACCCCTGGTCGCTGGGAAGTATACCTTTTGACATCCCCAGGTGCCATTTCCCCACCATCACCGAATGATAGCCATTTTCGTTGAGCAGTTCTGCAATGGTGATCTCCTCCGGCGGCAGCCCCATTTCTGTGGAATCGGGAACCTCGTCTGCCCGCTCCTCAATGTAAGTTGGCGGACGGGTGGCGTCTTTCTGCAGTTCAGCCACAAATTTCCAGGCGATTGCCGGTCCCGGTGTGGAGATAAAACCGACGCGACTGCCGTAACGACCGGTCAAGACAGCTGATCGGGATGGGGCACAGGTGGCATGTCCGGCATAACCATTGCTGAAACTGACCCCTTCCCGGGCGATGGAATCGATGTTGGGTGTTGGAACCGAACCGTTGTCCACTCCGCCACCCGCGAATGTCAGGTCATTGGCGCCCAGGTCGTCAGCCAGGATCAGGACCACATTGGGGGGGCGATTCTCGGGCGTCTTTTCAGCAACAGCCGGCCCCTTCTCCCAGACCACTTCCTGGTTTGGGGGGATGGGCTTGAAAAAAAGGCGAATCTGGGTTGAATTCAGGATCAAGAAGTTCTTAATTCGGGGTGCAGCGATGACAAATGCGACAACCACCAACAACAAGCCAATTAACCACTTTTTCCATTTCATGTGCTTTCTCCTTTTATTTCAGTTTCGTTCAATTCAAGGGTGAGATACCGACTCAACCCCTCAAGAAGCACCTTTTTTTTAATTGAGCGCAGGTAGTCCAGGCCATCCCTGTCGATGCGGTCAACCTTTTCCAGGTTTAACCGAAGATTCTTCTCCCCGAGATGACCCGCACACAAATCCCGCAGGGAGGATATGGAGTGGCTGTCAAGTCTCCCTTCAATCTGGATGGAGACAGTGCCGTCTTCCAGGAATGTCTCTTTTAAAAAAATCATAGGTACCTATTCAGAACATTTTCACCACAGAGGCACGGAGTACACAGAGAAAAAATTTTAAGATCTGTTCCCATTTTTTAGGTTTTTCCGGATTGCATTTCGTGTATTTATAAACCATTTCAATAGAAATCTAATAAAACTCTGTGCTCTTTGAGTCTCTGTGGTAAATTGTTGAGAAAAACATCAATTCAGCTAGTTCTGAAGTGTGCGGTTCGGGTTAATTCACATTCTCCGCTTTGCCATTCAGTTCGGCGATGATTTCGGCAAAACGGTCGTCCGACAGATCGTAAAACCACATCAGGACAGATATAAAGATCCGACAACCCAGGGGCACGAGCATAAACAGCGCCAGGATGCCCTGCAGGGTTGCAGACGGGTACTCCGGCAGGTTGGGGACATAGTCGATAAACGCCAGCCCCAGACCGATAAAAGCGCCGCCTATTGCCATACCGGCCTTGTTGCCCATCAGGAAAACCGCACTGATCAGGCCCTGTGTCCGTAGCCCGGTCTTCCACTCACCGTAATCCACGCTGTCTGCCATCACGGCCGAACAAATAACAGGGGTGATATTGGAGAAAAAGCCGGACAGGGCAAACAGGAAGAAACAGGGGCCTCCGACTTTCCACAAACCGGCCAATTCTGATGTTCCCTTGCCGCTGGAAAGAAAAAACAAGGCAAGCGTTACCAAAATCGTCAAAACGTTGGAACTTTGCAGGGCATTTTTTTTACCGATTTTTTTGACCAGCAGTGGAGCGACCACCGCCCCGAGCATGGCGGAGATAAGCATCACCCCTAAAAATGCGGGATAAATACTGGAGTCTTTGATGTTGTATTTGAAGAAATAGATGATCATACCCATGATCACGGCCGAGTACATATTGTGCCCCATGAAAGCGCCTACGGTCAGCAGAAAAGGGCGATTCTGACTGATGACCTTCCACTTATCCCTCAAGGTCCCGGGACTCCCGGAGTCCTGTCTTGTGAACAGAGGGTTGCCGGGATAATCATATTTTTTGGTCGCAAAAAAGGTGATATACATGAAGATGGACGAAAACGCAGCCAATATCAAAGCGGCAAAGAAGAACCCCTCTTTTTCAGTGGGAAACAATCCCACAATCTTTAACGTAAACGTACTGGCAATGACAAAAGCGATCGGGCCGAAAATCATGGCTGCCGATGACAATGCCGTCCGCTCTGTGGCGTCTGTCGTCATCAGCGCCGGCATGGCGAAATACGGAACCGCTACAGCCGTTTTGATCATCTGCAATCCAAAGTAGGTGATGAAGGCATAGATGATTTTGGCTGTCATGCTCATATCCGGTGCATAAAAGGTCAGTCCGGCGAATATGATCATCGGAATCGGTGTGAACAGCAGATAAGGCCTGTATTTCCCCCAGCGACTGTTGGTCTTGTCGGCAATCAACCCCATGATCGGGTCGTTGATTCCATCCCAGATCCGGCAGGAGACAAACAGGATCGCCATGATGGCCGGCGGCAACCCGAAAACATCCGTGTAGAAATAGGACAGGTACAGCACAACAATGGCAAAGGTCATATTAACCGGTAAAGAGCCGGAGCCAAATGCCAATATGTGTAACTTCGGAATTTTTCCTTCTGTTTTACCCATGTTTTCTCCTGATTGACAGTTGTGGTGGCTAGATTGCCACCCGGCTGGACGTTTTTTAACAATGGTGAAAGTTATTTGCGATATCCATGCCAATTATCTTCTTTATGTTAATGCCTATTAATACAGATTACTAGAATGAATCCAGATATTCGCAACGGCTACTCACGACGCCTTATATGGCGTCGGATCAATATTTCGCTTTTTCGATTGACAAACCGTTATAATTCCAATAAAAAACCCATTAACATGTCCAGCCAAAACGCTTTTTCAACTCAATGTCGTTTACTTAAGCTGAGGTTAATTAGAATATTCCCCCTTTTGAAGGGGGAGTACCCCATCTAGCATTTTCTTAAGTTAGTGGCATTTGATGAAAACAGAAATGAGATAAGTAAGTATGACCACAGCAGCGCATTCAACTGATAAGGATATCCATCGACGCATTCTGGCATTGGCGGCCCTTTTCGATTTTGAGTTTTCCATCAATTGGCTGCAGGGGCTATCCCAGGACAAGCCACAGCTTATATTGGAAGCACTTGATCTGGGGCTGAAAAACAGTTGGCTGGCAACTGAAAAACCCGGCTTCTATCGGTTTGTAAATACTGAGGAGCAGATCCGCCTCAAGGACTCTCTCTCTTTGAACGAGCGCAAAAAACGTTACGCGATAATTGCAGAGATTTTACTGGCAGAGGTCTTGGAAGATCCGGATAAAAACAGTTTTCTGGCCCAGTCTCTTTTAAACCTTGAGAACAACATCGATGGCTGTCGACGGTTATTAGCGGAAGGTAAAATGGCGGCCAGGCAAAACCGAGAGCAGCAGGCCATCGCTTATTATGCCAAAGCCATCGAGGACCTGGGTCGCCTCAGTGGCGAAGAGGCAGACCGCCTTCTGCTGGAAACAACCATAGAGTACGCCGTCGTATCGTTGAATGAGACGGGGTCTGCGCAGGTTATCTCCGCCATTCACGGAGCCCTGGAGCGCTCGAAGAAGCCCAGATTCCAGCCGTACCGGGCCCTGCTGAAAATGCATCTGGCCGAGTACGAGTTTTTTGGATCCGAATTCAAATCTGCCCAGCGCAGTTTTGAAGAGGGGCTGGCCCTGGCGGAGGGCATTACGGACGGCAGGTTCAAACGGGCCATCAACTTTTTAAGTGCGGCCTTCCATTATTGGCAGGGAAACTACCGCGAGGGGTTGGATCTTTATGAGGAGCTGGCTCCTGAAATCGACCAGGTTCCCCAGGCGGGCGTCCCAATCATGTTACGCCCCCTGCACGGATCCTGTCTGGTTTATTGTGGTCAGATTTCACAGGGACTGGGTATGGTGAGAGCCACCATCGATCTTGGTCAAAAACTGGGAAGCCATCGTATCAGCAGCTGGGCTGAATATATCATGGGACATATTTATAACGAAATTGGCCGATTCGATGAAGCCGTTGCATACCTGGAATCCGCCCTCAAAAAAACGGAAGCGGGAAAGTATGTTCATTTTAAAGCCGGTGTTTTAATTTGTCTGGCCTATGCCAATCACAAACTCGGCCGTAATAAGCCCGCAGTTACTGCTTTGGCGGAATTTCAAAAATTACGCAGTCAGGTCAAGGTGCATTCGACTCAAATCCCCTGGGTGATGTATCTGAGCTGGTTCATGGAGCAGGGCAAGCTGCCTGCGGTTAAGGGGTTTTTGAGTATCGAGCAGGCCATCTCCAACGCACTCAAAAGTACGAATACGCATATGAAAGGGATGGGCTATCGGTATAGGGCCCTGGTTAAAAAACGGGCAGGGGCGCCCGAGCGGGAAGTGATCAACGCGTACAAAACTGCGCTCAAATGGCTGGATGTATCCGGTCACAAGGTCAGTCTTTCCACTGTCAGGCTTGAGCTGGCCGCTGAATACCTGAAATCAGGTAATGAGGAGCAGGCCAGGGTATTGGGAGATCCGTCTATTAAATTCCTGGCAACCGTTAACCGGAACCTGATTCCGAAGGCGCTTTTTCAACTGGAAAGGGAATTGCGAACCAGTGAAGGGATGCTGAAGGAGATTTTCAGGCTCGGCCAGGAACTGACAACCGTCCGCGATCACCAAAAACTGGTTGGTCGCATTATTTCCACCGCCAACCGGCTGACCGGGGCCGAGCGGGGCGCCATATTTCGACTGCAGAAAGATCAAGAACCGCTTGTGCTGCAGGCCTCCAAAAACCTGACCCCCGAAGATGTCAGCTCATCCGATTTCAAAAATTCCATGAAAATGATCATGGAAACCGCACGTTCAGGTAGTGGTCAAGCCACAGTGCTTAAGCCCACAAAATCAAAAAAGACATCATCCCGGAATTTCGCCAGTGCCTGCATCTGCGTGCCCATGGTTCTCAGAAACAGCGTTTTCGGCGTTCTCTATCACGATCATTTCGGTTCCCAGGTAGACTTTCAGGATGCGGACCTGGAGGTATTGAACTACTTCGCGGCCCAGGCAGCCATCGCCATGGATAATGCCCTGGCGTACCAGGCGCTTGAAGAGGTGGCCGAAAAGCGGGAAGAGGAGAAGCAATACTACAAAGCGCAATACCTGGAAGACCTGAGCTTCGAAGACATCGTCGGTAGAAGTCAGGCGATCAAAAAGGTTTTTCATCATATTGAATCTGTCACTGAAACGGACACAACCGTGCTGGTCCAGGGTGAAACAGGGGTGGGCAAGGAGCTGGTGGCGCGGGCAATTCACCGCAACAGTCTCCGCAAGGAGCGCCCGTTCATACGGGTCAACTGCAGCGCCTTTTCAGAAAACCTGATCTCCAGTGAACTGTTCGGTCACGAAAAGGGCGCTTTCACCGGCGCTTACGAGCGGTCGGTGGGTCGTTTTGAACTGGCTGATGGCGGGACCCTGTTTCTGGATGAGATCGGTGATATCCCGGCAGAGACCCAGGTTCGGCTGCTGCGGGTGCTCCAAAGCAAGGAGTTCGAAAGGGTGGGCGGACATAAAACACTGCGCTCGGATTTTCGACTGCTGGCCGCGACCAACAAGAGCCTGGAAAAAGAGGTGCAGGCAGGCCGATTCAGGCAGGACCTGTACTTCAGATTGAACGTTTTCCCCATTCATGTCCCTGCGTTGAGGGATCGAAAGGAGGACATTCCGCTTCTGGCGTACCATTTTCTCACGCTCAACACCAAAAAAATGGGGAAGACAATCGAGCAGATCTCAAAATCGGATCTGGAGAAGCTTAAGGGATACCATTGGCCGGGGAATATCAGAGAGCTGGAAAACATCATCGAGAGGGGCGTCATTCTCTCTCATGGGCCAAACCTGCAGCTCCCGGACACAGGCTTAAAAACAGCGGACGGAAATCCCGATTCGGCCATTACAACCCTTGAGGAAAATGAGCGGTCCCATATCCTGCGCGCCCTGAAAGAAACAGGCGGGCAGTTGGCCGGCAAGGGCGGGGCGGCCGAAATCTTGAATATCAAACCAAGCACCTTGCGCCACCGGATGAAAAAGCTGGGGATCCAAAAATCGGATTTGACCTTTATTTATACCCAAAACGACAGCTCTTCCTGACTCAAGTAAATAAGTCTCATGTCCCTTTATTTTCAATCTTAAGGTAAGCGGGTTAACGATTTGTCCGGGCCAAGTGAAGAACCAATAACCAGCATTTCACCCCATTACAATGCGTCGATCCCCCATTTACTCATGATTTTTCGATATGTTCCATCCTGTTTAAATCTGGATAACCCCTGGTTTACAGCCGCTAGTTTTTTCTTATAATCAGGTGCTTGAGGGCTAAATCCGACCGCCATATTTAACACAATCAAAGGAGGATTCAAGATTTGATATTTGCCCATCTGGTCATTGCGCATTTTTTGATTAGATAATTAACAATGACAGGGTCCTCAATCATTACTTTAATTCGCTTTCCAAACAGTTTTTTGATGTTTGTTTCACTTTTGCTGACCATATCAGTTCGGTGATGGGGTTCAACCATTGATTTACTCCCTGGTTATTAATTGAGGTTCTGTCGGAAAATGTTAAAATATTGTCAGAAAATGTCAAGTCTTAAACATCACTGCTATGTTAGCGTCTCTTTTAAACCATCGTTATTCATACAACAGTAAAAAAAAACTGGTTTTATTGCTATGTTTCGGTTTATTTAATCCCGGAGCGAGCGCTTGTATTTGGACAGGAACACAAACCCGCTTCTTCAAAAGAAATTATCCGGCTGCAAATACAATATCGTCACACTTGAAAATCGGCGCACGAACCGTTCGGTTTTTTTGTTAGAAAAGCTAATAGCAATTAACCACAGGAATGGGAGACAAAGATGGCCGCCAAGGAAAAAAGTGTTCCCTTTCAGTTGAAACATCCGGATGCACTCCGCGAGGAAATATATGTGCCCCGGGCTATCAGCGAGACGGATTTTCTGATCAACCTGCCCCGTTTAAAGGCTCATCCCTGGACCAGGCTGACCATGTCCCTGAAGAACTTTATCGGCATCCAGGATGACGCACACCGGCTCATCGACCATAATCAGTTTCTTGAACATAAAATAGCTGACCTGCAGGAGGTGATTCAACCCAGGTTTATCGCCATGGATGCCATCGTTGCCGGGTAGAACTTTATGGTTACATGCAAACCCTTTCACATTGGGGCCATTGTCATGGGTACCAATTCATGCGCAGTGGATACAGTCGGCTGCCACATGGTGAATGTCAAACCCGAAAAACTGATACATTTAAAATATTTCAGAAAAAGCGGAATGATTACTTTACAGACGTAAAAAAAATAGTCACTATTTATACCAGAACGAACGTTCCAGAAAAACAGGCAAACGATATTTTTTTTTGCGTATGCACCGCTCAGCACCTTTAAACATCAGATAAAAATACCACCAGAGAGGTTTATAATGGATAACAATCCGGAAAGAAAAGAACAGTCAGGAAAATACAAACCCAGCCGCAGGGAGTTAATCAAGCTCGTATCTGCTGCCGGTGCAGGGGCGTTGGTGGGTGGTGCTAGTAATGATGCCATGGCCGCCTCAAATGGCGGTGTCAGTTCGCAGACGTTTTCCCTATTTGAAAAAGAATATGAAACAATCGATGACATGTACGACATTTCAAAAGATATCCGCCGCTTTGATCAGAAGTATACAGCACTGATGAGGGGGATGTGGGATGAGGAGGTCAGGCCGTCAACGATCAGTTATGGGGCCAAGAAAATGGGGCTTGTTCCCTTTGCCCAGGAGGGCACGCCGGGTTATTCAAAGGTGGATTGGGCCCTTCATTGGGCAGCCATGGCCGGAACCAACACCTGCGCTCCATTGGCCAACCTGGGTGTCAGGGGGGCTGGAAACTACAATGACTGGAGCCGGCATGCCAATCCGACATACAAGCGGCAGATATTTGAAGACAAGGCGGAGATCAGTAAACAGGTCAAACGGGCTGCCAGGTTTTTGGGAGCCAGTCTGGCAGGTATTGCGCCCTATGACGAGCGCTGGACCTATAGTAAATGGTTTGACATTGATCCGTCCGTTGCAGACGCCAAATCAATGGAAATCCAGCACGATAAGATGCGCG
>JABGPV010000939.1 GCA_018644785.1 Deltaproteobacteria bacterium | reverse complement strand
GTTAATTGTGTCAATAGGAAACTTTTCAGAAATTTTTATTGCCAGGTAAAATAAGGAGATGTAAAAAGCGGGATAGATTTGTCAAAAAATGTAATTGCGTTTAATGTGAACGGAAAAAGACTTCACCTGTATTTGCAAAACAGATCGGGATCGTACAAAAATTACTCAAGTGTTTCTTTAACGCTTATAAGAAACACTTGAGTAATTTTTGAGCCGACCCATAGTCAAGTATCGCAACTTAGCAAACAGACATAGAAATTCGGAGGTATCATGAAATTTGACAATGCACTGACACGGATGTTGGGTGTTCAATACCCGATAATTCAGGGAGCCTTTGGATGGCGGGGATCGGGCGGATCCGAAATTGCGGTGCCGGTATCAGAAGCAGGTGGATTGGGGATCTTTACTACCATTTCTTACAACGATCCGGAAGTGTTTCAGGCGGATATCCAGTCGGCTAAGGAAAAAACAGATAAGCCTTTTGCGGTCAATTTCACCCTGATGAAGGACACCAAATTCAAC
>JABGPV010000938.1 GCA_018644785.1 Deltaproteobacteria bacterium | reverse complement strand
CCCTGATTGATGTAATTCTTTAATAATAGCAAAGATTTCTTGGACCAATAAGGGTGAAAGTCCTAGGGAAGGTTCATCTAACAATAATAGCTTTGGTTTTATCATGAGAGCTCTAGAAATGGACAACATTTGTTGCTCTCCACCGCTCAAATTCCCAGCTTTTTGATTTTTTCTTTTTTCAAGAATTGGAAAATGCTTAAATGCTTCTTCCATACGTTCAAATAAAAGTTCCTTTTCTTTTAATAAAAAACCTCCCATTTTCAAATTTTCTTCTACGGTAAGTTCTGGAAAAATTCTACGCCATTCGGGCACATGACCAATTCCCATCGCAACAATTTCTTCTGGATCTTTTCGATCAATTCGTTTCCCTTCAAAATGAATTGTTCCATGTTCAGGTTCAACCAGCCCACTAATTGTTTTTAAAATTGTAGATTTCCCTGCACCGTTAGCACCAAGGATTGTTACGAGTTGTCCTTCTTTTACTTCCAATGAAACACCATGAAGTGCTTTTATTTTTCCATA
>JABGPV010000937.1 GCA_018644785.1 Deltaproteobacteria bacterium | reverse complement strand
CCGTGCAAGGCTGCCTGATCGGTCACCGGACCGGTTAAAAGAGTATCACCGTTGTCTTCCAGAGTGACATTCAGACCATTAAACCAATCTGACCATTGAGAACCTAAATGACCCCTGATCCTGAATTGGTAGACCGGCAGTTTACTTGGATCGGTTCCTGGATTGAGATTATTTGACATGATTCTGTACCTTTGATGGTTCATTACAATTTGGGTTTTCCGCTGATTGTAAAAATAGGATATGAACAGAAAGGTACCAGTGAACAGATACTAAAGTACTGTTTTGGGGTACTGTTATGGGGTACTGTTATGGAAAATTAAAGATGGATTTCAAGAAAATATACAATGTCATTAACTTAGGGATCGTACAAAAATAACTTGGCATAATCTGTCCGCAAGGGGATCGTTAAAAAATAACTTCACTTAATCTGTTTGAAAAAGTCCCAAAAGCCGGACATTGTGCAAACAGAACGTGACAGCGACGTGTTTCCTTTTCATTAATGGGAAACACTTGACTAATTTT
>JABGPV010000936.1 GCA_018644785.1 Deltaproteobacteria bacterium | reverse complement strand
TATGTGCAAAGACGGTTCATACAAATGGATAGATTGGCACGTTCAATCATCGGTGCATAAAAGTACGTTCCTTGCCATTGGGCGAGACATCACCGCACGCAAGCAGGCAGAGGAGGCGTTGCGGGAGAGTGAAGAAAGATATAGACCACTGTTTGAGCGTTCCCTTGAACTGGTGTACCTATGTGATTTTGAAGGAAACTTCATTGATGCAAACGATGCGGCACTTGAATTGATGGGGTACACAAAAAAGGATATCAAATCTCTGAATTTTTCGTCACTTCTAGCCGAGGGCCAGCTTCCTCTTGCGCTTGAGACGGTCGAAGAAATTTTGAAAACAGGTTCTCAAAAAGGTGTAGTCGAGTACAAATTAAAGCGGAAGGATGGGGGACATTTTTTTGTGGAGAGTACAGGAGCACTAATTTATCGCGATGGAAAACCATATGCGATTCAGGGAATAGCAAGAGACATCACCGAGCGCAAACGGGCAGAGGAGGTGCTAAGGGAGAGTGAAGAAAAACTCGCC
>JABGPV010000935.1 GCA_018644785.1 Deltaproteobacteria bacterium | reverse complement strand
AGGACGCTCGGAAGTATCTTGAGGCGGCCATTCAGAATGATCCTGATTCAGACTATCTGAATACAAAAATGGCCATTTTACTGAAAGGGCTCAAAAAATATCCTGAGGCACTGGCCTACGCTCAGAAAAGCGTCAGCATGGACCCTCAAGACACCCACACCCTTGCTTTGCTGGGAGACCTGTATGCACTGACGGGAAAAGATGAACTCGCCATTGTGGAATACCGGAATGTTCTCAAACAGGACCCCGACAATAAGCGGATAAGGCTTTTGTTGACCACCATCCTTGTCAGGAAGAAGCAATTCGAAAAGGCTTTGATACAGCTGGATATTTTGATCAAGCAGGATCCTGAACTCATCATTGCCTATTATTATCAGGGTAGGATCAACCTGGAGATGGGGCGTTACAAAGCGGCTGAAAGATCGTTGAACGAGGCGCTGAAGCGCAACAAAACCCTTGAACCTGCGTTGTTTGACAAGGCGACCCTCTATCAAATCACCCGGCGGAACCCGGAAGCGGCCAA
>JABGPV010000934.1 GCA_018644785.1 Deltaproteobacteria bacterium | reverse complement strand
ATAGCTTTCCTGGATGAAATGCTTCATTTTCTGAAACTTTTTCTTGTCGATTCTGAGCACTACCGTATCACGATCAGCGGTTTTCACAAATTTTTCCGGAACCAGGCGCAGGGTGTTTGCAATGTCGTGTTCTTTGACGACCAGGGATGTAACCCTTTCCGCCTGGGGATTGACGATAATATTTTCAAGGCGGCCGATACGGCCGTCGGTACAGTCAACATGTGCTTTTAAATGAAGATCCATCGGGTTTCCTCCATCAGGGGGTTTCACTCGGGTAGGGGTGCCCAGTTTAAAATTGGGTCTTTCGCCCCTACTTACTGAACGGGTACATGATGCTCTATGTACGAGACGATGTCCGTCGTCTTGGTACCCGGTCCGAACACCTCGGTAATGCCGGCTTCTTTGAGCGCAGGGATGTCCTCGTCGGGGATGATGCCCCCTCCCAGGACCAGCATGTCGTTTACGCCTTTTTCTTTCAACAGTTCCATCACCTTTGGAAAAAGGTAATCATGGGCGCCGCTCA
>JABGPV010000933.1 GCA_018644785.1 Deltaproteobacteria bacterium | reverse complement strand
GTCTCTTGAAGAAGAGTTTGACTGTGAAATCCCTGACGATCAAGCAGAAAACATTACAACTGTTCAACAAGCAATCGACTACGTTAACAACAATTTGTAATTTCCGTTTAGTCAAATAAACGAATAAGGCGCTTTCTTCTTTGAATTAGGCGCCTTTTTTATCTGTTATAGAGAAATATTATGAGCAAAAGAAGAGTAGTAATCACTGGTATGGGCATTGTTTCACCTGTTGGCAACAGTGTGGAAGGGTCTTGGAAAAATATCCTTGCAGGAAAATCAGGCATTAATTCACTCACTAATCTTGAAACCGAAGGCCAGTCAGTAACCTTCGGCGGCTCAGTTAAAGATTTTGAAATTACAGATTATCTTAAACCCAAAGACGCCAAAAAAATGGATACCTTTATCCACTACGGTATGGCGGCTGGTATTCAAGCCATTGAAGATTCTGGTATTGAAGTTACTGAAGAAAATGCAGAGCGCATTGGTGTGGCTATTGGCGCAGGTATCGGTGGCTTAGGCACGA
>JABGPV010000932.1 GCA_018644785.1 Deltaproteobacteria bacterium | reverse complement strand
CTCAAATCATTAAGGCTGGGAACGGAAATAAAAGATCATATGCGCCAAGACATCGAATTGCTACAAAAATTGATCGAGGAACAAGGTCAATTGCAGGCTGCCGATGGCGGATTTTTGGTAGATGATATCTATGGAACAATGCCGGATTTGGGTTGGGAACGCTTGACGGCTGAATTCCTGTAAAAACGTTGACGAATACCAAAGGGTCGGCTCAAAAATTAATTGGCATTCTGTCAGCAAAATGTCAGGTCTTTTGGGGACTTTTGCGGACAGTTTATGCCAAGTTATTTTTGTACGATCCCAAAGGATATATTTGGTAAACTACCCTATTATTTCAATTGATCTTTCAGCAAGATCCTGCAGTATCTGCACAACTGAATCGATTTTCGATCCACATCTCTGATGCTCCTGCAATAATGCATAATACACGTCCGATCTTTACAATGGGTCAAGCCAAAAGTGTGTCCCAATTCATGAAGGACCTCCTTGGCAGTCCGATTGAAGAATATATCTGATTGCTTTTT
>JABGPV010000931.1 GCA_018644785.1 Deltaproteobacteria bacterium | reverse complement strand
ACTGCTGGGAGCGAGAATGCTCGGTCCAGCGGCGCAACCAGAAGGTCATCGAACAGACCCCCGCGCCGGGCCTCAGCGACAAACTCCGCAAAGAAATCTGCGAAGCGTCGGTGCGTCTCTCGGCCGAGGCAGGCTACCAGAACGCTGGCACGGTCGAGTACATGCTCGACCAAAATGGCGAGTTCTACTTTCTCGAAATGAACACGCGCATCCAGGTCGAACACTGCGTGACCGAACAGGTGACCGGCATTGACCTCGTGCAGTGGCAACTCCGCGTGGCGATGGGCGAAAAACTCGCCTTCACCCAGGACGAAGTGCCGCAGGATGGCGTCGCCATTGAATGCCGGATCTGTGCGGAAGACCCCGCGAAAAACTTCATGCCCCAGCCGGGCAAGATCAGCCACTTTGTCGCCCCTGGCGGCCTGGGTGTGCGCTGGGATTCCCACGTCTATCAGGGCTACACGATTCCGCCCACCTACGACAGCATGGTCGGCAAGTTGATCGTCCACCGCGCGACGCGCTCC
>JABGPV010000930.1 GCA_018644785.1 Deltaproteobacteria bacterium | reverse complement strand
CGCCGAATGGAGGATGCCGTGACGTCCCGGGATTATGACTGGGAGCGTCGTTTCGATTCTTGATCAGGGCGCAGAGAGAAGCAAAAATCGTCACCAAAAAATCTATTATGATCAGAAAACTTACGCCAACCCATATTCTTGCCTGAAGAACCTCGGAGCGCCAATCTAGTGTCTGAACGAAAACTAGGATTTTTCGTTCGGGCACAATCCAGCCTGACAGAGCATATGTCGTGGTTTCTTTTCCCTTGACCCGCATGGGGAATTTCTGTACGTTTTCTCCAGGGAAAAGCAAGCTCTTATCACTTGTTCCACTACATCAAGGAGTTAAAGATGAAAGGATTTTTTCCGGAAATTCAAGGTAGAATTCCCTATGAAGGGGCCGACTCAAAAAACCCTTTGGCTTTCAAGTGTTATGAACCGAACCGAGTGGTCGGGCAAAAATCCATGGAAGATCATTTCAGATTCTCCGTGGCCTACTGGCATACCTTCAAGGCCACAGGCGTTGATCCTTTCGGGGCGGGAAC
>JABGPV010000093.1 GCA_018644785.1 Deltaproteobacteria bacterium | reverse complement strand
CAACTCAAAGGCAAGGGCTTTACCGATCCCCGAGGAAGCCCCGGTAATCAAAATGGATGATGGCATATCAGACTCCTGTACGGTTGCGGAAGCTCCCTGTTTACGGGTTTTGATTGTTCTGACCATTGGTCCGACGAATAAAAGGCAGCATGGATGGAACAGCGTCTTTGCCGATGTAAGAAACCAGGATACGATGCCAGACAGGCATTTCCATAACCTCCAGAATCGCTTTGTTCAACGGTCTTCGGAGTGGGCTGTCCGGTGGAAGTGGCAAGGCAAGAAATTTCGGGTGAAACGTGTGGGGCAGGACCGTAAGTTCTTCCCGGTAATCTTCCTGAACGAGATACTGCAACGTTGAAAAGTCATAAACAACAGCATCGATCTTTCGTTGATAAACTGCCTGTAAAGCAGCATGCACCGTCTCAAAAGAATGATGCGCGATACCCTGCTTTTCAAGATAGAGGGCACTCCTTGATGGAGGGGCAAGGCAACCCACTCTGATATGACGCAAATCATCCAGATTATATCGTGTCTTCTTAAGCTGTATGGTGGTCAGGGAAGATGTTATGCTTGCGGTAAAGGAGGTCAACAGGATAACAGAAACAAACATCCAGATGTATACCGCAAGTCGACCCATTTTTGTTCGAGGGACGTTCTCACCATAACCCACCGTTGTCATGGTTTCCGATGAGAGCAAAAATGCATTCCCTATACCCCTGAAAAACCCTGAACCGTTTTTTCCACTATCTATCTTTCTTTCACAAAACCAGAACAGCATGGATACAAAAAGCAGGATGGCCGTCAAAACAAGTACCAGCTTCAAAAGATAAAATGAAAATACGTCTTTTATAAGGGCCACCCACGCATGGATGCCCTTTGGTTTCGCAGTTGCAACCCCGAATGCACTGAAATAGTAAGGCACCGTAAAGTCAACTTTATCTTCACGTCTTTTCGTAATCCCAAAAGCGGTCGCCGCCACATCGATTTCGCCTGCCAGGAGGGCGGGAATAATCTGCTCTAATGGCAATAATTTTATTTCATAGGTCCAACCGAGGCGTAACGCAGCAAGGTGCCAGATGGCCCAACTGATACCATGCCACTGCCCCTCTTCGGTACGCAAAGCAAAAGGCGGGATCGGGTCAATGCCCACCACCAATGTTTTTCCTTTTTTCAGCGCAATGTCCGGCACCACATCAGACGCTGCAAAGCCTGATGACGGAAACCAAAAAAAGACGACCAATAAGAATAAAAAAGAAACGATTGTTTTCCAACCCACGGTACCAATCATTGTTGCCTCTTTTTCAACTCCTCGTCCCGCAGCACACGGCGTAGGACCTTTCCCACGGCGGATACCGGGAGTTCCTGGCGGAACTCAATGAACCGGGGTCGCTTGTAACCGGCCATGTTCTCTTTGCAGTAGGCCAAAATGTCATCCTCAGTGGCCGTTTCCCCGGGTTTAACCTGGATAAACGCCTTGACAGCTTCACCGCTCCGGTCATCCGGAATGCCGATAACTGCTGCCATGGCCACCTTGGGATGTTCAAAAAGGATATCTTCCACTTCCCTGGGATAGACATTGAATCCGCCCACCAGAACCAGATCCTTTTTGCGATCGGTAATCACAATGAACCCGTCTTCATCGATATGTCCAATATCGCCCGTAAGAAAGAACCGCTTTCCGTCCATATCCTGGAAAACAGCCTCCGTTTCTTCCGGCTTGTTCCAATACCCTTTCATGACCTGGGCACCATGAATTGCGATTTCCCCGTCCTCTCCTCTGAGCAATTCCTTGTCGCTAGCCTCTAAATCCATCACCTTGATATCCGTGCTGGGGAACGGGAGCCCGATGCTGCCAATCTTCCGGGTTTCCGCATCGGCTGGATTGCAGCTGGCAATGGGCGCCGTTTCACTGAGCCCATAGCCTTCAATAATGACAGCGCCCGTCTTGGCCTCAAACTGCCGGCAGACTTCCGGCGGCAGTGGTGCACCGCCCGAACTGCAAACAATAAAAGAACTCAAATCATAATCCTCGATGTGAGGATGGTTGACGAAGGCCACGAAGATGGTGGGAACCGCCGACATGAAGGTCGCTTTGTATTTCTGAGCCGCTTTCAGGACCTCCGTGAAGGGTGGTTTCCCTGCCCTGGGGTCCGGAATGCAGATAAGACGGCCTCCCAGAGAACATGAAAAGAGCATGGCGCAGGTGAGGCCGAAGCTGTGGTACCAGGGAAGAACCCCCAGGATGGTCTGGGCTTCTCCCCGTTCGAGTTTTTCCGGTTTTCCGCCCAGCTCCTGACGGGTAAGGGACCACTCGTCCAAGGCCGTCAAATTGGCCATAAAATTGGAATGGGTGAGGCAAGCCCCTTTGGGCCTTCCCGTGGTGCCACCGGTGTAAAGGATAAGGGCTAGATCTTCAGTGGGGGAAATTTCGATGTCAGGGGGTTCAGGCAGGGATCCTTTGACCACATCGTCGAACAGAAGATGACCCGGTTCGTGTTTTTCAGCCTTGGGGATCTTCCCCAGCAAACCGCCAATGAATGCCATGATCGGCGGCAAATAAGATTTGACACTGCAGATCACCACCTGCTCCACATCCGTATCCCGCATGGCTTCCACAACCGTTGGATAAAACTGGGGATGATCCATGCAGAAGACGATTCTGGCACCCGAGTCCTTGAGTTGGTAATGCAACTCCGACGCCGTATAAAGGGGGTTGCAGGTCACGCAGGTGGCACCCGCTTTCAAAACACCAAAAAAAATCTCAGGGAAATGGGGCAGATTGGGTAAAAAGATCGCCACCCGGTCTCCCTTCTGAATCCCCCGGCCAGCCAGGAAATGCGCCAAACGGTCTGCTGTATCTTTGACACGGGCGTATGTTTTGAACCGACCGTTAAAGATAGTGAAAGTGTTGTCAGGATAGGTCTTTTCGGATTGGTCCAGAAGCGAAAAGATCGGTTTTTCATACCCCGTGATCTCACGGGGAACGCCTTCGGGCCAACGGGGTGTTTCCCAGGGTCCAAGTGCCATCGCGTAATCCTCCAACATTAAGGTGGGTGATGAAAAATACGGCCCATAACCGATATTCGAAATTGAAATATGGTACAGAGCGCCTGGCGGATCGAAACGACTTAATGCCCCCCGAATATCACTTTTCATTTCCATATTGTCAACAAAATCATGGAATCGCCGCGTGGTTAATGGCGCCAGCAGCGATGAATAAATATTGACAACCCATTTTATTCTTCCTATTCTGTCTGAAAAATCCTGTTTACGGTTTGTGGAGAAGGCAAATCCTCAGGCGAATACGCTTGGGGATTTTTTTTGCGCGGCGAAACGAACTTTTTATCCGGTTAGCCTATACCTATGAATTAAAAAATGAGAAAATGAAATGGAGGAGAGCATGATGTCTGAAAAAGCGGGTTTGCGGGAAATCATCGGATCGGTGAAACCCATTGAAGAAGAATGGATGGAAAAAGCGAGGCAGAGAACCTCCCAACTGGTCATGCCCACACGCGCCCTTGGAAAGATTCATGATATTGGAGAACGTTTGTGTGCCATAAACAGAACGCTCAAGCCTTCAATTGACGCAAAAGCCTTTCTGGTGATGGCCGGTGACCATGGGGTTGTTGAGGAAGGCGTCAGCGCTTATCCCCAGGTCATTACCGGTGAGATGGTTCGCGCATTTCTAATGGGAGGTGCGGGCATCAACATCCTGGCCGGAGGGATCAATGCACAAGTTCAGGTGGTGGATATGGGCATCATTCCGGATCTGGACCCCGATTCCCTTGCTAACGGTGACCGGCTTCTGGTTCGCAAAATGGGCAGGGGCACAGAAAACATGGCTAAAGGTCCCGCCATGACACGTGAGAAGGCAGAAGAAGCGGTGCTCACGGGGTTTTATGTGGCGTCTGATCTTCTGGAAAATGGCGTGGAAATATTGGGGACGGGCGACATGGGCATCGGCAACACCACCCCTTCCGCCGCAATCGGTGTCGTATTGACCGGCGGAAGCGTGGAGAAGATGGTGGGCCGGGGAACCGGCGTCGACGATGAGGGTCTTACACGGAAGAAGGATGTCATCCGCCGCGCCATTGAAGTGAACCAGCCTGATGCCCGGGATGGTCTGGATGTCCTAAAAAAAATAGGGGGATTCGAAATCGGCGGCATCGCCGGATGCATACTGGCCGGCGCCTACCATAGCCGCCCCGTGGTGATCGATGGTTTTATCTCAACGGCCGGTGCCCTCGTTGCCAATGCGCTCTGTCCAGCCGTCAAAGATTATCTCTTTGCGGGACATTGTTCGGAAGAACCGGGACATCGGGGCATGCTCGATTATCTGCAACTGGACCCGATTCTGGATTTGGGAATGCGCCTGGGGGAAGGAACCGGCGGCGCATTGGCCATGGGGATTATCGGGGGTGCGGCCAAAATTGCCAGGGAGATGCTCACGTTTGAAGAAGCGGGTGTTACCAACAAAGATTCCTGAGACACCGCGCTATAAATGAAACACAGCCAGGCTGCCCGCTGCCGGTTTGTGATAGAGGTTCCACGAAGATTCCACAAGGGAGAAAACCATGGAAAATGAGACTGTAAACTGTCCTAATAAAACCAAAATCAACACCTATTGTTCCTGTCCGAAAACGGATTGTCCAAGGCACGGCCTTTGTTGTGAATGTGTGCTCACACACAAGAACAGGGTAACGGAACCCATTATAAAGCGGTTTCCCCATTGTTTAAGAGACCTTGTTCAGGAGGCCGTAGCCGAAGGGTGATGGTGCAACAGACCCAGGCTGAAATTTCCCCCTTGACATCCCCGGCAGATCAATATATCAATACACGTTGATATACTGATCTGAACCTTGGTGAGAAAGGGAAGACCTGGAGGAAAGATTGCCGCATTCAAAAGCAGTAACCATGCCTCGTTTGAACGACCATCTTGATACCGTTGCCACGCTATCCAAGAGCCTCGCCGATGAAAATCGCCTCCGTATTCTCCTTTGTGTGATTGGCGGGGAAAAATCTGTTTCCCAAATAGTGGAAGAGCTCAGACTTTCCCAACCCCTTGTTTCCCACCATCTTAAAGAATTGAAACGAACGCTTTTGCTCCATGTGGAGCGACGTGGGCCTTTTATCTATTATAAAGTAGCAGACCAGAGAATTATTGATATCCTCAAACAACTGCATGAACTGGTAACAGACCTTTTATCAAAAAGAAAATCATTTTAATTCCCGGAGATGACGCAGCATGAGTACAGACAAGATTCAAAAACTGGTCGATAACATGACACCTGAGGAAGCCGCACGGGCGCTCACCGGCATATTGGAGAATGTGTTCCTCTTTCTGGAAGAAGAAACGCGACTGGAATTGGTGTCAAATCTGCTGGGGACACCTTCCGATGAAAAGCTGACCAGCATGGTTCATCTTTGAATGGCCACCTGCATGGACGAAGGTGTCGATCCAACGGATATGTGCCAGAGCATGGTGGACAAAGTGGCCCGGTCAAAACAACTTACATCGGTTGCCGACCCCGAGATCCTATCACTGTTTGAGGACTGGTTGGAAGAACTGGACGGTGAAGTTGTCGATTTTGCTAAGAAAACCGGCTCAACAAGCCCCTCTGACCTGGCGAAGGGCTGCGGCCTGTCCCGATCGGGGGCTGAATTCCTGATCACAAAGCTGAAAAGAGAGGGGAAACTATGACATCCGGAATATCCGATTCCCTGAAAACCGAGGTGTGAAAATGAATAGCCTAAAAACAGCTATAATGGCCCTCGTCGCCGTGGCCGTCACGGTGGGCTTTCTCTGGTATACCAACCGTCCGGTGGCGCCTGTAACCGCCACCTACGAAGACGTGGTTGCCGAGGCCGCAAACGGCGGGTATCAGCTTATCAATACGGAAAGACTCAAGAAACTGTATGATGAGGACCCCCAAGGCTTCTTGCTGGTAGACGCCCGCCAGGAATGGGAATACCGGACCGGACATATCAAAGGCGCCGTGAATTTTCCCATGGAACCCACCTGGTTGTCGCGGTGGAAGAAAAAGGATGAACTGGAAAAATTCCTGGGACCTGATAAAAACCGTTTCCTCGTCTTTTACTGAGCGGGGCTTGCATGAGTCCGAAGCGACTCGGCGGCTCGGGTAGCCGTAAAACTGGGTTACAAAAACGTTTATCGTGATCCCATAGGTTATCCTGAATGGCACAAAAAGGGATATCCCGTAGCAAGCCAGCCGGCGGGCCTGTCCCAAATCTCCACCAAGCCCGAAGAACCCGGACCTCTAAACGGCTGGGCCATGATCTGGACGTTGTTGGGCATATTTGCAGGGGGTATGGCCCTCAACCTGACACCTTGCGTCTATCCCCTGATCCCCATAACCGTTTCCTATTTCGGCGGCAGAAGCGGAGGAGGCCGGGGGAACCTTTTCGCCCATGGGGCCTGCTACATCGGTGGTCTGTCGCTCACCAATTCCATCCTGGGTGTGACAGCCGCCTTGACCGGCAGCCTCATGGGAGCCCTGCTACAGAACCCCATTGTGCTCGTCCTGATTGCGCTCGTCATGATGCTATTTGCGGCGAGCCTTTTCGGATTCTGGGAATTGAAACTTCCCGCGGGGTTGACACAGGCCGCTTCAAAATCCTACACGGGATATTTTGGGACCCTCTTTATGGGGATCACCCTGGGCGTAGTGGCCGCCCCCTGTATCGGTCCCTTTGTCCTGGGGTTGCTGACCTGGGTGGCCAGCATGGGAAGCCCTTGGCTGGGGTTTCTCATCTTCTTCACCTTGAGCCTGGGCCTGGGCCTGCCCCTCTTTTTCCTGGCCGTTTTTTCAGGGCAGATTGACAAACTGCCCAGATCCGGCGAATGGATGCTGTGGATTCGAAAACTCATGGGGTGGGTCCTTGTGGGCATGGCCGCCTATTTTATCAGACCGATTTTCCCAAAATCCGTGGGGGTATTTATCCTTGCCGCAGTGGCTCTTTCCGCGGGTCTTCACCTGGGCTGGATCGACAGAACCAAAAACGCTTTCCGGGGTTTCGGGTGGGTTAAGTCACTTGCCGGAACAACGGGACTGGTCCTGGCTGTCATCCTCACGAGTACCTGGTTCATGCAAGGCCCCGGTGTGGCATGGCAGCCCTACTCCGATGAACTGCTCGCCCAGGCGAAACAACTGAAAAAACCCGTCATCATTGAATTCTACGCAGATTGGTGTGCGCCCTGTCGAGAGCTGGATGAAATCACTTTTCACGACAAACGCGTGGTTGATCGGGGAATGCTTAACTTTGTAATGATCAAGGTTGATCTGACAAAAAAAGGCAATCCCCTTCACGAACAACTGCTGGCCCGGTACCGGATCAAGGGCGTTCCCACCGTGGTGTTTCTGGACAGTAACGGTGTTGAACTGCAGAATCTTCGCCTTGTGGACTACTTACCGCCGGGCCAGTTCCTGGGCCTCATGCGGGATGCGGAAAAAAATGTTACGTCCGGCAATTCTCATTTTCAAATCATAATGACATCAAAAAATTTCCGCGCAGCGCGTGGAATCAAAGGCGATATTTCGTATTGCCATATTTATTCTAAAAGGAGGTCACCATGTTAAAAGTTAAATTCTTTCTTAACGAACCTAACGGAAAACCTTGAAAACATTTCAAAACCATGATGCCCAGGTTGGGCGCAACTTACGATATTGAGATCGAGACCATCAGCAAACCGCCTGCGGAATTCAACACGGATGAATACTTTGAGTTGGATTTGCCGGTGGCTCCCGCCATTATGGTCGGCGAAGAGATTGTGACGGAGGGTTCGGATATTTCAGATGAAAAGGTCGAGGCGGCCATTTGCAAAAGTCTCGGACTTCCACCTCCGGAACCGAAAAAGAAGGGAATGCTGGGTCGTTTGCTGAAGAAGTGATGGTTGTTATCATCACCCTATTCGTACATGGTCGATTAAGGAGTTATGATGGTCATTATTGAAAAGTTTCTGGGTAAGCGTCTGGAGATACCCGAAGATCGTCGCTATTACATCAAGCAGGGCCTTTGGGCCAAACAGGACGAAGATTCTATCGTGTTCGGTTTGAGTGAACCGGCCTTGATTCTTGCCGGTGGTCTCAAAGATTTGGACTGGCTCGTGGCGGAAGGGGACACGGGTGGGCAAGGGGGGACCGTTATCTTTGCCATTACCGGAAAAATCCTCTACATCGATTCACCGTTAACGGGGGATATCCACTTTAATGACGGGGTAAAACGTGATCCCGAGCTAGTGTTGCGAGATCCCTATGGCCAAGGATGGCTCTTTAAACTAAAATCGGGAGAAGAATCGGAAAAGGAATTCCACCAACTGGCCGAGGCGTCGGCATACGCCGAAAGCCTGAAGAACTCAGAGGGATGCAAAAATCCGGAGGGTCTAAAAGGCGGTGTTTCGGGAATGTGCAAGGCCGTGTACGGCGGTATCGTAGCGCAGAAGATCTAGCGGTTTTTGGACCGACAACGGGGCAAAGTGACGGCAGGCAAGCTGTCACCGAACCGGCAGCGAACCCGCGGGAACGACCCACTCCCGGGCAAACAAGTGCTTCTTCACGTTGCCGGTAGCCATTTCCCGGATCTGCCAGGCTTTGTGCCGACTGGTAATATCGATGCGACTGCCGATGGCGCCCTCAGGCGCCGGCGCATCCAGCGGCTGTTGAATCACCATTAAGTCATGGGGCCCACGAATGGGTACGTCGGGCACCTTCCCCCCGGCCGGATAGCCGCGCACCACCGCGTGAGGCAGCAGGAAGCGATGGGTTTCCGCCTTGGAGCGAAACTTCTCCGGCGCCCACACCACGCGATCAGCGGTGGCCTTGATAACGGCAGTGTCGTAAGTTCCCAGCGGCGCGTCAAACACGGAAAGAAAACTGGTCAGCACCAGGAACACCGACAGCGCTGCGATGGGGGTGCACATGGCGGTCCACCGCGGCCGTGCCATGGCCGTCGCTGAAAACGCCACAGCAGCAACCACCAGCGGGAAGTGCCACCAGCTGAAGGCCTCTATACCCACCTCACGCGCCAGCAGCAACGATATCCACCCCAGGGACAACAGCACCGCAATGGCGCCTGCCAGCGTCAACACGAAGGCATATCGACCCACCTGCCGGCAGCGTGTCGCCAGCAGCACCGCCAGCGCCGGCATGCCCTCCAGCAGATAACGCCCGCTCCGCTGACTGGGAATGCAGAACACGATAAAGATGGCGAAGACCCAGATCCACAGTAGTTTCTCCTCTTCAAGCAAAGTGCGGCGGTGCTTCCAGCATACCACCATCAAACCGAACAAGGGAAAGGCCAGGAGACCCGCGTTGAAGAACCAGCTCCCGGCAAGGGACCAGACAGTGTCGCCGTTCCACAAAAACCCTTTCAACCAGGAACCCACGCTGCCCGCCATTTTGCCCACATTTTCCCCCAGCACGAACTCCTGCCATACCGCCGCGGGGTCAGGATCGAACAAAAACCACAACGAGAACATGCCCAGCGAAACCAGCGCTGTCCAGACGAGGCCCGGGAGTGAGTCGCGCGCAAATGAGGTCACACGCCACCCACGCACATGCAGATGCCACCACGATAGCCCCACGCCGATGGGCAACAGTTGGGCGAAACTTTTGGTCAGCAGCGCCATGCCTGCCAGCACACCCAGGATGGTCGGGAAAACGAAGCGCGACTCAAAGGATCGCGGCTTCCACCACAGCATGGTGAAAAAGCATGCGAACACCCAGAATGTTTCAGGTGGATTGGTCAAATAAGGCCGTCCGTAGCGGTAGGTGCTGAAAAAGGCCAGATAGAAAAGCGCCGCCAGGGCCCCCTTGAATACATCCCGCCCGGACAACCGCCATCCCAACAGACCGCAGAGCAGCGCCGTACCGAAAGTCCACGCCACGCTGGGCCAGCGCAGCGCCACCACCGACCAGTGATTCCCCCAATCCGTACTCACCAGTCCCTGCCAGAACAGCAGTGGCGGCTTTGTGTTTCCCATGCCCGGAATGGCCTGCAGGGGCAGCCACTCTTTGGCCATGCTGGTCACGCGCGTGATTTGCATGTACACCAGTTCGTCGCCGTTCCGAAGAATGTGCAGGGAGGCAAGACCGTACAGATAGGTGCACAAAGCAAAAATGAGCCCGCTGATGGTCAAAAGAAGGGGGGACAGCCCCCTTTCCTGGCGCGTCTTCCTTTCCTGGCGATAGGTCCACAGGTCATTCAAAATAAAGTTGGCCACGCATCCCACACCGATGCCGATCATATTGGCCAGCAAATAGGGCATCCACCGTATGAACAGATTGGTGATGGTCACCTGTGCCACAATGCCCGCCCAGTTGGCGGCGGCGTATTGCAGGTACTGACGTACAATCGGCACCTCACGGGCGCGCGCGCGATCCTTCCAGGTCCACCGGCGGTTCCAGTGAAAGTTGTTGGTCATGCTCAGCAGGATTCCAACCGCCAGGGACAGGTTGAGACGAAGCGAGGGGTTCTCGACGGTCGCGAACACATGGGCGTGACACAACCAGACAGCCACCTGATTGATGACCACGCCGCCGAGACCCACCATGCCGAACTTCAAGAAGCGGTGGCGCTGGTGCCAACCCCACGAAATTACCGAAAGAATGGAGTGCAAGGGTCTGTTCATAAGATGATAGGGGTAATGGTGTCTATTTTCAGCAGTTCGCAGGCCTTATCAAACACTTCCTCCGGACTGATGGCTTTAAGGCAGGCATTGTTCCCGTCGCAGGGAGAATTCCTGTGGTTGTAGGCGGTGAGACATGGAGAACAGGGCAGTGGCACATGGAGACTTACCGCATTTTCACTGAGCGGGGCATACAGGGTCGGGGTCTCCGGGCCAAAGAAAATAATGGTCGGGATCGACGTCAACGAAGCGAAATGCCCGGGACCCCCGTCGTTGGTGATGAGAAGGGACCCGAAATGAAGAAGGGTGATCAGCTCCATGATGGTTCGGGTATAACCGGTGAGATCAATACAATATGGGCTTTGACACCGTGAGGAAATGACTTCAGCCAGGGGTGCATCTTCTTTCATCCCGATAATGCCCACAACGTAACCTTTTGCAAGCAGGTTCGTGGCAATTCCGCAATAATTGTCCAAAGGCCATGCCCGTATGGGGAGCAGGCCGCCTCCCGGATAAAGCAAGACCAGATCTTTTCCAATGGTTTCCGGAAAATCGCTTTTCAGTCTGTTCTTCAAGTCTTCCTGCTGATCCGCATTGGGATTCAGCGTTGGGATACAAAAAACGTCATCACCCACGTTTCGTTTCACCAAAGGGAAACCATTCCCGTTTTCCATTGACTGCGCCAAAGCCACAAACTGCCTGGATATGTGGCGGTAGGGATTGTAGAGAACGGGCCGGTTAATAAAATCACCCCTGTAAAGGCCCTCCTGGGTGTGGGGATGAAACCCCACCCGCAACCCGGCACCGCTTAGAAAAGCGTAAATACTGCTGATCCTTGAAAAGAGTTCACAGTCAATCACTGCATCTATTTTCTCTCTCCGCATCCGGAATATAAACCGGATGCTGTCCTTCAACATTGCCGTCAGCGAATCTCCATGGACTGTCAGGATATTTCTTTCAGGAACCAGCTTCAGGGTTTCCAGGCATTCCCTGTTCTTTTTAAATACCAGCACAAAGATATCCGCACCGGGGTGATTTTTTTTTAAATATGTAAACATGGGATGGGCCAGCACAAGACTCCCCATTTCAGAGAGGAGTATGACCAGAATTTTTGGCGATGACGGCACACTCCCCGCTTTAACCTTCTTTCGGGGAAACAGGGAAAGCAGGCGGCAAATGGCTTTGCCCGCAATCCGGTCAATTTTTCGTTGAGACTCGATATTCATAATTTCACGGGGCAATATTACATTCTGCCCTTCTCATTCTTAATACACCACGAAGACAAAAGGACTATTACAGAAATTGAGGGAGATTCCGGACGAGAAACAGGATCAGACAGGTGGTTTAGTCTTGAATAATTTCACCATCCCATAAACGTCTTAAGAAATCAAGCGCAGGATAGACCATGACACTATCCATCATGAGTTGCCTTTCACCCCTGAAGACGCCAATACATTTAACTTTGTTTCTGCCGAACTCCTCTGCTAATCTGTGCATCCCCCGGTTGAATTTATTCACCCATCCGACGCCGTTTTTCAGCTCGATGGCCACATAACCTTTTGAAGTTTCGAGAAGGATATCCACTTCTACTCCGTTCTGACTTCTCCAGAAATAAAGCGGGTAATCCAGCTCGGTGTAGTGCAGGTATGCTCTCATTTCGTTAATTATAAAACATTCGAATAACGGCCCGGATTCTTCAGGTGTTGCGGGATAAGGCAGTCGACCGGACAATGCCCTGACCACACCGGAATCGAAAAAGTAGAACTTCGAATGGCTCACCTGCTTGGTCGTCCTTTTGAGTTTCCATGGGGCGAGCCAATAACCGATCAGCGTATCGATTAATATATCAAAATAGCCCTGAACTGTTTGTCGTGCCACCCCTGCATCTCTCGCGATGGCTGCTGTGTTGGTGAGCTGTCCGTTTTGACGGGCGGCTATTTCCAGGAAGCGGGCAAAATTACCAAAATTTCTTGTTAGTGCCTCTTCCCTGATCTCTTCTTTCAAATAGGTTTCTGTGTATGCTCGCAGGTATCTCTTAGGATTTGCCGCTGAAAATGAACTTGGAAGCATACCGAAAGCGATCTGCCTGTCCAAATCGAGTTCGAAGCCGACCTCTTGGGTCACCAAAGGGAAAAGGTTGTAAGTAAGGGCCCTGCCGGCCAGCAGATTAACTCCGGATTCTCTCAGTTTTCGTGCGCTTGATCCAGATAAAATAAATCTGATTCTTTTCTCTTCAATTATTCTGTGTACCTCGTTAAGCAAAGCAGGTACTTTTTGAATTTCATCTACGATAACCCATGAGCCCGAAGGCAAATGAGCGGTTTCCCGGTAAAGCAGGGACGGATCCCGGCTGAGACGGATCAATTCCGTGGTATTTAGAAGATCGTAAACAACGGTATTATCCTTATAGTTTTTCTGAATCCAGGTGGATTTTCCCGTTCCTCTCGGCCCAAGCAAAAAAGCTGAAGTGCCTATTATCTTTAGTTCACGTGTAAACATGCCGGGCATTATCGCCGTCAATCTGCCGACAAGTCAAGCATTATTTATACCCAAATCCCAGCAGAATCCCAAGAAAGTATGGGGCACTGGTAAACACTTACAGGGCGGGGGGGAGACATAAGTTTGTGGTTGGCCCGGTGGACGGTTACACCCGCAACACCAGCAGGCGGGTTGCCTAAAAAGTTCTGCTACAATATTTCAGCAGTGATTGAATAAATTTTGGGTTTTTTTAATCCCCCATAGGCCTGTCTAAAATTAGTGATCTGTCCCCAGTGCTGAAGACTTGGAACGAGCTTGGTCTACGTACGACATTTCAGCCTGCCGCATGGCGCGGAAGGGGAAAAACCAGAGATCAGAAGGCGGAGGCAAAGAATGAACTGAGGGTAAAGGCGGAGAGGGTCCTTAGAGTAGGGTGCAGGCATCAGGTCTTATCCGGATCTAAATCCAGTAGGCCTGCATTTAACAGTTTTTTTGCAATCTTATAGATATCTTTTTTGTCACCTTCTTTTCTGATTCCTACAGCAAGAACATGAACAATCACGGTCTGTTTATCGATTTTGTAGATGGCCCTGTATCTTCCTGCCACATGTATCGAGCGGAATCCGGATAGGTCTTTGACCAATCTTTTACCCTGTTTGTCGGGTACATCCGATAAATTCTTAATTCGATCTAAAATCGTCCGCTGAATTTTCTTGTCAGGATTTTTTCTATCAGAGCAAGACAGGTATCGGTAATGCGAATCCGGTATTTCAAACCCCAAGCCTTTCATATGCTTCGGAGAGGGAATGGGTTCTGCCGGCTTTGACGTCATCTATGCCCTTTTTAAGATGATTCATCAGCGTTGGATCAGACAGGACTTCTAACGTCTCAAGTAGCCCCTCGTATAATTCCCAGCTCATGACCGCCATGACTTCCTTGTTTCTTCTGGTAACAGCAAGGATCTGATGTTTGGCGGCCTGGTAAGGGAGTTTCATGAATTCGTTCCTTGCTTCAGTTATGGGTATTTTTTGCATCCCAATATTCTCCTTGGTCAAAACCGCATTACGACTCTGCAAAAATGGCTGTTTTAATGTACATGAAAATGTACGCCTTGTCAACCGGAAGAGTATCTTTGATCGCTTTGGCTTCAGGCGATATCCAGACATACTTAGTGGCCATCCACTCATTTCATTTTGGGCACAGCGGGTTTCCAATTCAGTCCCGCCGGCGGGACGGAAAAAGGGCATTTATGGATAGGAAACTACTGAACGGCTTTTTCGTTCAGACACTAATTAGAAGTGAAAGGAACCGTTCTGATTTGTTCAGACTGCCATGGGTTTCCAGCAACATGGCCAGGAGTGGCGCATCTTCTTCCGGTTTAAACATCACCTTCCTATCCACGATTTGGCCCGGGCCGG
The DNA here is from genome assembly GCA_018644785.1 of Deltaproteobacteria bacterium. The sequence goes on along the minus strand of JABGPV010000093.1, from coordinate 2,479 downwards.
TAATCCCTGATGTTTTCCATATTAAGGGATACCGCTTTAATACACCGTGAAGACGAAATGGTTATCGTTATCCATAAAGATGGGAGCGGGCAACTGGTCTGTGTAGTCCTTGTAGTGATCCTGGATCAGAACCAGAATCACCGGACGTTTTCCCGCGTTTTCGCGTATCAATTCCTTTAACGCGTGAACACTCAGAAATTTTCCCGGTTTGTTAGGGTCATGTTTCAACCCATAGGTGAATTCGCCTGGTTTTTCAAGCACTTTCACGTCATCCCGCTTGAAAAACCAGCAGACCGCACGAATCACATTGTCATTGGACACCAGTATGGCATCGGGGGTCACCCTGGATAGGTTTCGCTCGAGAAGCTTTCCCGGCGTTCTGCGATCCATGGCGCTGTTGGGAACAGAAAAATTCGAAATGAAAAAAAACGTCAAGACAGCCACACAGTAAAAAACCATTCTTTTCCGGTAGTCTTTCATCCGGGTGGAACATATCACCAGAAAAGCCCATAAAAAGGCCCCCAGAGAACCCAGCAGCCATTTACCCCCTTCGTCAGGGCCATAAATCCTGATCGCCTCACTAGCGCCCCAGTTCATTTGCACTAGGCCTGAGAGCAGTAAAAACAGACCCCCAAGACCGCACAGAATACCCAGCACCCAGGCGGAAGCCGAAAAAGCCTTTTTTTTCCCGGCTTCAAAGTATGCGGCGAGACCGACGGCAAAAACAATTGCCAAGGGGGGGAAGCACGGCAGGATATACGGGATAAGTTTGCCGCTGCAGACGGAGAAGAAAAGGAACGGGAAAAGGAACCAGCAAATGGCAAACCGTATGAGCGGCTTTTTCATTTCGAATTTGAGAACCGTTGGTATAACAGCCGGACTCTGTGCTATCCATGGCAGCGCGCCACCCACCAGAATGGGCAGAAAATACCAGGGAGGCTTCGGATGCTGTCCGCGGACCGGATCCAAAAATCTTGCCACATGCTCCGTCCAGAAAAAATAGTTCCAGAAATCCCCTTCACGAAAATGAATCATCAGGGACCAGGGCAAAACGATCCCAACCGCCGTTATCAATGGAATCCACGGTATCCTGAGCAGGTCTTTATAGCGGCCCTCCCAGAGCAGGAACGGCACCACCGCCAGCATCGGCACGGCGAAGGCCAGAAATCCCTTCGTGAGAAAAGCCAGTCCGCAGAAAATGCCCATGAGGGCGAGAAAAAGCGCCTTCCGCCGCATTTTATCCGCCATGTGCGCAAAGAAAAAGCAGACCAGCGCTCCGGTCAGTAGCATGGAAAGCAGGCTGTCCAGAAGATTGATGTGGCCGATAGCCAGGACGAGAGGACAGGTCAAAAAGATGGCCGGGGCCAGGACGGAGGCCGGCCCCCCGGGTGAAAACCGTCGTACCAGCAGAAAAATCATGAGGGCGGAAACAATTACGGATAGCGCCGATGGTATCCGCAGGGCAAAGGTATTCTCGCCGAACGTGCGCATGGAAACAGCATTCGCCCAGTATCCAAAGGGGGGTTTTTCAAAATATTTCAATCCGTTCAGTCGGGGAACAACCCAATCCCCCGAAGTCAGCATTTCCCGGGGTATCTCCCCGTACCGGGTTTCGTCCGGAATGGTCAGCGGTCGGAAACCCAGGGGAAGGATATAGACGAATACGAAGAGAACAAACAGTGCGATGGAGACTCTTTTCATGAGTTGACTCTATCAGAAGTGACAACAGCTCAAGCGGAAATCAGTCTGTTTAAGCATTCCTTAAGTTCGTCACTTCCGGGCGTGGTATCAAACGCAAGCTTACCATCGATATATATGGAAGGAACCGGTGCCATACGTCCCAATTCCTTCGACAGCGTCAAAAAACGTTTGGCCCCCACAAGATCTTTGGTGATGACCTTTTCCCACCGCACCGTTTCGCCGTAGTCCGCAACCACCGATTCGACCAGCCTGGCCATGTATTCACACGAAATTCAATGGGCGCCTTCGTGAAGCACCTCGATCTGAATGATTCTCGATGTCATGATAATTCTCCTGCTTGTCTCAAACCCTTCTGTTTCAAAGCCTCTTCAATGGCCTCTTTCAACTCAAACATGGGAGGAATCGCGTCAAAGAACAGTTCCCCGTCAATGAAAAGGGAGGGAACCGGCGCCACACGGCAGTGTTTCCGGACTGCCTCTTCACCATATAGTTCGCAGGAAATCTCCAGAAACCTTTCTTTTCCGGGGCTATGCATGAAATCGACTCGCCTATAGTCGATATACTGATCGTATTCAGGCAGTATTTCAAGGACGGTTTCATCCATATACAGACAGGGCAGGCAGTAGCTCGCCTTGTACATTACTTCGATAATGATCTTTTCTGAATTCGGCAAAAGTGACCTCCATCAAATAATTGCTTTTTCTCTTATCTTTTGTAAATAGTGTCTGAACGAAAACTAGGATTTTTTGTCAAGGTCAAGGAAGATCAAAATTTTAAC
>JABGPV010000929.1 GCA_018644785.1 Deltaproteobacteria bacterium | reverse complement strand
AGGCGTTTTCCTGAAGAACCCGCAGCAACTTGGACTGTAGTTCAAGGGGTAACTCCCCCATTTCATCCAGGAAAACCGTACCCCCGTCGGCCAGTTCCAGGCGGCCGATCTTTTTCTCCGCTGCCCCGGTAAATGCACCTTTTTCATGCCCGAAAAGCTCGTTCTCGATCAGGTTTGCCGGCAGAGAGGCACAGTCAACCTTGATTAACGGCCGGTCTCTTCTCAGACTAACATTATGAAGTGAACGGGCAATCAATTCTTTGCCGGTCCCGGTTTCTCCGAGAATGAGAACCGTTGTGTCTGTGGCGGCCACCTGCTCAACTTGAAGAAGCACATTTTGCAATGCCTCGCTTTGCCCGATAACATTGCTGAAATCATGCTCCAGTTTGATCTCTTCACGCATGTAAGACCATTCGGCTTCAAGCTGATCCTTTAGCTGCTTTATTTCGTTGAAAGCCTGGCGCAATGCTTCCTCGTTTTTCTGTCGCATCAAAGCAGTCGCAAATATCTCGCCAAGCATTCTG
>JABGPV010000928.1 GCA_018644785.1 Deltaproteobacteria bacterium | reverse complement strand
TCCTCGAAAAATTCGGCACGGTAGGACGTGAGGCTTTTGTTGAGCAGGAATTTGTTCAGAATGGCGTCGTCAAATCCGTTCTGGCCGCGTTCAAAGGGGATGGTGATGATTCTGAACATTGTTCTATTTCATTCCTTATGCGTTCCCACGCGGGAGCGTGGGAACGAGGGGGGAAATGTCGCCGCTCCGGCTCGCCGGCAGGGCTGCGCGCTACGCTTGCTCCGCCCTTTGCCTGGCGGCCTCCGCTCCGTACGCAAATCCAAAACCCCATGGCGCTCACGCGCGGCAAAAGGATAAAAGGTAAAAAACCAGAAACTACTGTGCCCTGGCGAGGCGGAAGCCCAGGTTGTTGTTCCGGTTCCCTGGCTTGTTCCTGTTGCGATTCGCTGAACGGCAGTTCCTGGCATTGTTGTTCCAGCTGCCGCCACGATTCACGCGGTTGGCGCCTTAACCAACACCTGCCCCACACCTGAGCATTGCGCTTCTGAGCTGAAAACTGTCAGCAAAACCCAGGTGGTCAAACAT
>JABGPV010000927.1 GCA_018644785.1 Deltaproteobacteria bacterium | reverse complement strand
CTTACGGATTGCATATTTGCTCTTTCTCCACACGGATGCCAATGGGTTTTGCAGTTTTGATGAGATACCCCCCAAGGGTCGGCTATGCCGATCCTTGGAGTGATATCTATCATTTGTGTAATATGTTGTCAATTGGCAAAATTTATTCTAAAAAGCTTATATAGGGTCATCAATCGGCGCATTTGATGCTCCACACAACCCTTGGATCCCATGCGCCTAGATTTCTTGTGGAGAGGCGGCAGGGGCCGTCATCAACCAGGTCAGAAGGATGCGGGATGACAAAAAATACCACCCCTGAACCTTTTTCCTGCCTGGACGTGGCCGTGGCAGCGCCCGTCAAGGAAACCTTTCTGTACGCTGTTCCCGAAAGCCTAAAATCGCTGGTTCGAATCGGCAGCCGTGTCCGGGTACCGCTAGGCCGTCGTCGTGTGACCGGTTATGTGGTTAAAACGGTACTTACAAAACCCGGCCATGATTTGAAGGAAATTGAGGATCTTCTGGATCCGAACCCCCTCTTTCACCGGC
>JABGPV010000926.1 GCA_018644785.1 Deltaproteobacteria bacterium | reverse complement strand
CCACTACTCCCCGAAGGAATCTCACTAACAGTAACAGCCTCGCCAACACCATCAGGATAAACAAACGCAACACTAACCTTCTCCGGCTTCCCATAATAACTCAAATCAAAAGGATAAATTTTCGTCGCCCCAGCATCAAGAACATCAAGAATCCTCTCCGTCACCGAACTCCCATTAATCGAAAAAATAAAATCAATCGCAATCGGTTCATCACCAGAAGAACCCCTCTCAACCTGAACCTCCAAAACACCCTTCTCCTCATCCCAAAGAGTATACCCTCCAGAAGTCACAATCTCAACAACCCCAACATCACCAACAACAACACCAACGTCCCCAATCTCATCAACCACAGGCAAAACCCCCAGCCAAACAAAAGCCGCACCCGCAACTATTATCAAAACAATAAGAACCGTCGCAACCACAGAACCAATCCCCTTTTTCATCAAACAACAACTACTCATAACATTATAAATCTTAGTAATCACCCAAAACACGCCACTACCACTCCAAAATTACTTAGCACCA
>JABGPV010000925.1 GCA_018644785.1 Deltaproteobacteria bacterium | reverse complement strand
GGTAACTCGCAACAAATAACCTACCTAACCAGCAATTCTCATTATGACGTTGTTTGATCGCAAAACGCTGTGTCGACAACATTCCGCCACGACTTTTCGCGGTTTTGAAAGCGGAAAAGGGCGAAAGATTTTTCGCCCCTACGGGCGCACCCTTAAACATCCCGGTGTTAAACCAAGGGACGATGGAACCACATAGTTTTGATGGAACCCATCGTTTTGGATGTGGCGCGTGGCCTCTGTTTTAGGTTAGGTTCCTGAATTTTCGTGCGGGCTGTAGGGGCGAAAAATCTTTCGCCCTTCTGTTTGGGTAACCCATAATCATCACTGAGCAGGATTTGACATTTTAAATTTTGATTATGGGTGGGATATTTCTTGCGAGTTACCTAATCGGCAAACGAGTAAAAGAAAAAATTTAGTTTTACTCTGACCCCCAATTTTCATTTCTATCACCTAAATGAGTCAAAATGTAGGATATCCAAGCCATGATGCAAGACCAAAGTCTTAAAACTCTTCAAAGTCTTAAACA
>JABGPV010000924.1 GCA_018644785.1 Deltaproteobacteria bacterium | reverse complement strand
TGAAATGATCACGATATGCCGCCACCCCGCCCAGGATAGAGGGTAAGATCATCCCGTTTGCCAGAGGATAGGATAGGATGACCTTGCCCTGGCCGTTGTAGTTGTCCTTAACCTGCCAGTAATCCTGATAGGTGGCATCCAGGACCGTATCCAATATCAGAGCGTCCGTCAGGAGGAATTGCTTGGCAAGCCCCGCGCTGTAAGCCGCAAACCACGAACTTTCGGCCTCGCCCGAGAGGGCGGGATTGGAATCATATCCCACCGATCCATCCACGAAAATCTCCATCGCCCTTCCACATGGGGCATAGAGTAGCTGGGAGCAGAAACATACCGCCAAGAACAAACAACCAGAGAGGATTCGTGTGTAAAAAGAACATGCACGCTTTTTCCCCGATCGTAAGAGAAATTCTGAGTTTTTTGAAAACACAACCATGAATCAGCTCTCGTTCTGGTAACTCTGTATGTCCCTCACTCCTGACAATGTTCACAGTATACACTTTACCCGCCAAAAAAAAAGTCCCCCCGG
>JABGPV010000923.1 GCA_018644785.1 Deltaproteobacteria bacterium | reverse complement strand
ATTCCATCTGTTCTTGGAATTTCAGATCCAACATATGGTACACTATTTTCAATGTATGTTTTAATTCCATTTTCAGTTTGAATTGATTGTGATATAATTATGCTAGTTGTAACAATTAGTATTATTGAAAAAATCAATAATAATTTCATAGATTTTTTAATTTTTCAACAAGTAAAAATGAATTGTTTACTAAACCAATAAATGGACTAAACCCCCAAAACATTCTATGGGAAAATACACACTTCCTGAAATGCCATATGCTTATGATGCATTAGAACCTCACATTGATGCAAAAACAATGGAGATTCATCACACAAAACATCATCAAGCATACACTGACAAATTAAATGCAGCACTAGAAGGTTGTTCAGCTGAAATTCAAGAAAAAGATATTCTTGATATTTTATCTAACATCAATTCAGTACCTGAAGACAAAAGAGGTGCAGTTAATTTCAACGGTGGTGGTTATGATAATCACAGGTTATTTTGGAATAACATGAAAGCAAACGGGGGCGGAGAACCTGGT
>JABGPV010000922.1 GCA_018644785.1 Deltaproteobacteria bacterium | reverse complement strand
GTCCGCATTATCGTCGCCACAAATCGAAATCTGGAAGAAGAAATAGACCGAAATGAATTCAGGACGGACCTTTATTATCGGCTGAATGTGGTCAATTTCAAAGCGCCGGCACTGAGACACAGACCGGATGATGTTGTCCCTCTGGCGGATTTCTTTTTGAGGCGATTCTGCTTTAAAAACAATCTAAGGCACCTCAGGTTTTCAACCCGGGCCGCAGGCGTTCTGGTCAAATATCCTTGGCCCGGCAATGTCAGGGAACTGGAAAATCTTGTGGAAGGACTTGCGGCCACCTTGCCCATGGACCGAAGTATCATCATTTCCGAAGACGTGCTGGGTTATTCCGGAAAAATTCAAAAGAGCATGGTCTCCGCCGATTCCCTTAACGGTAAATCTCTCCACAAACAAACCTACAAAGAAGCCCAGGAAGCCTTTGAAAAAATGTATTTGATGGATCTTTTAAAAGCATTCGAGGGGAATGTGGCAAAAGCCGCACGGCACGCCCAGTTGCACCCCGTGACATTACACAG
>JABGPV010000921.1 GCA_018644785.1 Deltaproteobacteria bacterium | reverse complement strand
CAACGATGGCAATGATGAATTGTCGATATTTATTTCGTAACGCATTTCAGGAAAAATTAAAGCCCATCATGAAAAAGGTAAATCATGGTGTGGAAAAGGATGGCGCTGTATTTTTATTTATGTCTCGATTGAGTCCGGTTTTCCCATTTTTTCTGGTGAATGCCGCATTTGCCAAAACCTATATCGGTGCCGTGACTTACGCATTCGTGAGTCAAGTCGGGATGCTGCCGGGGACCGCGGTCTTTGTGAATGCAGGGACGCAAATCAGCAAATTAGAATCAGCCGGCGATATTTTATCATTGAATATGATTTTGGCTTTTGCACTTTTGGGGGTATTCCCACTTATTTCAAAAAAGATTGTGGAACATTTAAAAAGAAGGAAAAATATGATAAAATCCAAAAAGCCAAAAAATTACGATTATAATATGGTGGTCATTGGCGGTGGCTCTGGCGGATTGGTTTCCGCCTATATTGCATCTGCTGTGAAGGCAAAAGTTGCCTTAATCGAAAAGCATAAAATGGGTGGC
>JABGPV010000920.1 GCA_018644785.1 Deltaproteobacteria bacterium | reverse complement strand
ACGACGGGTTTCAACATATGCAGCTGGCGCGGGATCTGGATCTGGTGCTCATGGACGGCTCAGACCCTTTTGGAAACGGACATCTTCTTCCCTGGGGGCCGTTGCGGGAGTCGCTGGACCAGCTGGCGCGGGCGGACGCTTTTATCCTGACACGGTTCAAGCATGATGAGGGAGACCGCACGGTGGCGTTTTTGAAAGAAAACTATCCGGATATTCCCACTTTCTGCGCGGATCACGTGCCGGACAAGGTGATCTTTCCCCGTCTGGACCGGGTCGATTCCCCCCATGCGTTAAAGGAAAAGCGGGTGGTGGCGTTCGCGGGAATCGGGAACCCCGAGGTGTTTCGCGAGACGTTGGAGGGACTGGGCGCCCGGGTGGTCGCCTTTTGCGGATTCAAGGATCATCATGTTTACGGAAAGGATGACCTTGACCGCCTGGTCCGGTTGAAATCCCGGACAGACGCGCAATACATCCTCACTACGGAAAAGGACTGGATGAGAATGGGCCCCACCTGGCCCGAATGTTCGG
>JABGPV010000092.1 GCA_018644785.1 Deltaproteobacteria bacterium | reverse complement strand
ACTCCCTCGAAATCACCATTCCATTTAAGAAAGTTGAATGCAGATTTTAGATTCTTACGGTTTCACTCTGAGAATCCATTTCTCCAATTAGTCCCGTAGGGACGGCAGAGTTCATGATTAATTTCCCGACCATTTTTCTGTCGTCCCGATGGGACTGAATAATTTCCTGGTCATCAAAACCCGGCAATAAATTGCCGGGCTACTATCAAATGTCCCTACGGGACAAAAACCATCGCAAGACCAAAAAGACGTCACCTTCCAAAAGCACATTTCTGATTTAAAATTTCAAATATCTTTGGCTAGTTTTCTGGCCGGGAACGTTTTTTTACACCAGGTTTTTGCTGAGTTTTAGAGCCCTGTTGAGCCAGTTTGTTCTCTTCCTCTTTCTTGAGCTCTTTATCCGGATGGCCTTGAATGATTACCACCTTTTTCTATTGTTCTTCTCCCCCCATAACCCAACCTCCCTTGCAACTCATAACTTTAACTGGGCTACAGATCAAGCATCTGTCGAAGTGCGCGGTCCATTTCTACCATTTCTTTAGATGTCAACTCCCCGATTTTCTTCAGAAGCCTGTCCTTTGAAAAGGCATGGATGTGGCTTGTGTTTCCGAGACATTTTTTCACCTTGAGTATTCACCCAACTCAGACATCGTTGGCATATTCCAATTTAGGAGAGCTTTTTAGATATGACCCTTTTCCGTCTAATGATTCCCAAAAATAATCCGCCTGCTCTTGAAATTTCTTCTGTGAAATTTCCATCTCCGACACCGCCGCCATAAACGCCATATCGATTTTTCCCGCCTTTACAACCTGCTCTCCGGCATCATAACACGCCTGTTCGACTCTCATGCGTCTTTCGCCAAATACCGGTTGAGCAATCAGTTCGGCCCCCGGCATATAGAATTCACCCATAAGAGATGTCTGTTCAGAGTGACTGTGAATACATCGGAACATGCCTTTCAACCCGTCGAAATTGTGGTCCACTTCCGGGAATCCGGCAGCACTGAACACGACAAAGCCCTGCTGTCGTTCTTCAGGATAACGATACGGGTGTCTTGTTACCCCGTTCTCAATGGCCATATAGGGCTTCAGATTCGGCACATTTCGATCCAGGAAGTTCTTCATGATGCCGGTCACGTTGTAAACATAAAGCGGCGACGCAAAAACAACCAGATCCGCTTTTCTGGATTTCAGCCGCAGGTCAGCCATATCATCTTGAAAAATACATTCTCCGGGTGTTTTGGTCCAACATGTATAGCACCCAGTGCAGGGGTTGATTTCCATATCTTTCAGCTTGATATACTCAATCTCGGCACCCTCCGACTTGGCCCCCCTGCAAAAATGGTTCACCATAAAGGTGGTTTTGCTGAATTTGGTATTCCGCGGCCCCCCGTCGAAAACAACAATTTTTTTGATTCGCTCCGGCTCAAATGTTTTGTATTCAAAATCGATCTCTTTCGGTTTTTGTTTTACGTCTTCTTCAGGCTCACTTGACGGTCCAAACAACTCACCCAGTTTTAATAAAATCGTCATATCACCCTCAACCGCATATTGCTTATTGAGGTATGCCTGATCACCCGAAATCTCCTTGTTGGAAATGGCAAGCCAGAGTTTCGAATCGGCCAGAATGGTTGTTTTGGGTTCCGGATGCGTACCTTGGGTATAGGTGCACTCAAGATTCTTGATGATCAAGTATCCATCGGTGGGTTCCTCGCCGGTTAGATGGAATTGTATGACCGTATCCAACCCCTTAGCGAACTCCTTATTTATTCCAAACGGCATTGCCTCGAACAAATCTTTTATGGATTCGAAATGCAGCTGTTCTACTTGAGTCGTTTCCATTAAAACCGCGGGCAATTTCCGGCTTATGGGTATTCCCACTGCAAGCAGCAAAACGATTGGGACAACACTTGAAATAATGACCTGAATCCCCCCGTCATCGGAATATTTTAGGGTGGATAAAATAATGCAACTGCCAAACAATGCCGCCCAGATATAATTGATGATGATGTTTATCTTCCTGAATTGATCTGTTTTGGTAATGGCTTCAGGATAATTCTTTTTTGAAAATTCATAGGTGAAAGGGTCCAGTTTGAACAAAGGGGGGAATAGTGCCACGGAAAATAAGCCCACATACAGCGCTGTTATGACATTTTCCAGATATATCTGCCCTAATGAGGGAGTTAAAAAAAACGAAAATGCCCCCAGTATCACAATTCCCGATATTCCGTAACTAAAATAGCTTTTTACTTTTGCTGCAATCGCTATTATCAAATTCAGAAGTACAATAGCGCTTATGATGAAGACGTAGGGTTTAAGACTTTCCAGGCGAAATCTCCCTGCAATCGCAAGGGAGTTAATGGCAATTATTCCGGCAAACGGTAAATATTTTATGATGAATTTCATGGTTCCCCCCAGCGATAGTATTTCGGATTGCGGGTTTGGTACTGGCGATAATTATAAATCGCTAATATCCCATTTTGATTTCAACCGTCTTTCCGCCATCTAATTTAAACGAAGCATCTTCAAAGTCGGGCGGACCAAATGTACCCGATACATTATTTGAAAACGCATAGCCCTCCTTAGGGATTCCGAGGAAATTCGTATCAAGCTTGCTGTTTGAATTGATGTCGTGGAAAACCGCTATGGCATAGGTTCCAGCAGGAATATCCTCGAACGTGGCAACCGCTTTTTCACCCGTCACTTTCATAATTCTGCCGTTAAAGGACTTTTCTGTTTCAGGAAAACTCTCCGCACTCGTGTACAATCCCACTGAAATTACCCCTTCCCTACCCTGAATCTCCGAGATTTCAACGGTGAGCGTTCCGGTTTGAGCATATGCGATTGAAACAAAAAAAATGAAACTGATAGCAATGATCGACAACCTGAATCTTTTCATTTTGGACCTCCTAAAATTCCTTTTCCACCATAGAAATAGTTTCATCCAGCCATTCCATATAAATTTTCTCATGTAATTCACCGAATCGCCGGGTAGCCTCCCAGAGAAGCGCATCCCGCTTTAAACCAGGCTGTAGAGCGACGATCTCTTCAATAAAGACGGTTGGCTCAATTTTGTAGAGTTCGAACTGCCTTTCGTGAAGGGTGCGCTGCAGCCGTAACTGCGTCAGGATTGTCTCTTTGTCCTCCTTTCCTGAGAAAAATAGCTTCAGGAGCAATATGACCTTGGATTTTTCGATCTTGGTTACGGGTTGAGAAAGCCATACCTGCAATTCTTTGCCCCCGGATTCCGTAATGATATAAACCCGGCGGTCGGGCCGGCTTTCTTGCGGTTCCGGATGGGAGGCGACCAGGCCGCCTTCTTCCAACTTCTTGAGAGTGGTATAAATCTGACTCTGTTTCGCATGCCAGAAATGCCCTGTTGATTTATCCATTGTCTGTTTGATTTCATATCCTGTGTGCGGCCTATATTTAAGAAAACCAAGAATAGCGTATTTAAGCATTTCGAAACCCCTCATTAAAAATTGGAGATGATGAAGATTTATATATAATTTTTTATATATAAAAATATTCGCGCTCCTGTCAAGCGATTTTTTTATTTCTAATCAGAAAAGGGTTTTGGGGTTCTTCAGAGAAGGTTGCTGAGAGGGTGGGACTGCAATCCAAATCACCTGAATCCGGAAGCTAGAACGCTGAAAGTATTCAAAGACGGGGTCAACAGGTTTATCCGGGGAGATTGACCCCCGGATTGGTTATCTAGTGTCCGTCCACAAATGAGAAAATTTGTTCGAGTTCAAGGAAGGCGATAATTGTAACCGCAGGAATACATTTCAGTATTTCGAGGATTACAATTTGAGCCTGACGCCGAAATCGGGCAAATTGGCCATTTGTGGATGGGCACTATCTATTTTCTAATGAATAGCAGGCGTTCCAATTTTTTACATAGTCCCGCTTTTCTTGTTCCCATTTGGATTCATCCCATTTTAAACCATCAGAGCATAATTCCTGTATACGGTCCAAATGTTCGGCTCCGCCTTCAGGTAGAATCAAACCGATACGAACCCTTCTTAATAATAGATCTGTCAGATGGCGAACGGTTTCTGTCTTTGCCACAAATGGAATCTCCGCCCAAACGGTTTGTGTGTTCGGAATAACTTTTAAAGTTTCTTCAGTGGCATCTTTCAGCAAGTCAGGCGTTCGATTTCCATATCGTCCGGTCAATCTTTTACCCATATCCTTTGGCAGTTTCCATTCTTCAACTGATGTTTCCATGGCATTAAAAATCCGCGCATTTTTATTAAATGAAACTGGTTTTCCCATGGAAGGTAAAGCGGCTTTCAATGCATCAATGGCCAACAATCTGAATGTTGTGAGTTTCCCACCGGTAACGGTAACGAGACCTTTATTTTTCCATACAACGTGTTCTCTGGATTCTTTTGAAGGATCTTTTTTCCCGTCACTTAAGACAGGGCGAATCCCTGCGAAACTCGAAATGCAATCTTTTTTGCTCAATTTGAGATCAGGAAAGAATAGATCAAGCGCTTCAAACAAATATGTGATTTCTTCTGCGGTGATATTCGGTTCTTTTTCTAATGAATGACGATGGTCTAAATCAGTGGTTCCAAATAAAACGGCCCCTTCCCACGGCGTAAAGGATAATGGGCGGTTATCTTTTGGATGCCCAAATGATATTGCCTGTAATATGGGGATTCTCGATTGTGGAAAAACCAGATGACTGCCTCTTAAAGGGCGGAGATGAAGATTTTTTTTTGGAGATGACTGTATTTCTTCAGCCCATGAACCTGTGGCATTTATAATGGCTTGGGTTTGAATTTCCCCCATCTCTTTTTGGGATTCACTATCTTTTATGATGATTGATTCAACAAGCCCATCTTTATTTCTAATGATTTTTGAGGCATAAGAATAGTTTAAGGCATCTCCACCGGCTTCTTTTCCTTCGTTGATCAATCGTTGTACCAAGCGGGCGTCATCCACCTGAGCATCTGAAAAAGTAAAACCACCTGTAAGTCTATTGCTATCAATGTGCGGAAATATTTCTTTCACATGATGGGTAGAATGATATTGATGAAACCGTTTACCTGCCAGCAAATCGTAAAGGGTAAGCGCTATTTTCATACCGAGTTTTCCGGGACTTTGATTTTTGAAAATCGGAAACAAAAATTCCAACCGTGATACCAATCCCGGAATTTCATTGATCAAACGTTCCCTTTCTTTCACTGAATCTCTTGTCAAAAATATGTGACCGCCCTTTAAATAACGAAGGCCGCCATGGACCAGTTTTGATGATTTTGATGAGGCGCCCCAGGCAAAATCTCTCTTTTCAAGCAGCAAAACGTTCAATCCAAACCTCACGGCTTCCCTGAATACTCCGGCGCCTGTTATACCGCCGCCAAACACAACAACATCATAAATGTCTTTCATCTCTACACCGACTTATCAGCTTTATATTGTTTATTTTCACGTATATTCTACAAAATGGTTTAATCAAGCCCAAGTTGCCCGCCCGGATTCATAATATTGTTAGGGTCAAAATGTTGCTTTAATGCCCGTAAAACATCCATCTGCTCCTTACCGAGATGCTTTTCCATAAACGGGCCAAACATCTTGCCGATTCCGTGATGATGACTGATTGAACCTCCATGTTTCTGTATGACTTCCATAATTCCATCCAAAAACCCTTTGTACTCGTCAATATCTTTGTATTTTGAAATAAAAATAAAATACAAATTGGTACCCTGAGAATAGAAATGAGACGCATGCGTTAAACATATGGTATCCGGGCGATTTTTAATAAATTCTCTCACACCCTTATGAAGATTGTGAAGATTTGACCAGGTTACACCTGATTCCACTGTGTCGGAAATAATCCCATAATCCTGTAAATCCTCTCTCATATACGGATCGGCATAACGTCCTTTCCGCCAGTTTTTTAAAGGGATAACCGGTGAGATACATGGCGCCATTTTTTTTGCAAATCTTTTTAACCATTTTCTTCACATGGTTGGAGAAACCTTTTTCCCCTTCCGTATGACCGATCAATAAACAACGTTTTCCGGATTTATAACCTCTCATCTGAATCAGTTTATCTAAGATTGTCCCTTCCACGCCATACAGTTTAAGACCCATTGCGGTCTCTTCCGGATCGGAGATTCGAAAAACCGACGGCATGCCAAACTCTCCCTGACTGATCTCACGGGCTGCGTTCACAGCATCTTCCCAGCTTGAAAAGATAAATGCAAAATCGTTCTGGTTTTCTGGCATATAATGGAACACTTTCATGGTTAATTCCGTCAAGATACCGTAACTTCCTTCACTCCCTTTCATGATGTCGTTGAGTTTGGGGCCGGTTGCTGTTGCAGCATAATCAAGGGTTCTGATTTGGCCTGCTGGTGTTACAAATTCCTGGCTGAATACAAGATCGTAAGCATCACCGTAATAGGAAGACTGTTGGCCTGAGCCCAATGTCAATACCCAACCCCCAACGGATGAATATTCAAAAGACTGAGGGAAATGGCCGCATGTATACCTTTTTTGAGCTGAAAAATTTTCCGGCGCTTTGTTCAGGGCCTCCTCAAACGCCGGTCCCATCATGCCTGCCTGAACCCGAACCGTATGATCCGTTTCATTAAACGCTACAATCTTGTTCATGTGTGTTTTCATCACAAGAGAAATGCCGCCTTTGACCGGCATATGTCCGAAATTGACGGAAGAACCGCCTCCATAAGCATAGATCGGGATTAATTCACCATGACAATATGTAACAATTTCTTGAACATCTTCTTTGTGACGGGGGTGAACGACTACGTCAGCGACAGGCTTGTTGCCCTTCCTTCTGAGCATATCCACTTCAATCATTGTCATACCGCTGGAATACTTCACTCTTGAATAATCATCATCTGTCACATTGTTGGAGCCAACGATCCCTTTGATGGCTTCAATATGCTTAATGTCAAGCTTTACAGGATCATGACACACTACTTTTTCATGTCCTTCATTCTCTCTTTTTTTGAAATCATCGTCGGTTAATCCCAACGTTTCTTTCATGAAATCGTAAAGTGCTTTATTGGGATGTTTGAACCCTTCTGGATCTCCCCACTTAAAAATAGATCGGTAGCTTTCTTCTTTTGGCGCTGTCTCGATCCAATCCGGAATAAATGAACTTTTATCTTTATTCATATGTATTTACTCCTTCATGATGAAACAGTCGGAATTCCACTTAAGAATATTTGTTCAACGGCTTTAAAATATGATTCTTCATCCAGCAATTTACGATTGAAACGCTTGTCCATCATCAACTCCATTGCACCACTTATCATTCCCCAGCCGGCATAAACCAAATATTTTTTTTGGGTGAAGGGGAATACGCTTAAGAATGAAACTATGGTTTCTTTTGTTGACCTTATTGGAAAAGCGATGGCGTAAGACTTAATTATTATCTCACCTTCTATCACCAGCCGGATACATGAGCAATCCCAATTTGTGTAATGTCCAGACGATTCGTTCAAAGAGATTGGAAATGTTGAGAAGAATGGATTTGTCCTGAAGCTCCAGGTCGCTTTGGGTACAGAGATAGGTCCCATGAATTTTTTTAATCACAGCACCTTTGTCCCCGGTAATGGCCAACAGGATATCGACATCGTTGGGATCGGAAGATTCAATGGTGTCCGTTGCCGTTTGGAGAATGGCATCCAGGCCTTCAATGAAATTGTTCGCCGGCTGGTTCAGGGCATCCGGAGATGGCAACCGGGCCAGGTAATCTCCCAACTTGAACAGGCTGTTTTCGATGGATACAATAAGGCTTTGACGATTGGCGGCTTTCAGGACACGCTCAGAGAGATCCAGAGACAATCTCTTATCCACCAGGGCTGTGGAAAAGTCTTCGACCTCTTTGAAAACCTCCAAAAGGGCCTGGTGCAATTTTGACAGTTGTGGTGCCGAACCTTCCTTCCGAATAACATCAACATAGGTCTGAAGGGTTTTGATCAGATGGTTTTGTTCCTTTTCCAGAAGTTCGAGGGCCATGTCGGGGCTGTTTAGAACTTGATCGTTTATGAATTTTGGTTTAGAGAGGTCGGCCGTATCAGCTTTATCCGGTACAATTCTTGTGACCACCCAGGCGAGAAGGGGAATGAGCGGCAGAAAAAGAAAGGTATTTATGAGATTGAACCCGGTGTGCACCAGTGCGATTTTCGCCATTACGTTTAAGTGCATCCCCAAAAGACCATCGCCCAAAATGACAACACGGTTGAGGACATCCATATAAAAAGGAAAGATCGCCGTGACCCATGCCACACCCAGAAAATTCAAGAGGACATGGCTGTAGGCGGCCCGCTTGGCGTTCGGCTTGGCCCCGATAGAGGCCAGGAGAGCCGTGATGGTGGTGCCGAGGTTTTCACCCAATACCAGTGCCGCAGCGGTTTGAAAAGGGATCACCTGGGTGGCGGCAAGCCCCATGGTGATCCCCAGGGTGGCCGATGAAGATTGAACGATGAGTGTCAGAACACAGCCCACAAGGGCACACTTCAGAACTCCCACATAGTCGTTTGCAGTGAAATAGCTGAACCACTCGACGAATTGGGGCATCTGCCTCATGGGCTTAAACCCGTTTTTCATCAACTCAAGACCGTAAAAGATCATCCCCAGGCCCATGATCACCCCGGCGATGAATTTCATGCGTTCGGCCTTGGCAACAAACAGGAGGAATACACCGGCCGCTATGATGAAAAGGCCGTACTTTCCCACTTCGAGTGCCAGTATCCACCCCGTTATGGTCGTTCCGATATTGGCCCCCAGGATAACGCCAATGGCCTGGGTCAACATCATAAGGCCGCTGTTCACAAATCCCACAACGAGTACGGTGGTGATGGAACTGGATTGAAGCAGGAATGTAACGCCAATCCCGGCGGCAAGGGCCATGAAGGGATTATCGGTAACGGAAGCGATTATGCTCCGCATACGCCGACCGGCCACAGCCTTCATCCCTTCGGACATGCTCTTCATTCCAAAGAGAAAAATTGCCAACCCACCCAAACCTTTTGAAAGCATTTGAAAAGCCAATTCAGAAGTCATTTTCTTCCTCTATACAATGGCAAGAACGCCCTATTTTTTCTAGGGTGTATCCAATACGTGCCTGTCCAACACAAAACAGGTGAATGTGCCTTTGAAAATTTCTTTGTCTTCCACACTGGCTGATACGGATACCCGCTTTTTCCTCCCTTTGCTCTCCACTACCTTTGCTTCGGCAAGAAGGGTTTCACTGACTTTCAGCTTCGATCCACTTCATTGCCCATATAAAAAATCTCCCCCGAGTGGTCCTGACGGCGAAGATAACCCTTGATGAGCAGCCCTTTAACCATGCTCTCCACTTCATCAATGGATAACCCCATGGAATTGGCGATATCCTTTAGCCTAAGGGGCCTTCTTCGGACCATCTCCAGCAGTCCCTTTGCTTTCGTATCGCGCGCCATGGCGCCTTGTGCAGCGCCGATATCCACCACAATTTCCGCGCCCTCCCCCAGAAAAAGCGTTATCTCTTCCAGTCTCTTACCGTCAAGGGCTTTGGCGCAAACATCCGCCGGGGGACGTACCACGGTGTTCAACTGAATCTTTTCCGGTTCAACCTGCCGTATCAACGGCTTCAAGGGCCTCATCTCTTCTTCGGTATCATTAATCCCTGCCAGGAGAATGACTTCCAGGTAGATAAGGCCATCAAATTCCGCTCTCAACTGTTTCAAACCGCCCACAATGCGATCCAGTGTCAGGTCAGCATGGGGACGATGGATCGTTTGAAATGTGCTTGAAACGGCACTGGACAGGGTGGGCATGATCAGGTCCGCCCCCAGAACACGTTTCCGCACAGCACCGTCCCAGAAAAGGGATCCGTTGGTGAGAATTGCGATACGGGTATCGGTCAATTCCCTGATGCCTGAAATGATATGGTGGATTTCAGAATGAAGTGTCGGTTCACCTGAGCCCGCCAGGGTGATCACGTCAGGGGAACATTCCGCAAGCCTGCCGGCAAGCTGACGCAGTATCTCATCCACAGGGGCGAACGGTCTGCAAGTGATGGTCCTGTTTGTTGTTCTGCCCACCTCACAGTAGAGGCAGTCAAAGGTACAGGTCTTGTGAGGGATCAAATCCACCCCCAGTGACAAACCCAGTCGCCTGGAAGGAACCGGGCCGAAAATATACGACATAATTACCCCTGTGTTAGTCTCCGTCCACAAATGAGAAAACTTGTTCGAGTTCAAGGAAGGCGATAATTGTAACCGCAGGAATACATTGAAGGTATTTCGAGGATTACAATTTGAGCCTGACGCAGAAATCGGGCAAATTGGCCATTTGTGGTTAATGCGCCTCATCCCAATTGAGGCCCTGGTTGATGTCCACCTTCAAGGGCACTCGCAACGGGTAGACCCCTTCCATCTCCTCCCTGATCATGGGAATAAGACGGTCCACCTCTTCTGCCGGCGCCTCCAGGACCAGTTCATCATGTACCTGCAAAAGCATCTTGGACTGGAAACGCTCGTCTGCCAGGCGGCTGCGGATCTGTATCATGGCCTTTTTGATCAAATCCGCCGCCGTCCCCTGAATGGGGGTGTTGACCGCCATCCGCTCCGCTTCCGATCGGATCCTGTTGTTGTTGTGAGAAATATCCGGCAGATAGCGTCTGCGATTAAAAAGGGTGGTGACATAACCATTTTTCTCGGCAGTTTCAATGGCCTTTTCCTTAAATCGTTTCACGCCCTTGTATCGATCATAGTAGGCATCGATGTAATCTCTGGCCACCTGTTTGGATATGCCCAACGCTTCACTCAGTTTTTGAGGACCCATGCCATAGATGATACCGAAATTGATGGCCTTGGCAATGCGCCGCATTTCCGGTGAAACCTCACCCGTTTCATTCCCCAATACCTCAAGGGCGGTTCGGGCGTGGATATCCTGGCCCTCTTCAAATGCCGCCATGAATGCGGGATCCTCTGAATAATGGGCAAATACACGCAATTCAATCTGACTGTAGTCCGCCGCCACCAGAATCTTCCCCACATCGGCCACAAACCCCTTTCGAATCTTTCTTCCCGATTCACCCCGGATGGGAATATTCTGCAAGTTGGGATTGCTGCTGCTCAACCGGCCCGTGGCGGCAACGGTCTGGTTAAAGGATGTGTGCACCCTTCCGGTTTCAGGATTCACCATTTTGACCAGGGCATCCAGGTAGGTGGATTTCAGTTTGGCCAGGGACCTGAAACGGAGCAGGTCCACGGCTATCCCGTGGGATTCGGAGAGTTTTTGAAGGACCTTCACATCCGTGGAATACCGTTTGGTTTTGGCGGTCTTTTTTCCTCCGGGAAGTTTCAGGACTTCAAACAACACCTTTCCCAGCTGTTGCGGAGAGTTAAGGTTGAATTCCATACCGGCCTCGGCCAGGATCGCTTGTTCCACCGCTTTCATCTCCACAGCAAAGTCGGCGGACATGGCCTCAAAAAGCGCCGTATCAATTTTGATGCCCGTCATCTCCATGTCCAGGAGAACGGGCAGAAGCTTCATTTCCAGATCATTAAAAAGCGCCTCGTTTTTCTCTCCCCTGATTTTTTCCGCCAGAACCTTTTTCAATCGAAGGGTCATGTCCGCGTCTTCACAGGAATACTCGCAGGCTTTCTCAACCGAAACCTCCGCAAAACCGCGCGCATTCTTTCCCTTTCCCACCACATCCTTGAAAGCGATCATTTTATGGTTCAAATAGCGCTGCGAGAGGGCATCCAGGTTGTGTTGCCTCAGACCGGGGTTAATCACATAGGAGGCAATCATGGTATCAAATGAAATACCGCCCAGCGTTATCCCGTGCCGCTTCAACACGCAGGCATCATATTTGATGTTCTGTCCCACCTTCAAAATGGCATCATCTTCCAGAACTTCTTTTAAAACATCCCGCGCATCAACCCAGGGGACCTGCTCCGGAACCCCCAGATAATGGTGAATCAGAGGAAGGTAAAACGCTTTGCCTTCTTTCAAACAAAAAGAGACACCCACCAGATGAGCCTGCATGGGATCCGTGCCGGTGGTTTCCGTATCAATGGCGAGCAGCCCCGCTGACCTGATCCTGTCCGCAAGGGTTTTCACATCCCTCATGTTCAGGCACAGTTCATATTCCGTCGGGACCGCTTCCTCCCGTGATGCAAACCGGTCCCACAAATCCCTGAATTCAAGGTCCCTGAAAATATCGGCCAGTGCCTCCCGGGACGATTCCCCCACCCTGAGTTCATCCAGATCCGTAGAGATGGGAACGAAACGATCAATGGTCACCAGTTTCCGGCTCAAGAGCGCCACATCGCGAGAAAAACTCAAGGTTTCTTTCAACTTCTTTTTCTTTATGTCACCCAGGTTTTCAAAAACCCCTTCGAAGGATCCGAATTCCTGCACCAGCGATACCGCTGTCTTCTCGCCCACACCGCGAACACCGGGGATATTGTCCGAACTGTCGCCCGAAAGGCCCATGACATCAATAAATTTCTCCGGCTCAAACCCGTAAGCCGCTTTCAGGGAATCGTAGTCGGTAATTTTGTCCTTCATGGTGTCCCACATGGAAACGCGTGGTCCGATCAACTGCCTGAAATCCTTGTCACCCGATATCACCACCACATCAAAACCTTCTGACTCGCCCGCTCGCGCCAGGGTTCCGATAATGTCATCCGCCTCAAAACCCGATTCTTCCAACATGGCGATTCCGAGGTTTTTCACCACGTTTCTGATGAAGGGCAACTGAACCACCATGTCCTGGGGCATGGGAGGACGGTTGGCTTTATAATCCTCGTAGATTTCATGCCTGAAGGTGGGACCTTTCATATCAAAAACAATGGCCAGACGTTCGGGCTTTTTATCCGAAAGAAGCTTGAGGATCATCTTTGTGAACCCGAAAATCGCATTGGTGGGAAACCCCTTCGCGTTTTGCAGGTTCCTGATGGCGTGATAAGCCCGGTGAATATATGAGCTCCCATCCAGCAGGTAGATTGTTTTTCTATCATTTTTCATTGTTATATATATTCAATTAGATTTTAAGCCGTAAAGGGCTAATGATTGGAAGATGATGCACTAAAACGACACATGTGTCAAAATTTACCTACATGAAAAACCTATTATTTTTGCCATAGAAACATCCGCTGCTTTTGGATATCATATAAACAATTGATATCGTTGCATATTTCAAAAACATTGGGCACCATCATGTTTCTCGCACAATTTTTGCATTGAGCAATGGTAACGTTGTGTAAAATGAGGCGGGTGTAATGGAAAAGATATTGGATGTACAAGAGATTTTGGTCAGTATACGGGAAGATGATCAACAATTGGAAAAGCTGATCGCTGATTTAAGGAAAGAAGAAAAGCCATCTACCGTTAATCATCCTGCCCCGGCCCTCTCGACTGTGAAATCTACACGCCCTCATCCAATGGCAAATCCGTATCCCTGTCTTGCCTGATTGAATAGGAATCCTCCATAGGACCAGATTCTACTGGCATAGGCCCGGCTTCTTCGGGTGTTTTTCCGGCAGGGTTTGCATAGACATCATTGAGCTTCTGCACGTAACCGTTGGCATCAGAAATCACTTTCGCCAAACGGGCCATATTTCGGCGACCCCAGCCGGCAGGCTTCCGCCTGAAAATACTACGCCACCAGCAGGTATTCTTTGTAAAGGCACGGATATAGTTTTCGTGACCCTCCTTTTCATCCATTCCCCCCAGTATCTTTCGCATGGCCTGCTTCCCGGCAAACCTTCGAAACCGCAAATGGATATAAACAACCAACGCCGCCAAAAGCGCCGCCAGAGTCCATTTTCCCCAGGGGTTGGCCATTACCGTGCTCATGTAGGGCAGTTGCAGGGAAAACCCCTTCCAATACCCCGCCCAAAGGGTAATACCTAAGAAACAAGCCAGCGAAAACCCGAAGAAAATGCCGTCCAGCCAGCACACACGGCGGCGCCAGTTCTCCAGGAACGCCTGGATGCGGGGCAGCGCTTCTTTTTCAAGCGCACTGGCCCGCTGATTCAGCATGCCCACGATGCGGTATGCCCTCGCCACCCGGACTTCCTCGATGCGCTCCTGAATTCTGGCGACATCCTCATTCCGTTTACGCAGAAAGCGCTCCTGCAATCCCTCGTCCTCAATGGGCATTCCGGCTTCCGGATCATAGATGGTGTAGCACCGCCCCGCGGTCATGCCTTTCTGTGCCAGGGCCCGCTGCCAGGCGGCGAACACCTGTTCAGGATTGTCTTCACGGGCCGTCATATCGATCTGGTTAAGGATATAGAGAAATTTGTTGGAATCATTTCTGTGAATGGTCCCCTTTACCAGGGTATCAAGGGTATCGCTCATGGAGCCGGATTCCGGATGTCGGGCGTCAAAAAAGACCAGTACAAGATCCGACAGATCGATAATATGGTTGGTAATCCTGAGCGTCGCAGTCCGCTGTGCATCAGCATCAAATCCTGGAGAATCGATGATGATATTACCCCGAAGTTTTTCACTGGGACATGTCTTCAGCTGAAGATAGGCATCGACCCGCCGGCCCTCTCCGGGAGTTGCCTCGTCGATTGCTTCGGTGATTCTGTACAGGGGAAATCGCGGATCCGCATCCAGGGCCAGACCGGGAAGCTGCCGAACCTTCTCTTCATCACTGAAACAAATCACCGTAAATTTGTTATCCACCGCCTGGTTACCCGTATCCTGCAGCTTGTAATCCAGATAACGGTTGATAAAAGTGGATTTTCCCGAGGAATAAACCCCGAGTACCGATATGAGGGGCCACCAGGGCACACTAAAGGCATGGGATTGTTCTTTCGAAAAAAAACCCATTTGCCGGCTCACCAGATCAAGCTCTCTGAAACTCCTGACCACATCCACCAGTACGGGGTTTTCTTCCTCTAAATGCTGTTCCAGGCTCGTGATGCGGTTTTTAATGGGGTTTGATTCAGGCATACTCTATTTTTTCCTCTGGAATTTTCAGCATTGATCATCGTTTTGTCCAGGATTGTAGGGGCACCCCTTGTGGGCGCCCTGATCAGGGCAGGCACAAGGCCTGCCCCTACAAGAGGCCACAATCATACAGGTGGTGCAGGGTAGCCGAAACGATGATCAAGGCCAAATTTTCACATATGTTTATCGATATAGACCGTCAGCTTGCCTAGACTGTAAACATAGCTGCCGTATTCGTTGTCGTACCATCCGAAAATTTTGGCGTGGGTCACCGGCAGTCTCACATCATAGGCCTCCTTCAATCCGCACTGGGCCAACATCTCCGATGGTATATCCAGGAATCCCGTACGCGTATGCGTATCATGCCCTTCCAGGACTACAGCCGCCTGAAAACCGATGACGTCCGCTGAAACATTCTGTTTTTCACTGAAAACGAGCAACCCTTTCTGAGAACCACCCGCCGCCTCTTTATAAATGTTGTTCAGAAACTCGCGGTTCACCACCGGCAGGCCGGATTCTTCCATGGGTGACGAAAAGGTGACGTTTAAGACGATCAAAGACGCCGTATTGGTGGGTATGCGGACGGAATCCGCCATAAAACCGAATTTCTGGATCTCGGGCAGAACCTGCTCCAGGGCCTTGGCCGCTCCGGTGGACGTCAGAATAATATTATTGAAAATGGAACGATTCTTCCGGAGATCCTCAGCGCCTGCTTTGGGCGACGAATCCAGAATGCTCTGGGTGCTCGTAGCCGCATGGATGGTCGACATGGAAGCCGTCAGAATTTTGTTGGTTTCGCTGTTTTCCAGCAGGGGTTTAATCATGTGGCTCAGGCCGGTTGTCGTGCAACTTGCAGCGGAAATCACATGGTGCCTGGCGGGATCAAAATCGAGATGGTTGATGCCGTAGATAAACATGCCGAAGTCATCAGGCGTTTTCGCAACTTTGTCGGCAATTTTGGTGGGAGCGCTGATAATCACCTTCTCAGCTCCAGCAGCCAGATGTCCCCGAACACTCGGTTTCTCACTCCCCGAAGGCAGGGTCGGGTCCTTGTGGGCCCCCGTGCAATCGACCACCAGGCGCACCCCGTATTGGCGCCAGTTGATATCCCGGGGGTTCCGGGCGGACCTTAGAATGGTAACCGGCATCCCGTCTATTTCAATGAGCCCTTTTTCCGGATCCGGAATTTTGATGCCAAAGGTGTTTTCCGAGTACCCGTACAGGAAATGTTCAAGACTGCCATAGGTGGAATCCCTGGAGATGGTGTGGGCCACAGCCTCAAGTCCGGTTCCCACCTCCCGCCCGATATTCACCACAAAGCCATCAAAATGTCTTAACCGGATGTGCTCCCACAACGTTAACTTTGCAATTCGACCCAAGCCGTTAATTCCCAAAAGATTCTGGTTGTCAAACATTAGAAACCTCCTTCACATGCATCAGATGAATATTTATTCCGCGTGTCAAGTGCAATTTCGGTAGTCTTGATGGGGTAACTACCGCGATAGATATTTCCGCGATGACCATCGATGGAAATGTCATCGCCCACTTTAAACTTATTACCACCGATACTACATTCCTTCCTGTCTTCGTTTACAAATAAATCCGCACAATTGACAATGCAGATTTTCCCGATTTTCGTGGCCGTCACCGCCGCATGGCTCGTGATGCCTCCCCTGGCCGTCAGTAGGCCGTCGCATTTGAAAATCATGCCGATATCGTCCGGGACCGTATCAGGTCTCACAAGAATGGTTTTTTTCTCGGGATATTTTTCAGCAAAAAGCGCCAGGTCATCATCTCCAAATGCCAGGATGCCGCTCAATGCACCGCCTCCGATCCCGATACCCCTGCCCACAAGCATCATATCTTCCATTCTGGGCTCAAACACTTTCACATGGGTTTCGCACCGAATATTCTGGTTGCGAACCTGAAGGATATACAGGTCTTCCGGCTTTTCAGACTCGAAGGTGAATTCAATTTCCTGGTGAGCAAATCCAAGATTACCCAGCAACTCCCTGGCAAGGGCGTGTATTTTTTTGTAAATACCAGGGAAAGCTTCCTGCAACGATGTGCCCTCCAGTTTCAGCTGCTTTCGCTGGGTCTTACCCACGGGCAGTGAATGAACCAGTCCGGCAACAATATCTTCCCCCTGGCTGCT
>JABGPV010000919.1 GCA_018644785.1 Deltaproteobacteria bacterium | reverse complement strand
TGAATATTGTTCCTCTAAAAATTCCTGGGACACAATAAATTTTCAAAAGATGAACTTCAGAAAAAATATCAAGGACTCCGTTAGCATGGGCGAGCCGGCAGGCCTCTTGGGGATGATCCGCGCATTAACAAGCTTGAAGTGTTGTCGGGAAAACAACTCCGGAATAAAAAGACCGGACCGAAAGGTCCATGGGAAGAAAGGGGAAATCAATAATTTTGTATTGTGTCCCCGGAATTTTGGTCCCCGGAATTTTGCTGCCTGATGAGTAGGCTTCAGCCGCACGATCGGATTTTCAGGAAAAATCCGCGCCGGCGTTATTTTCAAAAATAAATTGACATGTATGCCTAAATGATGCATCACTATGCATATGAGAACGACACTTAACATAGACGATCAAATTTTGGAGAAAGCATCTCTTTTGACCGGCATAAAAGAGAAAACTTCTTTAGTAAAACTTGGCCTTGAAGCTTTGATTGCACGTGAAAGCAGTAAACGTCTCGCAATTCTTGGTGGTACGGAGAAAGGCCT
>JABGPV010000918.1 GCA_018644785.1 Deltaproteobacteria bacterium | reverse complement strand
TTTTAAATAAATTATTCACAGACTTATGAAGTAAAAGATGAGATCTTAATCTATTCCTAAAAATAGGATCACATTTTATGAAAATTTGTGCTTTAACATCAAAACCCAATTCAGAAAAATTAAGTAAAATTGTTGAATGAGAAATAATCTGATGTTTTAAAAACTTTAAAGAATCAAAAAGAGTAGAAATAGGAATATTTGTTTTTTTATGGTTGGAATTCGCTCAAATGGGAGAGCTTTATCATTGGCTCTATCCGATAATAGTCTCATCAATGATAGTTTTTGGGCACTATCTGGTGACGGAGATATTTTTTAAACGTTGGCAACCAGTAAGAATATCCATCGGAAAAATTCTGGCTGATCTCTTTAGCTGGTATTATTTTGAGTTTCATTGTGGTTTATCTCACGGGAATATGCGGGCTGATATGCTTAATTGCGGGTTCATACTGCCCTACAGTCTGGCATACATCACTCCCGGATACGATCCCCGTTTTCTTTAGATCAGTGCTGATGCCCTGGGGGATATCTA
>JABGPV010000917.1 GCA_018644785.1 Deltaproteobacteria bacterium | reverse complement strand
CGATGATGCGTGGATTATTTTTTCGTAGTCAATCGAGTTCAATGATTTCATATTTATTTCTCATAAGTAAAGTTATGTACCAATATCCGCCAAAGTATACCAACTATTCCTACATCATCTCCAGATATTAATTCTCTCTGATAATCTAAATTTAAGTTATAATACGCCCGCCCAAAGGAGAGGTGCCAGAGTGGTTGAATGGGGCGGTCTCGAAAACCGTTGTAGTCTTCGGGCTACCGAGGGTTCGAATCCCTCTCTCTCCGCTACGCCGCCGAAGCCACATGCTCGGCGGCTCTTTTTTTAGACAGACGACTATTCAGGTAAAATGACCAAAATAAAATTAGCCCTCGCACAAATCAATACAAAATTAGGGGATGTGGATGCGAATCTCGAAAAGCATCTGGATTTAATCGAACGCGCCCGCGCACGTGAGACAGACTTGATTCTGTTCCCTGAACTTTCTCTGACGGGATACACCCTCCAAGACCTGACTCCAAGCGTAGCACATCGCCCTAGTGCAGATGATCCG
>JABGPV010000916.1 GCA_018644785.1 Deltaproteobacteria bacterium | reverse complement strand
GAAAGCTAACATTTAAATCATAGAGGGGTCAAAATTCGGTTGTCGCAAGGGGTCAATTTTCGGTTGACGTTTCGAAACATCGAACGCGTAGAAGATGAACATCGAACATCGAACGTTCAACATCGAATGAAACGCCGGTAAATCAGATTAGGGCGCTTCTGTGGCCGTTTAAGCAGTGGCGGTCGGATTGCTGGATGCTGCCTTGGAATGGGAAGATGGTGGGTTTCATTTTTTCTCTCTGTTTTTTTGGCACCCCGGTTAAATAAGGGCAAAAACAGATTTAACGGGGCAAGCGGATTTCGCGGATTACACGGATTTTCCAATGGAAGACACATCAGGATTGATGATTAAGATGGAACTTTTTCATGAGATAAGCGGGACGGAACGTTCAACATCGAATGAAAGCCGTTTTCGGATTTCGGTTGACGGTTCGGTCGGATTCGAGAGATGGAGGTCAAGGTAGTGGAACTGGAATAAATGATGCAGTGGATATTGATTCAGGTGAATGGATTTATAATTGTAAGTTTATT
>JABGPV010000915.1 GCA_018644785.1 Deltaproteobacteria bacterium | reverse complement strand
TGAAGGACGCGCCAAGAGGAGAAAATCCTGTTGATATAACTACTGTTTCACCCGGGGAGAGCTTTAAAGCTGGCTCAGAGTTTACTAATCCAGACCTATACACCTCTGTCGCTCCGCCTATTGTGACTTGGTTTTTTGATATCATGCTTTCAAGCTTCCACCCTGTTATTGAAACCTTTTCTTTGTTTCTGCTTGATGCAGTCAGGGTTATATATTCTTCTAGAACAACACTCTTCTTTGGTCCTGTGGAACTGCTTTTAATACTAATTTTATTTTCAAACTCTGATATCTCTATAGTTGTTTCGTCTTGTCCTGTATCTGCAGTGCCTTCGCTACCAGTACCTACTTTAACCTGTGTACCACCACCAACATTGATTTCCCCATATGTTCCTCCAGAATCAAGTGGAGCAGGTGGCTTTATGAACACTCCTTGGTTACGCGCTCGCTCTGGGCCACCAGTAAACACCCACACAAAACCAAGTGCAACGATAATGAGTATTACAAATATTAAATCTCCTTTTGCTCCCATA
>JABGPV010000914.1 GCA_018644785.1 Deltaproteobacteria bacterium | reverse complement strand
GAGCCGACCCTTAGCCCTTAGGGATCGTACAAAAATAACTTGGCATAAGCTGTCGGCAAAAGTCCCCAAAAGACTGGACATTTTGCCGACAGAATGCCACAGCAACGTGTTTCCTTGACACTAATGGGAAACACTTGAGTAATTTTTGAGCCAACCCTTAATCAGATACTGAATTCCGTTAACCAAACGCAAGGGGGATATTATGACCGTATATAGCGAAAAGCCGTGGTTGAAGAGCTATGATAAACATGTCACAGCAGAGATACCGATTCCCGAGGTGACCTATCTGGATTTTCTGGAGAAGGGGCTGAAGGCCGATCCGGATCGAATCGCTTTCCATTTTCTGGGCAGCACCTGTACATTTGGGGAACTGGACGCGCTTTCGGACCGGTTTGCCCGCTATCTTGTCAGTA
This sequence comes from Deltaproteobacteria bacterium, assembly GCA_018644785.1. The sequence continues at coordinate 118 of JABGPV010000914.1, read as the reverse complement.
AAGGCTGTGTTCCTGGTGACGTGGTCGGTATCCATCTGCCAAATGTCCCCCAGTATCTGATTGCGCTGGTGGGAACAATAAAAGCCGGTTGTGTCAAATCCGGTGTTTCACCCCTGCT
>JABGPV010000913.1 GCA_018644785.1 Deltaproteobacteria bacterium | reverse complement strand
CACTAGGGTTTTTTCTGATATTGATAGCTTGATAGATGTTAGTGGAATCGGAGAGATCACGTTGCAGAAAATTATAGACCAGGGTCTTGCCTGTGTTTCTGATGATCCGGAAGACGCTGAACAAGAAAATTCTGATATTGATGATACCCGTTCTACCAATAGCAGAGATTATTTGTCAATTGAAGAGAGAAAGAACAGGTTATCTTCGGCTGTTATTTTAGAGGTTAATGAATCTGCCAAAACAGTTATAAACCTGAAAGCCCCGGAGAATATAGAGCGGACAAGTGAGGTCATTTATCAGTCAAAAAATGAACGGATTCGACGGATCGCGTTTTATCTGTTTTCTTTCTTTTTGATTTTGATTATTGCTTATTTGCTTTTCAGTTAAACACAAAACACAAAAAAATGGCACCAAGGAGGCGCGAGAACCCTTTTTGCCCAAAAACAAAAAACACAAAAATGGTAACTGCAATAATGATTGTTGAAATGATGGGAAAGCCAGCGGACTATTTGAAAAAGTCCCTAGACACGC
>JABGPV010000912.1 GCA_018644785.1 Deltaproteobacteria bacterium | reverse complement strand
GCCTTCGGCACCGTTGAAACGGCCGTCAGCGCCATGAAAGCCGGTGCATCCGATTATATCAGCAAACCCATCGACCTGGATGAATTGCAATTGCTCATTGAGCGGATTTCCGGACGACGAACCATTGTGCGCGAGAATAAGATGCTTCGGAAAGAACTGCGGGGAAAAAGGATTACGCCCGACGGAATCATTTTTCGAAGTACGGCCATGGCGGAGGTCATCAACATGGCCGGTCGTGTGGCGAAAAGCCGGGCCACTGTTTTGATACGGGGGGAAAGTGGCACGGGGAAGGAACTGATTGCCCGGTTGATCCATGACCTGAGCCCCCGTTCCGAAAAGCCCATGACGGTTGTCAACTGTGCGGCACTGTCGGAAACACTCCTTGAAAGCGAATTGTTCGGTCACGAAAAAGGCGCCTTTACAGGGGCTGCCGGAACCCGTCTCGGCCGATTCGAAGAAGCGGACGGGGGGACGCTATTTCTGGATGAAATCGGCGAGTTGACCAACGCGGTCCAGGTAAAGCTGCTGCGGT
>JABGPV010000911.1 GCA_018644785.1 Deltaproteobacteria bacterium | reverse complement strand
AGAAAACAATTCATTTCAACCCTTGATGATGTTGAAGTGGAAATGCAGCGATTGAGGGGTCGTATAGCAAAATCGGATATGGGTTTGGAAGCGAATAAAGGCTTCATGGCTGTCATCCATAAAGTGATGGACGACGCGGAAGCCGTTAACCGAAAGATGGAAATGTCCCTTGAAGTTTATGGGGATGCGCTTCTTGTGCTTCAACGGATTCTGTTGTTAAAGCACAGCATTTCGTACGGCAATGGCGCCGTATGATTTCGGTTCTTGATTCTTAGTGCCTAAATTTTCTTTGGTTTGGAGGGAGGTTGACGTGGGAAAAGAGCGAAAAGGTGTGTTGAGATTTACCGCAAAAGTGTTGAACGAGGCAGGAGGCGCCGTGGTTGATTTATTCGACCTGGGTGGGCGGGCTGTGAAAAATGTCGGCCGCATGCTGAAGAAAACGCCCAAGCTGGGAAAGAAGGCGCGAAAAATTGTCGATGAAGGACTTGAAAACATCAAGTCGGAAGACAAAACCATCAAAAACAAGATCAAAG
>JABGPV010000910.1 GCA_018644785.1 Deltaproteobacteria bacterium | reverse complement strand
GTTCATTCCATGCGAACGATCCCGTAAGAAGTTTGCATGCACTTTCTTGACAAAGGTCCAGTATATTGGCAGTTCAAAAAGCGTGTGATATATTCAATGTTGAGAAACTTGCAAGACTGAGATATCCATTTGATATTACATTGGTTTATATCCTTCGGAAAGCTGAGAGATATAGCAGTTATGTTGCGTGTTTGAATTCAGCCAAAGGAGTTCAAAGACGGCTTTTTTGAGGCACACCCTGATAGAAGGTTGACTCCCCAGTACCAGGAAGGCCACGACCTCCATGGGCATCCATTCGGTTACCAGAAATAGAACCGCGGCAGACAGGATGAACAGCACCAGTGCAATTTCCAGGGCCATAAAGTCAAATTTCCCCTAATGCCCGCCCATAAACAGCGTCAGGCGGGCCAGAAATGCCTTGATCAGGTCCGAACCGGAACGCAGAGTGTATTTGCAGCAGTAATCCCTACTGGGATCCCGTTTGGGTGATTCTGCCGTCGATTTTGGGCGCAACCGGCGTATGCCGAATAATGA
>JABGPV010000091.1 GCA_018644785.1 Deltaproteobacteria bacterium | reverse complement strand
TCGCAATGACGGTCCTCTGGATTTCAGAGGTCCCCTCGTAAAGGGTGAATACCCGGGCATCCCGGTAATACCGTTCAACCGGGTATTCCTGCATATAACCATATCCCCCGTGAATCTGCAAGGCTTGGTAGGCCACTTTGTTGGCCATCTCGGAGGCAAACACCTTGGCCATGGAGGCTGCCGCACTGTAGTTCTCCCCGCGATCCCGCATGGCGGCGGCATTGAAGGTCAGAAGCCTGGCCGCCTCAATCTGAGTGGCCATATCGGCGATCATCCACCGGAGTCCCTGAAAATTACTAATGGCCTTGCCGAACTGGACCCGCTCTTTGGCATAACCCACCGCCGCATCCAGGCACGCTTGTGCCACCCCCAGGGACTGGGATGAAATACCGATTCTGCCCCCGTCAAGGGATGTCATGGCAATCAGGAACCCGTCTCCTTCCTGACCCAGAAGATTCTCCGCCGGAACGCGACAATCTTCAAAAATCAACTCCACCGTGTCGGACGCGCGAAGGCCCATTTTTTTCTCTTCCTTGCCAACAGAAAATCCGGGCGTCCCTTTCTCCACCACAAAGGCGCTGATGCCGCGATGTTTTTTATCCGGGTCCGTATAAGCCGTGGCCACGGTCAAATGGGAATTCTTCCCCGTGGTGATGAACATCTTGTTGCCATTGATGATATAGCAGTCCCCGTCCCGCACGGCCTTGGTTTTCTGGCTCACGGGATCAGAACCCGCTCCCGGCTCCGTCAGGGAAAATGAACCGAGCATTTCCCCTGTGGAGAGCTTTTTCAGGTATTTATCTCTCAGGTAATCGGACCCGAAGAGGTTAATGGGACCGCAGGCCACGGAATTGTGCACCGACATGATCACTGCCGTGGATGCACAGGCATAGGCGATTTCCTGAAGGGCCAGACAATAACTGACCGTATCCACCCCCGCACCGTTAAACGCCACCGGTGCATTCATGCCCAACAGGCCCAGTTCACCCATTTTTTTGAGATTCTCGGCGGGGAATTCGCCGGTTACATCCCTTTCTGCGGCAGTGGGTAAAACACTCTCCCTGGCAAACTCCCTGACCATGGCACGGATCATCCGCTGTTCTTCATTGAGTTGGTAGGCCATTTTTCTCCCTCAAACAATCCCGCAATGGAGCATTGGAAACGGGTTTTGTTGTCATACCCGCATCAAGGCGTATAGAGCACCACCAGAAGTTCCGCTGTCTCCGAGCTGATATTCCGCAGTTTGTGGACAATGGAAGAATCGAAATGGAGACTCTCCCCGGGGCCCAGAAGATTCTTGTTCTCACCCACCATCACTTCGATTTTCCCCTTGAGCACATACTGGAATTCCTCTCCCACATGCTGGTACCCCACAGGCTTGTGTTCGGATTTGGGATCAACCAATATCTTAAAGGCTTTCAGTCGTTTATGCCTCGCTTCAGGCGTCAGGGTTTCGTAGCTATAGGCCTCGGTTCGTTTCTGATATCCTTCCGCAGATTTAAGGCCCGCACGTTTCTTTTCCTCCCTTAGCAGAATACTCGAGTCCACTTCGAGCGCTTTCGATAGCTGGAGGATCACCGAAACCGGTGGCATCACCTCGCCCTTTTCCACCTGAGAGATAAATCTGGGTTTAAGTCCCGTTTCATTGGCCAGGTGCTTGAGGGTAAGCTTTTTATCTTTCCTCAACTTCATGAGCCGCTTCCCGATGGGTTTGTCTTTTTTTCCAACCGGCATGGATCCCTCCTGACGTCTTCTCTAATCTTCGTTGTTTTTGGAAAGTTTGTGGGCCTTTATCATTCGCAAAACAAACCCCAGCACCAGGGTGGCGCTGATGAGAATCATGAGATTTGAAGCAAAAAAAGACATGATAAAAGAATAGGGGTTTTCAAGTTTATAGGCGGATATCAACATCAGAATGCCGAAACCCAGGAAACAACAACCGATAAGGATCAGAAAGACCTGGCGTATCCACCAAAAAATGCCAAACATGAAGCGCTCTTTCCCCAATGGGCTATCTCAAATGGACTACCCGCTGGCAGGAAGTCCTCCAAGGGCTGGAAACACCAGGTTTTCACACGCGGTATAGGGATCCAGGTCCCCTTTCACAATGGCATCCACCGCGCCATCGAAATCCCCGCTTTCCGTCAGTTTATCCAGCACTTCCTCAATCAACCGGGCTTTAATCATGTCCACCATCTCCTGGCGTACCTTGTCCGGGCTTCGCCTGGATTTAAGGCCACCCTCGGTTTGTTCCAGATATTGGGCATGCCGGTCCACCGCATCCAGAAAATCGTCCACCCCTTTATCAAACACGGCCTCCACTTTGAGGATGGGCGGCTTCCACAGACCCCTGTCAAATTTCCGCTGATCCATTTCGATCATCAGTCGCAAATCAGTGAGCGTTTTATCGGTCCCTTCACGATCGCTTTTGTTGATCAGAAAAATATCGCCCACTTCGAGAATCCCCGCCTTGATGGCCTGAATGTCATCCCCCATGCCGGGAATGACCACAATTACCGTGGTATGGGCGCTCCGCATCACGTCCACTTCATCCTGCCCCACCCCTACGGTTTCCACCAGGATCACGTCTTTTCCCATGGCATCCAGAATGTCGATGGCGCTTCGGGTGGACTGGGTCAACCCGCCGAAATGTCCACGGGTGGCAAGGGATCGGATGTAGACCCCCGGGTCGACGCTGTGCCGCTGCATGCGGACCCTGTCCCCCAGAATCGCCCCCCCACTGAAAGGACTGGTGGGATCCACCGCCAGAACCCCCACGGTTTTCCCCCGCTTTCTCAAATGGGCCACCATCTGGTCCACCAGCGTGCTTTTCCCCACGCCCGGCGCGCCGGTGATGCCGATGATGTAAGCTTTTCCCGTATGGGGATAAAGCGCCTTTAAAACATCCCGTACCTCGGGCATGCCATCGTCCACATCGCGAATAAGGCGGGCCACCGTCCGCACATCGCCATTCGTCACTTTTTCAACCCAATCATTCATAGCCCGGCCCTTATCTTCTCGGCGTCACGTTTTCCCGCACCCAATCGACAATCACATCCAGGGTTGTCCCCGGCGTAAAAATTTCCTTGACCCCGATCGCTTTGAGTTTTTTAATATCGTCATCGGGAATAATGCCGCCGCCGCAAACCACGATATCGCCGGCGCCTCTCTCTTGCAGAAGATCCACAACCGCCTGGAGTAGATATTTGTGGGCGCCGGCCAAACTGGACAGCCCCACCATATCCACATCTTCCTGAATTGCTGCCCCAACGATCTCCTCCGGCGTCTGGTGAAGACCTGTATAGACCACCTCGAACCCTGCATCGCGGAAGGCCCGCGCGATGATCCTCGCTCCCCGGTCATGCCCGTCCAACCCGGGTTTGGCAACCATCACTCTGATTCTTCGTTCCCGTTTCATAATTCCCTCATTGTGATCACAGTTTTAGTAAATTCCCGGATCCCGGTAAGAACCAAAAACATCCCTGAAAACATCGCAGACTTCCTGAAGAGTGGCGCCGGCTTTGACCGCATTGATAAGGTGTTCCATTACATTTTCAGTCCCCGAACAAGCCTCCCCTACTCTTTTGAGACACCGGACTACGGCCTGGCCGTCGCGGCTCTCCTTGACGCGGTTGGTCTTTTCGATTTGAAGGGTTTCCAGTTCCTCGTCGATTTCCAATACTTCCACGGGGATGTCTTCTTTCTCGATGGCGTACTTGTTCACCCCCACAACGGTCTTCTCACGATCATCGATCTGCTTCTGATAGCGATAGGCCGCATCGGCGATCTCCAACTGCGGGTAATGCTGCTCAATGGCTGCCAGCATCCCCCCCATGTCATCAATCTTCTGAATGATCTCGAAGGCTTCCTCTTCCATCCGGTTGGTCAGGGATTCCACCAAATAAGACCCCCCAAGCGGGTCAATGCTATTGGCCACGCCCGATTCTTCCGCGATAATCTGCTGGGTCCGGAGCGCGATGGTGGCGGCCTCCTCCGTGGGTATGGCCAAGACCTCGTCCAGGGAATTGGTGTGGAGCGACTGGGTTCCCCCCATGACCGCCGCCAGTCCTTGAAGCGCGGTTCTCACCACGTTGTTGTAGGGCTGCTGGGCCGTAAGGGAACACCCGGCGGTCTGGGTGTGAAACCGCATCCACAATGATCTCGGGTCTTTCGCCTTGAACCGATCCTTCATGATCCTGGCCCACATGCGCCGGGCAGCCCGGAATTTGGCCACCTCTTCGAAAAAATCAAGGTGGGAATTGAAGAAGAAGGAGAATCGCGGAGCAAACTCGTCCACATGCAACCCCCGCTCCAGGGCTTTTTCCGTGTAGGCAATACCGTCTGCCAGGGTAAAGGCCAATTCCTGCACCGCTGTGGAGCCGGCTTCCCGAATATGATAACCGCTGATGCTGATGGTGTTCCACCTCGGCACCTGGCGGGTCCCGAATTCCACCGTGTCCGTCACAATGCGAACAGACGGTTCGGGGGGACACATAAAGGTTTTTTGAGCAACAAATTCCTTCAGCATGTCATTTTGAATGGTCCCGCCCAACACTTTACGGTCGATGCCGCGGTTTTCCGCCATGGCGATGTACATGGCCCAGACGACGGCAGCGGGCGGATTGATGGTCATGGAGGTGGTAATTTGGTCGATGGGAAGCCCGGAAAACAGGTCCTCCATGTCTTTTAACGTATCAATGGCCACGCCGCATTTGCCGCATTCTCCCCTGGCCTTGGGGGAATCCGAGTCGTATCCCATCAGGGTGGGCATGTCAAAGGCGGTGGAAAGGCCGGTCTGGCCTTCCCGAACCAGGAGATGAAAGCGCTGGTTCGTATCCATGGCGCTGCCCAGGCCCGCAAACATGCGCATGGTCCAGAGGCGGCCCCGATACATGGAGGGTTGCACCCCCCGTGTAAAGGGGTAGTCTCCGGGAAATCCGATATCGGCGTCAAAGTCCTGGTCTTTCAGGTCGGCAGGGGTATACATATCATTGATTTCCCAGTCTGAAACCGTGGAAAACCGGTCCAAGCGTGCCGGTCTGGCGGTAAAGATCCGATTCAGTTTTTTCTTCCACGAACTGTACTTTTCTTCAATGTCTTGAAAAATCTTAGGATTAAAGGTCAAGGCCATAACCGCCTCCTTGTTCAAGGTTTAAGGTTCAAGGTTTAAGGTTCAAAGTTGTTATAACCTCTGAACTTTTAAACATTTAAACCCGTGAACCATTACAAATAATCAACCCTTGATGAGATTTTTTGCCACCACCAGACGCATGATCTCGTTGGTGCCCTCATAGATCTGGCATATCTTGGCATCACGCATGTGGCGCTCCATGGGGTATTCCTTGCTGTATCCATATCCGCCCAGAATCTGAACCCCTTCCACAGACGCTCTCATGGCCGCATCCGAGGCGTACATCTTGGCCATGGCTGCGGCCTTTTCATAAGGCTTTTTGTGGTCTTCCAGCCAGGCCGCTCGGAGCGTCAGTAGCTCTGCCGCATCCAGTTCCGTGGCCATATCCGCCAGTTTCCACTGGATGGCTTGAAATGCGCTGATGGGTTTTCCAAATTGCTCCCGGGTCCTGGCGTACTCAACCGAGTCTTCCAGAACTGACCGGCCAATACCAATGGCCTGGGAAGCGATGCCGATGCGACCGCCGTCCAGAGTCGTCAGCATCTGCTTGAACCCTTCCCCTTCTTTTCCCAGCAGGGCATCCGCCGGTAGCCTTGCATCCTCAAAAATCAGTTCTGCGGTCCCCGAAGCCAGGATACCCATCTTCTCTTCCACGCGCCCCACTTTGAAGCCGGGGGTGTTTTCCCGATCCACCACAAAGGTGCTGATCCCCTTGTATCCTTTTTCCTTGTCCGTCACCGCTGCTATGACGGCGTAGCGTGCCACATTGCCATTGGTGATAAATTTCTTCTCACCATTGATGATCCATTGGTCCCCATCTTTGACGGCGGTTGTCCGCATGCCTGCCGGGTCGGAACCGGCCCCGGCCTCGGTCAAGCCATAACACCCCAGGTATTCGCCCGAAGCGCAGGGTTTGAGATATTTCATTTTCTGAGCTTCCGTGCCATAGGCATACACCGGAAAACAGTACAACGAATTGTTAACGCTCATGATCACACCGGTGGAAGCGCACCCTTTGGACACCTCGATGAGGGCCAGGACGTAACTGACATAATCCATGCCGCCGCCGCCGTATTCTTCCGGCACGGCAATGCCGAGCATTTTCAACTCACCCAGCTGGTTGATGATATCCGCCGGGTGGGCGTGGCTTTCATCCAATTCAGCCGCCTTGGGTCGAATCTCGGCCTCGGAAAAGCGTGCGGCCATCTCTCGAACCATCTGCTGTTCTTCGGTTAATGCGAAATCCATGGCTACACCAGTCCCCCTTTAAATTCGGGCTTCCGTTTTTCTAAGAATGCCGACATCCCTTCCTTTCCATCCGGGCTTGACAAACAGATAGCGAAATTATCCGCCTCCATAAACTGTCCCGTGCGAATATCCACTTCAAAACCGCGATCAATACAATTCTTGATGGCTTTCATGGACACCCTCCCCTTGCCGGCCATCTGCTTGGCGATTTTCATGGTTTCCGCCCACAGGGCATCCGCGGGAAACACCTTATTGACAAGGCCTATTTCTTTGGCTTCCCCGGCACCAATAATGGCGCCTGTCATACAAAGTTCCTTGGCCATGGCCTTACCCACCAAGCGGGATAACCGTTGGGTGCCGCCGAACCCGGGTATAACCCCCAGATTTATCTCCGGCTGACCGAATTTGGCATTTTCAGAGGCATAGATGAAATCACACGCCATGGCCGTCTCCGTTCCGCCGCCCAGAGCAAACCCGTTAACACAGGCAATGACGGGAATGGGCAGCGCTTCAAGGCGAAACAGAAGTGTCTGCCCTTCCAGCGCAAACTGCCGGCCCTTCAGGGGTGAAAAAGAGGCCATGTGGCCGATGTCGGCGCCCGCGATAAATGCTTTATCCCCTTCACCGGTGAGGACCAGGGCCTTGACGTTGGTACCCGCCTCGATCATGTCCAGAGCTTGGCTCAGTTCGGCCAACACATCAGGATTGATGGCATTCAAAGCCTTGGGCCGGTTAAATTTGATGATCGCCACATTTCCGTCTTCTTCATAGATAATATTTTCAAATGACATGATATTTCGCTCCCTTAAAATTGAGATTCAGATAAGATCAGCATGCCTCCAGAACCATGGCCATCCCCTGTCCACCACCGATGCAGAGGGAAGCCAACCCCAGGTCAAGGTTATTTCGCATCATTTCACCCATGAGGGTCAGAGTAATGCGCGCGCCGGAACACCCGATGGGGTGGCCGATGGAAATACCGCTGCCCAGCGGGTTGGTTTTTTCCATGTCGCATCCAAGCTCCCGCACACATGCAATGGCCTGCGCTGCAAACGCTTCGTTTAACTCAATGGCACCAAAATCCTCAATAACAAGATTTTCTTTTTTCAGGAGTTTTCGGACAGCCGGTATGGGCCCGAGACCCATGTAAGCCGGGTCCATCCCCGCATGGGAAAAGGCGCGAATTTTCACCAGCGGTTTCAACCCCAAGTCCTTTGCCTTTTCTTCCGACATGAGCAGAAGGGCCGCGGCCGCATCATTGATTCCGGAAGCATTTCCAGCCGTCACGGTGCCGTCTTTTTTAAAGGCGGGCCTGAGCTTACCCATTTTCTCCGCGGTGGTATCCATGGGCCGTTCATCCGTATCGAAAATCAGCGGATCCTTTTTCCGTTGTGGTATCACCACCGGCGCAATCTCATCTTTAAAAAGCCCCTCTTGAATAGCTTTCCGGGCACGCTGGTGGCTCATTGCCCCCAGTTCATCCTGTTCTTCCCTTGTAATACCGTATTTCTCCGCGATATTTTCCGCTGTAAGGCCCATGTGGTACCCATAAAAAATCTCGAACAGACCGTCCATAACCATCAGGTCCACCAGGTTCGCGTTACCCATGCGGCCCCCCCAGCGGGCGGCGGGCAGAGCATAGGGAATGAGGCTCATGTTTTCCATACCCCCTGCCAGAATCACATCGGCCTGACCGGCAGCAATGGATTGGGCCGCCAGGGCGATGGCCTTCATACCGGAAGCGCAAACCTTATTCAATGTGAAAGCACTGGTTTCCTTCGTGATCCCTGCCTTGATCATGGCCTGGCGCGCCACGTTCTGCCCCTGGGCCGCACCCACCACGTTTCCCATGATGACTTCGTCCACTTCGACCGGTTGAAAGGCGTCATCGTAATCGTACGTCTGTTTCTCAAGATCGATCATACCGAGACCTTTGAGTGCGTCGGGCTCGAATTGCGTCAGATTGTCAGTGGCCACCGGTTTCAACTGCACATTTTTCAGGGTTTCTTTCAGCACCAGAGCCCCAAGGTCCACCACCAGCGTAGATTTGAGCGTCTTTCCGAATGTACCCACTGCGGTTCTCTTTCCTGAAACAACGACTACTTCTCCCATCCTTATCTCTCCTGTTTCTACTCCAAATGCTAATTTAAGCTTCGTTATAAACCACCAGCGTCACCGCTTCACCGCCTCCCAGACAAAGGGAGGCTTCGCCCACCCCGGCGCCCCGATCTTTCATGGCATGAATCAGTGTGGTCAACACCCTGGCGCCACTGGCGCCGATGGGATGTCCGATGGCCACGGACCCGCCGTGCACGTTCACTTTTAAAGGATCGATGTTCAATTCCCGATTGATGGCAATGGACGACGTACTGAACGCCTCATTGATTTCATGGAGATCGATATCATCAACGGTGAGGCCATCCTTTGCCAGGACTTTCGGTATGGACAGAATCGGCGCAACCAGCACATATTTCATATCCATTCCCGAGGCACCCTGCGCTCCCACACGCACCAGGGGTTTGCAACCGAGCGCATCCGCCTTTTCCCGGCTCATGACCACCAGGGCCGAAGCTCCGTCAGCGATCTTGGATGCGTTCCCGGCGGTAACAAGACCGTCTTTTTTGAAGGCCGGCCGGAGCTTTTTGAGCCCTTCCATGTTGGTCAAAGGCTTGCGGGTGGGGATTTCATCTGTGTCAAAGATTACCGGATCACCTTTCCGGCTGGGGATCGCAACAGGAACGATCTCTCCGCTGAATTTCCCCTGCTCTTGGGATTGCCATGTTTTTTCATAGGAATTCAAGGCAAATACGTCTGAATCTTCACGAGTGATGTTATATTTTTCCGCCACCAGTTCCGCGCTGATTCCCATGTGGAAATCATTTACGTGGTCCCAGAGGCCGTCATGGACCATTGCATCCACCATCTGACCGTTGCCCATACGGTATCCGGTCCTGGCTTTTTTCAGCATGTAGGGGCAAAGGTTCATGTTTTCCTGGCCCCCCGCCACCACCACGTCCGCGTCACCGCACAAAATGGCCTGGGCCGCCAGCATCACCGCTTTGAGACCCGAACCGCAGACTTTATTGACGGTAATGGCCCCCACATCCCAGGGCAGTCCTGCGCGAATCATTGCTTGGCGGGCCGGATTCTGTCCCAGCCCGTGGGGCAGCACGCTACCCATGATCACCTCGTCAACATCTTTATTTTCAACACCTGCCCGTTTAAGGGCCTCCTTCATGACCAACGCCCCGAGATCTGTGGCGGAAACAGCACTCAGGGACCCGGCGAACTCACCGACGGGGGTCCTGCATGCACTGACAATAACAACCTCTCTCATTGAATTTCCCCTTTCCAAAAACCATCAACTTGAGACACGAAATCTTCACTGAAAACAAACCATCATATATAGTAAAGGACCTATTTTCAAGTCAAGACAATTCAATCTTTATGGGCGTTTGCCCCTTGTAAGTTCGGGTAAGGCATTGTATCATTATTTCTCTTATAAAATTTGCTAGGAGCCAAACCCATGAGCCAGCTTCAAAGAACCCCTTTTTACGATCAGCACCTTTCCCTGGACGCTAAAATGGTTGAATTTGGCGGCTGGGAAATGCCGCTCATGTACCCCGACGGCATCATTCGGGAACATCTGAACACCCGCCGAGGGGCGGGCCTCTTTGACGTCAGCCACATGGGCCGTTTTCGGGTCAGGGGAAAAGAGGCCCTTCCCTTCCTGCAACACGTTCTGACCAACAATGCGGCAGCCCTGGATATACAGACCGTGGGAGCCCAGTACACCCTCATTCCCACGGAAACGGGCGGCGCCGTGGATGATGCCTATCTTTATCGATTCCGGGAGGATGAGTATCTTCTGGTGGTCAATGCCGCCAATCGGGAGAAAGACTGGCTGCATTTTCAAACCTTTATGGCAGACTTTCACGAACTTCAGCTCTTGGACCATACGCAGGAAATGGCCATGTTGTCCCTCCAGGGACCCGAATCCCGAAGGATCCTTCAGAAAATCATATCCCGCGGGCAACTCCCGGAACCGAGACGCAATTGCGTTGGGACCGTTTCAATTTCAGGAACGGAAGTGCTTCTGGCCCGTACCGGTTATACCGGGGAACCCATCTGTTTTGAACTGTTTATGGAGAGCGATCACGCCCCGATCATATGGCAGCGCCTTCTGGAAGAAGGCGCTTTTCCCGTGGGGCTGGGCGCACGGGACACCCTGCGCCTTGAGGCGGGGCTCCCCCTTTACGGCCACGAACTGGGCATGGATCCCGACGGAAGGGAAATTCCCATACTGGCCTGCCCCATTGCAAAACCGGCTGTCAGTTTTTCACCGTTGAAAGGCGATTTTGTGGGGAAATCAGCGCTGATGAAACAGTTTGAAGATCTTAAAAAAATCATTCGCCATGATCACGCAGACCCCGCGAATCTACCCCGGATGATCAGACCCATTGCACTCATCGAAAGAGGTGTTGCCCGCCCGGGGTCAAAAATCTTCAAAGAAGACAAACCAGCGGGTGTCATCACCAGCGGCACCATGGTTCCCATGTGGGTCATGAAGGGCGAAGGATTAAGCTCCGTATTGACAGATCAACATCGGCTTCGCGCCATCTGCCTGGGCTATGTAGACAGTGATATCGAAGTGGACGAACCCCTCCCTGTCGACGTTCGCGGAAAGGCCATTAAGGCGATGGTCGTGCCCTTTCACCTGAGATCCGATGCCCCCCCCTATGCCCGTCCGATTCTCTATGGACATTCAGCCACTTCGACGCTTAAAGATGACCGAAACTCAAACACTAAAGTTACACGGCTTCTTAAAAAAACCATTGATAACCACACCTGGCGACAGCAGTCATGCATCAACCTTATTCCATCGGAAATGACCCTTTCCCCCATGGTGCGACTTCTTTCCATCATGGATCCGGCCTTTCGTTATGCCGAGCACAAGCATGCAAAAGCATTTTATGATGCGGACATTTTCTACTATCAGGGAACGGATTTCATTGCCGAGGTAGAATATCTGCTGGAAGCGGAACTGCGAACCTATCTGGGTTGCCGGGAGGTGGAAACCCGTATGATCAGCGGTCAGATGGCCAATATGGCCGTGTATAGCGCCATGATGGACTACTTGAATCGCACCGATCGAAAACGAGAGGCGCGACGTATCCGGCGTGTCTTGTGTCACCACATCGCCAAGGGAGGGCATCTCAGCAGCCAGCCCATGGGGGCACTCCGGGACTTTGTGGCCGTTGATCCCGTAACCGAACGTCCCGCGGTGATCAATTTCCCGGTATTGCCGGATAACCCTTACAAAATCGATGTGCCCGCCACCCTTAACGCCATAGAAATGTCCCGCCCGGAGCTTATTATCCTGGGGAAAAGCATGGTGATTCACCGGGAACCCATTAGAGACATTGCCCAATTCCTGGAAGACCAGGGCCTCAGGGATACCGTACTGATGGTGGACATGGCCCATGTACTGGGGTTGATCGGACCCCACTTCAGGAACCCTTTAAAGAGGGCGCCCACCTGGTGACCGGCTCCACCCACAAAACCTACTTCGGGACCCAGCGGGGCATTGTGGGATGCCCTTTCACAGAACAAGACACCCGTTATGAACTCTGGGAAACCCTTCAAAGACGCACCTTTCCCGGATCCGTGTCCAACCATCACCCGGGCACCCTGCTCGGGCTGCTCATGGCGGCCTACGAAATGAATCATTTCAAAAATGATTATCAGCCCAAGATCATCGCCAATGCCAAAGCCTTTGCCCGTGCGTTTTCGGACTTCGGCCTTGAACCGGCGGGAGAACCCCACATGGGATACACCGAAACCCACCAGGTCATACTGCCCGTGGGGTACGGGCGCGGTCCGGAGATGGCCAAAAGGCTGGAAGAGAACAACATCATCTGCAACTACCAGGCGGTTCCCGATGAAGAGGGATTTACGGCATCCGGCGCCCTGCGCCTCGGGGTTTCGGAGATGACAAGGTTCGGAATGGCAGAGACGGATTTTCAGGAGTTGGCGTCATTGATCAGTGAGGTGGTTGTCAAAAACGCCCAGGTTAAACCCCAGGTTGAAAAAACACGGCAACGGTTTCAAGATTTGAAATTTTGTTTTTCTGGAAATGAATTCGAAGCGTTGCTCCAGAAGCTTCACAAACTCCTTTTATAAATTGAGACCTTGATCACGTTTCCGCCAGTTGTTTACTGCGTTATATTTACCACCACGGAATCAAGATACAATGGATCGTAATCCAATGCGCCGTTCATATTCAAATCCATTGCAAAATAGAAAGTATGAGTTCCAACGGTTAGGCCGGAGGAACTCAAAAGCTGCGTGGTGCCGAGGTTGAATAGTGGCCCTTGATGAGTGGTTGAAAGACCTGGAACCATCGATCCCATGGATAGGTCATAATAGTTGAAAGTTCCTGAAGGCGTCGATTGTGCTACCCACCAATCCGCATCCCTTCCGCAGAGGTCTCCGCAGGTGAGGGAGACTGTAATGGCAAGTTTCTCTGCACTGGAAATGACCAAAGGACCGTCCTCTCCATTGGCCTTTATTTCTGGAATGGGATCTGTTTTCCCAGGGGTATTCCCTTCAATAATATCGGCCAATTCTTTTCTGGCCGCTTCCCACTTATCGGGGTCGATTGACCAACTGATGCCAGTATACACATAAGTCGGGTCTTCCTCGGTTTCCACTCCGTACTCCCACAACACTTTTGGCACCATACGCTCAACAATGGCCTGGGTCGCATCCGGATTCACGGCATTGGCCAGGGCAAGGTAGTCGGCGTCCTGGATGCCCCGGCGCCAGTGTTTCAGGCGCAGGGAGGCTAAAGGGCCGTCTAAGCCGTAGCTCTGCCCGGTATAGTGACGGTCCGTGCCGGGATAGAAGAGTACGCCGTCGCCGTTGGTATAGTTCCAGCCGTACTCGCCCATGGCAAATTCCGTGTCAAGTCCCGGTTCTTTGCCGCCATACGTCTGAGCCCTGGTGAAGACATCCGTCGGGCCCTGCCCCCCCTGGTAGTTGTTGTAATAGGTGCTCTCCCAGTAAAACCAGCGGTCGATTTTCTTTTTGTGCTGAATCCAGCCGTTAACCCGCAGCGCCACACCGTCATCCTCCGTGCAGAAGGTTCCTGAGGCAGGGCGGGCGCCGTTGTAATAATAAAATCGCTTTCCCGGGTTCTGAGCCAGAGCGGTGGTTGCATTCTCCCACAGGTTTGTTATGCCCATGGCAATGCTGGATGTGGGAATATCAAGGGACGGGATGCTGTTTTCCCACGCTGTCGGCGATGACACCGTTGCCATGGACATCAAGCTTTTTCCAGATCCGGGATTGCTGTCCATCCATTGGGCCCACTTTTCTGTGGTTGCATAGTCGTCGGACTCATCGATGAGGTACAAAAAGTATTCCGTGGGCGTCGTAAAAGCCTGACGCGTAAACCAATCCACCCACGCATTGGTATTGGACCACATGTCCGTCTTTGAACCTTCCTGCCAGTTTTCGCCCCAGGCCCACCCGCCATAGGTGCCGATGGAATAGACATTATTGCCCGCACCGACACCGGGGCCGTCATACCCCTTTGTCCCGGTGAAAAGACTGCCGTCGAGTCTGTCTTTCCAGACGTCATCCATCCGGCTGACCTCCATATAGTTGTCAATAAGTGAGATCTTGTGCCGATGGGCAACCTGGAAGTGACGGTTAATGATCACCAGAGATTTTTGGTAGTCACTGCTCCCCGGTTCAGGGTATGCCGATCCCAGATAGCGATAGTTGATATCTTCATTGGCAATATAGAGCATGGTCGGCGCAGACGGATAATCGGGCAGAATAAAGTCTCTCACTGTCAGTGAAACCGGTATGGAATGGGTTGTTGTTCCGTTTTCCTTAACCGTTACGGTTCCCTGATATACCCCGTTTGCCGCTGTTGTGGGGATGTAGATATCGGCCCAGATGCTCTGGTTGGTGTTGGCGGCAATCGTGAACTGTTGCACCAGTTCAAGAGGTACGGCGATATCAGGGTAGAATTTATTATGATCCGGCCTGTCCTGCCATGTGCCGGTCGCATCCCCATTACCTGTCCAGGGCCGTTGAAACCGCTTGGGAATATGACGCTCATCATAGGTCGCGTTGTAACAGAGGTCGTGGCTCAGCCCTTTGATTTCCAGGTAGCGGATATAAAACAGTTCGATATTGCGACCTACCCAGTTGAAGACGCCGTTGCCTGAGGTGCTACTCGAATGGATCAAGGCTCCTCCCGGTCCTGTCAGAGTATCAAAGGAAACCGAAACATCCCGGGCGGCTGCGCCTGCCGCCTCCAGAACCAGGTTAAAGGAAATTACTTCATTTCCGGCTCCGAACAGGGATATTCGACTTCCATTCCAAACAGAATTGGTTACATCAGACCCTGAATAAGCGCGGAGCTCATCCCGGGTCACCTTGTCTTCCCCGTTATTGGCCCAGACCCTGCTGACGGCAGCATGGGCAGGCTGAACCACAGTGAGAAAAGTGA
The DNA here is from genome assembly GCA_018644785.1 of Deltaproteobacteria bacterium. Next base: position 2,207 of record JABGPV010000091.1, on the reverse strand, counting down.
ACAAACAGGCAACCGAAAAAAAGGCCATATACACCCGAACAGAAGACGTCATGGGTTTACCTCCTTAAATGTTGTGCTGCATCAAGTCGCCTCACTCCCGATATACAAACCTGTGACCATATCAAGGAGTGGACCGATCCGACCCAACGGAACGGTTGATAATTCATATCACAATTCAGGGCAAGACTCGTTTCAGGGTTCAACAAGGCTCCCGGTCGGTGCATCCAGCGAGAAAAAATAGCTGGGAGGATCACCCGCAGCTCCCTTCAAGGGAAGCGTACTGTTTATGGTAAATCTCAAGGTTGGCTGATAATCCGTTGCCGCACCCACGGTAATGAGGGTAATTGCGTAGGTCTGTGTAACATCCGCGTTGAGTGCCCCCCATGCGGGGTTATAAAACGTAAACGCCGCCATACTTGCGGCTGCGGTTGTGGGGGTACTGGCCAGGTTGGTCTGTCCTCCAAAGGTGGCGGCCGTTGTATAATAGTCACTCCCGCTATAATTTGCCATGCCCGTGACAGGGAATGAGTTGTTAAAAGTGACCCTTACCTTGGAGTAGGTACCTTCCGGGAGGCTCACGTCATTGATCCCCGGAAATGTCCCTCCGGCCACCATATCAAGCTGAGCCGTCCCTGAAAAAACCTCAACCCAGGAGGCTCCGTTGTACATTTCAACCTTTGTGACCGTAACCTTGTAAGAAGCGGGGGTTCCGGTGGCCAATGTCACCGGAGGGGTATAAATAAATGTTGATGCGCTGGTGGCGGTACCCCCATTTGTGGTCACTGTAACATTCCCTGTAGATCCGGCCCCGACTACGGATGTGATCCGGGTTGGCGAATCCACTGTAAAACTTGCAGCATCCGTTCCTCCAAATTTGACTTCAGTACCTGAGAAATTGGTGCCGATTATGGTAACCGTTGTTCCAAGGGTGCCCGATGTTGGCGTAAAAGAGGCGATGGTGGGGGGGTCGTCTGTAACATCAACCTGCATCATAAAGGGCTCCGTATCGGAACCTTTCCATGTGGTGCCTGTATCGGTGCTATAAGCCCACCTTGAAGAGAATCCGGTTCCGGCGCCTGTGTTTGATTCTGTATAATTCCAATCGTAGGCGCCTGCACCGCTGGTGATTCCCACAACTACCCAATATGTACGGTTGCCGGACAGATTTATAGCTCCCGAGGCGGTGAATACGAGGTTATCGTAGACGGGTCCAATTGATGGTACCGTCAGCGAACCCACTTCCGCATCGGGTAGATTGCTGTTATCGCTAAAAATCTTGGCAAATAAACTTCCGGTGGTATTCGCTCTTATTCGGATCTTAGCCCAATTGAGCGTGCAAGGAATGCTGTCCGTGGTGAATTTCTGAGCCTTGAAATAGGAATTACTGATCGTACCCTGACCCAAGGGGGGTTGGCCAAGATTGTCGAAGAGCAGAGCGCCATGGGATGCAGCAGAGAACAGCAGGGACGTTGCAAAGCAAAATGCAAACACGATGGTTTTGTGGAACCCGGTTTTGTTGTTTCTTCTCTTGATCATTTATTCACCCGCATCAGTAATAAATATGCCATCAAAAAATGAGATAGCTTCCATGTAGTGTGGTATTATATGGCCTCACTCCCGGATAAACAAACTTGTGACCCTATCAAGGAGTGGACCGATCCGACCCAGAGGATGAAGGGGCCTGAGCCTGCCGGCCTTGATCATCTCAGCCATCCTGACACCGAGATCCTTGGCCTCTCTGAGCTGTGCGTCGGTGAGTTCTTTATACAGGTAGGCTTTTTGCCAGTCCTCACCCCGCAGTTTTTTGGAAAATTCGCCCCCGGCATACACCTCTCCAGCCCAATCAGCGTTGAGAATGAGGCAACCGTTTTGCCTCATGAATGGCGTTCCATCGTTGCAGTACCTTTTCCCTAACTTTGTCGGCATCGATCCCGCACTCACGATGGTGCCCAGTGCTCGACACTTGTTGGCGCGAGGCTGAGGGGCACCTCTGAAGGTCAAAATCCTGCCCGTTGGTCGGCATAGACGCCACGCCATTCGTTCGAAAAATACTGTCATAAGTCCCGTGATGAACCCGTTATGCACCGCCGAAGATAGAATGATGCCATCAGAGCCCACGGTTTTGCGCAGTATCTCTCCCATGTCGTCGTTGATCGAGCAAGGCGCAATCTCCGAATCCAGGTCTTTGTAGCACCTAAGGCAATTGG
>JABGPV010000909.1 GCA_018644785.1 Deltaproteobacteria bacterium | reverse complement strand
GGATGAAGCGCTATTGAGGCTGAAGCATATTATCCTCCCTAGTTTAGCAGATGTACCACAATACGAATTTTCGAGTTAGCAAAGCGTTAAGACCTTATTCCATAAAACCGGAATTTTAGAAAATTCAGGAAAAAAGATGATGCAGAGAATTGCCTCTTCGTCGAAATTTCCAGAAGCATAAGTTCATTCAAATCGATTATTATTCTTTGGGTCAGCTAAAAGATTAGTTCACGTTCTGTTTGTAAAATGTCCGGCTTTTGGGACTTTTTCAAACAGATTAAGTGAAGTTATTTTTTAACGATCCCTTAATCAACTGATGAATTGTTGATCAGTTCTGATTGTTAATTAAGGAGGATATCATGGGAGTTTTATTTCGTATCAGACAGCTGTTGTGCCGTATTATCATTCCCCTGACTGTACTTTTTTCAGTTACAGCTGCGTTTTCTGAAGAGTTGCCCCTGCAAAAAGCCAAACGATATCGGGGCAGCGAGAAAATCGCAAATTGGTTTATGAGCGAAAAGTTAGACGGTATCA
>JABGPV010000908.1 GCA_018644785.1 Deltaproteobacteria bacterium | reverse complement strand
CTTGACCGTGCTGCACTTGTAAGCGCTGTTCGCCGGCTCGTCGGGATGCCAGAAGCACCGGTTACCGAGAAGCAGCCACCGGCAAAGCCAGCGCCTCGAGTGGTTCGCAAGAAAGGCGGCAAGGTGACCGTTCTGGTGGTCGACGACCATGCTGACAACCTGACGACGACCAGGAGCATTATCGGCGGCATGAACCTGGAGATATTTGAAGCCATGGACGGAAAAGAGGCGGTGGCCATGGCCAAATCCAGGCGCCCGGACATCATCCTCATGGATATCCAGATGCCGGTCATGGGCGGGATAGAAGCGACACAACGCATCAAACAGGACGAGAGCTTGAGGAACACTGTAGTTATTGCGCTGACGGCATCCGCAATGATGGGTGACCGGGAAGCGATCCTGGCAGCCGGTTGCGACGATTACCTGTCCAAGCCCGTTGAGCCCGGCAAGCTGCAAGCCATGCTTGAGAAATGGATTGGCGGAGAACAGTCGCATGAAACAACAGCTCACTCTTGAACAGAAAACGACATGGGT
>JABGPV010000907.1 GCA_018644785.1 Deltaproteobacteria bacterium | reverse complement strand
ATCGCGATTGTAGGCATGTCGGCGTTGTTTCCGGATGCACCTAATTTACATCAATTCTGGGATAATATCGTTAACAAAATTGACAGTATCATCGATGTCCCTGAGTCACGCTGGAACATTGAAGACTACTACGATCTGGATGCTGAAACACCTGACAAAACATATTGCAAACGTGGTGGTTTTCTTCCGGAAGTTGATTTTAATCCGATGGAATTTGGAATTCCTCCCAACATCCTGGAGGTAACAGATGTTACTCAACTGCTGGGTCTGATGGTAGCTAAATCAGCGATGGAAGATGCTGGTTATGGCCAAACAAGCGAAAAAGTTCTGGATGCAACCGGAGTTATTCTTGGAGTAACTTCAGGGTTGAAACTTCTGGGATCACTGGTTTCCCGGTTGCAGTATCCTGTCTGGGAAAAAGTTTTGCGGCGCAGCGGAATTTCCGGAGGTGATGCAGAGAAAATTATTGAGAAGATGAAAAAAGCCTATGTACGCTGGGAAGAAAATTCTTTTCCGGGACTGCTGGGCAACGTC
>JABGPV010000906.1 GCA_018644785.1 Deltaproteobacteria bacterium | reverse complement strand
CCACCCGTGCCGTCAGGGATTTTTCCGAGGTCTTGAATACCATTAAATTCAAAAATATCCATTACACCATCGAAAGGGGAGGAAAGCCGGTTGCTTCCATACAAACTTTCCTCTCGTTCCCACGCTCTGCGTGGGAACGAGGATTATAAATCACGCATTTATGAGGGTCTGTACCGCCTTCGCTGCCTGCAAGGCATCGGGGGCATAACCATCGGCGCCTGACTCTTGAGCGAAATCATTTGTGACGGGAGCGCCGCCCACCAATACTTTGACTTGTTCTCTCAGTCCAGCGCTTTTCAGCGCTTCGATGATAGCCGGTATTTCCAGCCTGGTTGTTGTGAGAAGCGCTGAAAGCGCCAGCACATCAGGCGCTGATGTTTTGACGGCTTCAACGATTTTTTCCGTCGGCACATCCACCCCCATGTCCTCCAGACCAAAACCTGCGCTTTGAATCATCAGGGCCACCAGGTTTTTTCCGATGTCGTGCACATCTCCCGCTACCGACGCAATAATCACCTTTCCATTTGATTTGATA
>JABGPV010000905.1 GCA_018644785.1 Deltaproteobacteria bacterium | reverse complement strand
AACAAATTTACACTACCGGGTAATAGTGTTTAGCGGGGGGCGTAAGCCCCCGGTAAAGCGCACCCAATGGCAAGCCCTGAAAGGGCGAAAGAGGAATGTAGGATGGACGTTTCTTTCGCCCCTTCGGGGCTCTTATAATTTTTCCGTATTCCGGGGGCTTACGCCCCCGGCTAAGCACTGCCGCGCCTTCGGCGCTTAATTCAGGTCAAATTCATCGCGCCTTGCGGGTTGGATTGCGCGTGGAGGTCCCTCGTCGCTGCGCTCTGTCGGATGATAAATACAGAGGCAAAGATGGGCGAAAGATTTTTCGCCCCTACAAAAGGAGAAAGGAAAAAGGGCGGTTCGACAGCCGCCCTGCATTTGTATCGGTTTGTGTTTTCCTGCAGCCTAACCACCTACAGCCTATGGCCTGAATTACAGCGTCATGTCGTAGATTTTTGCGAGGTGGGATGCGATGCGATATTTGACGTCGTCGAGGTCGATGTCGCGGCCGAGGAGTTCGGCCATCGAGGTTACGCCGCGGTCGCGGATGCCG
>JABGPV010000904.1 GCA_018644785.1 Deltaproteobacteria bacterium | reverse complement strand
TGCATTTCAAATCTGTTTTCAGCTATTTCAACAGCGTTTGATGTTGGAACAATGTATGAAGAAAATTCGAATAAAAACGGGCAATATTCTGCCAAGAGTACCAGAGAAATACCACTTAGAATACTAGTAGTGGAGGATACACCTTTCAATCAAAAATTTGTTTCCCGCCTGCTTGAACGCTGGGGATATGATTTTGTTATTGCTGAAAATGGACTGTTTGCCCTTGAAGAAATTGAAAAGTCTGAATTTGATATCATATTTATGGATATCCAGATGCCGGAAATGGATGGATTTGAAACCACAATAGCAATACGTAAATCAGAAGAAAACACAGATAGACATATTCCGATAATCGCCATGACGGCTCATGCAATGAAAGATGATTATGACCGATGCATAGAATGTGGTATGGATGATTATATATCAAAGCCTATTGCGATAGATGTTCTTTATGAAAAGGTTCAGAATCTGGTACCTGAAAAAGAACAGGACATTTCTTTTTTGGAAGAGGGTGATGATGTTCAGACTTCAGACT
>JABGPV010000903.1 GCA_018644785.1 Deltaproteobacteria bacterium | reverse complement strand
CACGCGGATGAACACGGATTAATACATGGGAAAACAGACAAATCATAACAAAACGCTATCCGTGTAAATCCGTGTTCATCCGTGGTTAATAAAAAAACATCCACAGATTGCACAGATTAACACAGATTATTTGCTCGGCAATATGAATGCCCTTATTATCTGTGTTTAAATGCAAATTCCTATGCTATGAACTTAGCGCCCTTCGGGCGGACTTCAATATCTATCTGATATCACAATCAAAAAATGGGATTCCCTATACACTTGAAAGTATAAAAAGCTTCCAGCTTTGAAGAAGTCCGGAGTTTGGTAGTACTGAATAAGTACTTCATTCTTCTATACTCTTTTCAGAAATTTTACTTATGAACTTATGCCTGTATGCACAAGATGCTGCGGGATTCAGGGGTTTTAATAAAATTTTTAAAAAAATCAGGTAGAGACAAGGCATGCCTTGTCTCTACTAATCCAATTCTATTATCCGGAATTGGTTGAGCAGAATGATTTTCAATATACGTTTGATATCATGGATGAAAAATGGG
>JABGPV010000902.1 GCA_018644785.1 Deltaproteobacteria bacterium | reverse complement strand
CCGTTCAACTCCCACTTCTCTAATGAGCCCCCTATCCCCATGTCCACGTTCAGCAGGCCCCGCAGGCTTTGGTTGTTCATGGCCGGCAGCGTCTGCAGGACCGCCAGATTGAAATTTCCCTGGAGCTTTCCTTCCAGCTTGCCGCTTTTGTCCATATCAAAGGCGAAAGGCTTAAGCGAAATGTGTGCCGGAATACTGCCGACGGCCTTAAACGGGGTCTTACCCAGGCCTGAGAGTTCCAGATCCGCCAGCAGGCGCTCCCCATCCCGCCTGGAATTGAGCTTTACATTCAGTAAAATGGGCTGGGTGCCGTCACGACCCATGACTTTGTATTCTTTTATATGGACAGCTACATTCACCCCGGGGTCTGCAAGGGGGCCTGAAAGTTCAAGGGTGACCTCCGCCATGCCGTCCAAATCCTGCCCCACAAAAGGTTCCAGAAGGGACAGGGGAAGATCGGTAATGCGAACTTTGGCATCCACCTCATCCTTATCCAATTTGGCCATGGCCTGAAGCAGCCCTTTGTCCATTTTCAA
>JABGPV010000901.1 GCA_018644785.1 Deltaproteobacteria bacterium | reverse complement strand
GGAAAGCGACGAAGGCAACTTTTTAGCGGGTATCAGTAGCCCGACAAACAACCCGCCCTTATCGCTATGGGAAAGCTCACATTTAAATCATAGAGGGGTCAAAATTCGGTTGTCGCAAGGGGTCAATTTTCGGTTGACGTTTCGAAATGAGACCCCTTTGGAGGCCTCTACTGTCAACAGTATGATTTCTCTTCTTCGAACCTTTTTCCAATTTCTTATTCGCCGCGAAGAGCTTACACACGATCCCTTGAAAGATGTTCCGCGTCTTAGGCAAAACACCGTTGTTCCTTTCGTATTTTCCCCTGAACAGGTGGACCATTTGCTGCATGTGATGAACCGCAGAATCCGAAAAAAGGAATTCTGGTTTTTAACAGACCTGGCCATGTATCTTATCGTCCTTTTAATGGCACGGTGCGGCCTGAGAATATCGGAACCTATAAGGCTGCTACGACACCATTACCGATCCGATGATGCTACCATCTATATCGAAAAAACCAAATTCAGCAAAGACAGGCTGATCCCGGTTCCAAAAGATG
>JABGPV010000900.1 GCA_018644785.1 Deltaproteobacteria bacterium | reverse complement strand
GCCAGACGCCGGGCCTTTTCTTCTGCCCGGGCTTTGTCCTCCGCGGCCTGTTTTTGTGCCGCCAACCTTCTGGCTTCGTCTTCAGCTTTCTGGCGTTCCAGTTTTTCCTTTTCGGCCAGGGCCTCTTTCAGGCGACTTTCGGCTTCGGTCTTCTGACGCGCCAGTTCTTCTGCATGGCGTCTTTCTTCGGCCAGCCTGGCCGCTTCTTCGGCCTTGCGTTTGGCCTGGGCTTCCTCAGCGGCCTTTTTCTCGGCCACCAGTTTTGCGGCGGCCAATTCTTTCGCCTTGTTTTGTTCGTCTTCAAGGCGCTGTTTTTGCTGCGCGAGTTCTTGCTCAGCCTTGCGGGTCGCCTCTTCAGCTTTTTTCTTTTCCGCATCCAACTCAGCGCCTTCCAATAGTGCGCAAACCAAACCTTTTCCGCCATGCGGAGCTATTAAATTTGACATATTCTGTATCTCCCTAAATTGAATACTAAAAAAGCGTTGATCTTTCCCATGACATGAAGACACGCATCGGCCACATCATCTGAATAGACAA
>JABGPV010000090.1 GCA_018644785.1 Deltaproteobacteria bacterium | reverse complement strand
CTTTAAAGCTGATGCCGGATAAGCACACGAAAGAGGAAAATGATGATCCAGACCGAACGGAAAAAAATCCCGGAGAGCCCCGAGTACCTTCGCATGAGCCTTGCGGCCGCCATGACCTTAGGTTTAAAACCCGGTCGATTTTATCGAAACGCCAAGCTCTATTGCATCAACCTGCTGCTCACCTATGGCGCCGGCTGTGCTGCAAGATGCGCCTATTGTGGTCTTTCAAACAAACGTGAGGGGCAATATAACGAAAAAAGTTTCATCCGGGTGACCTGGCCCTCCCATTCACTGACCCAGATCATTGAACGGATATCGGCCCGTCAGCACAAGGTCAAACGGATCTGTATCTCTCAAGTCACCCACAGGCGCTCCGTCCGGGACACCAAGGACATTTGCGCCCGATTACGGTCCAGCTTTGATATCCCCGTTTCCCTGCTTATCTCCCCTACAATTCTGACAAAAGCAGATCTTTTGGACTTCAAGGATGCCGGAGCCGACAAAATCGGTGTGGCCATGGACCTGGCAACCCCCGAACTGTTTGATAAATACCGCGGCAAAGGGGTTGGCGGCCCCCATAACTGGAAGACCTACCGGCAGTGTTTGTCTGATGCCATTGATATTTTCGGAAAACGCAATGCCGGAAGCCATTTCGTCACCGGGATGGGTGAAACTGAAAAAGAAATGGTGGAGGCCATCCAGAAAATTCAGGATTCAGGCGGATGGACCCATCTATTCTCCTTTTTCCCCGAAGCCGATTCACAGATGAAGGCGCACCCCATGCCGGAAATGGATCAATACCGCCGCATTCAACTGGCCCGATATCTGATGGATGAGGGCATCAGTCGGGCAGAAAAAATGGCATTTGACGCCTCGGGCCGCATCCTTGATTTTGGTCTGCCGCCCGGGGAACTGGACCGCATCATTAACACGGGCGAACCGTTTCGCACCAGCGGCTGCGAAGGTTACGACGGTCAGGTGGCTTGCAACCGCCCCTATGCCAATTCCAGACCCGGGCCTGACATCAGAAATTACCCCTTTCCACCCAACGAGGAAGATATCCATCGCATACGATATCAAATGGGAATGTCATGATTTTACTGAGGGAATGGGAATCGCTCAAAAAATGTTTCGCAGCGATCGATCTCGTTGAATTCTTGTGGCGGATGTGATAAAGTTAAAAAAAAGGACGTTATAAAAATCGGGAGGAAAAAAATGAAACGATTTAAAATCTGGATGGTAACACTTTGCTTCTCTGTTCTGCTAATCGGAGGAATTTCGCCCGCACCAGTGAAGGCCGGTACAATGGATTTGATCTCCAAGTTGGTAGATGCATTGGGAATCACTGAAAAGCAGGCGGAAGGCGGTGTCGGTGCCCTGTTTAATAATGCCAAGGAAAACCTGAGTACCGAGGACTTCAACAAAGCAGCAGAAGCTGTCCCCGGTGTGGATAAGTATATGGCCGAGGTCCCTTCTACTGATTCAGGGGGAGGTGCCAGCGGGCTTCTCAAAAGCAGCGGACTCTCCTCGCTGGGTGGTAGTGCATCTAAAATCGGCAGCATGGCCGGTCTGGCGGATACCTTTTCAAATCTCGGAATGAACGCCGAAACCATGACCAAATTCGTACCCATTGTTACTGACTTCATGGAATCCGAGGCAGGATCCAGCGTGGCGGGACTTTTGAAGGGGCTGTGGCAGTAAGCAACCTGGCAAAAAGGTTAAAATTGTCCGCCTTGACTCTGACAGACGATTGATGATACCGTTTCCAGTCGTTTGTTGAATTTAGAAACCCTGAAAATCAAACTGATCTTCAGGGTTTATTAACGAAAATGAATTTGTGGTAAAATGATATTTTCGCAAATGGGTTTGTTATGGAAAATGTCCTGAGCATTACCGGTCGGATTGAAGACAAAAAACGGCAGAAACAGATCACAAGCAATCGGGATAAGTTTGATGCCGTACAGAGACTGCTTCAATGCGGGTCATGCCGTTTTAAATGCGCCATGTGCGGTCGTCATGCGGAAGAAGCCAAACCTTCGAATTCACGGGAGAAACTTCATTCCGAGTTCAGTTTATGTGAAAGCTGCGGCGCCGAATTTGAAGATTACATCAAAATTTCTGAAAAAAAGGGACAACCGCAAGATATTTTCTGGCACAACAGGGAATGGCTTGAACTCTGGTCCTGCTGGGTGACGTACCAGCGATCCCTCAATAAATTCAGGAAATCTTTTAACATAAAGCAGTTGCCTGATAACGAATGCAAATAATAACCGCCCACCGGGTTTCCAAAATGGCGAACCCGGATCCGGCATGTTGTTTTTTTGATCCAGTCACGCCCAGGCTGTTTTGTGATCAACTCGAAATGATTCATGTAATGGAGGTAACCCGATGTTTGGAATAGGCATGCCGGAATTGATTATCATTTTAATCATTATCCTGGTTATTTTCGGGGCTGGAAAATTGCCTGAAATCGGAAGTGGCATTGGCAAAGGGATCAAGAATTTCAAGAAAGCCACCCATGAAGCGAAAAATGAAATTGATGAGCCCAAAGAAGAAAATGACGAAAAGCAGGAGGATAAATCCTAAACCCAATCGACCCGACCCGCCCCTGCCGAATCCCCATGAACGGCAGGGGCATTTTTTCTAGAAAGGGATGTTGTCGTCAGGAAGGTTTGGTGGGGGTTCTTCGGGTAAATCACCCTGAGGCGCTCTGCTCTCCATCCTGTCACCCGGAGATCCGAGCATCTGCATTTTGTAGGCAACAACCTCCGTTGTATACCGTTTGTTCCCATCCTTGTCTTCCCATTGCCTTGTTTGAAGGCTTCCCTCGATATAGACCTGGCTTCCTTTTTTCAAATACTCCCCGCAAATCTCTCCAAGCCGCCGCCAGGCCACGATCTTGTGCCATTCGGTCTGCTCCTTTTTCTCGCCCGTATTCTTGTCTTTCCACGTTTCTGTCGTAGCAATAGAAAAATTGGCCACCGCTACGCCGCTGGGTGTATATCGAACCTCCGGATCCCCTCCCAGATTCCCCACCAGTATTACCTTATTAACACTCGCCATAATAACATTTCCTCCCCTCATTAACTGATTCACAGGACTTATATGGACTGTCTGAAGCTCCTCCAATACCATATGCAATGGAAACAAGTCAAATAGTGATGGGGACGCTAAAACGTTATCTTATCTACGGATCTTCATGGCGCCAAATCCAACATGCGGTCAAGGGCCATTCGCGCATCAACTCTTATGGCCTCCGGCACCCCAACCCTGTTGACCTGGCCCATATGCTCGAGGGTCCTCAAGCGTTTATCCTGGCTGATCCTGAACATATTAGGGCATAGTGAAGTCACACTTCAAAAAACCAAATTTTCTTGTTGACATACATGCCACATTGTGGCAGTTTTCATGACATAATGTGGAATTTCAGTCAAGCGTTCTTGAATATATATTTTGGAGAGGATCGTGAACAGGAAAGAATTCGTGGACATCCGAAAGAAACTGAACAAGACGCAGAAGCAGATGGGGCAACTGCTCGGTACTTCGGTTAAGGCCATTCATAGTTACGAGCAGGGATGGCGGTCAATCCCGGTTCATGCGGAACGGCAGATCTATTTATTACTCTCCAGGATCAATGGAAGCCCTGAAGATCAAGAGCCCTGTTGGATCAAGAAAAAGTGCCCCTTTGAGCTGAAGCGTCAGTGCCCGGCCTGGGAGTTTCAAATGGGCGACCTGTGCTGGTTCATCAACGGCACCATCTGCCAGGGAACTGAACATAAAGACTGGCGGGAGAAGATCGAAATCTGCAAATCGTGCGATTGCTTTTCCTCAATACTCTGATATTTCCGAAGCCCTAAAACCGCTCTAAATCCAGGAGAATAACTTATGATAAACAAGCACGGGTTCAACACACTGGCCTTACATGCGGGCGCCGAGATTGATGAAACAAATTCAAGGGGCGTTCCTCTCCACAGAACAAGTTCATATGTTTTTAACAGCACCGCCCATGCCGCGGATCTGTTTGCCCTCAAAGAACCGGGAAATATATACACCCGCCTGATGAATCCCACTCACCAAGTGCTCGAAGAGCGGATGGCCGCCCTTGAAGGCGGCGCCGGGGCGCTTGCCCTTGCATCGGGGACGGCGGCCATTTTCTATGCCGTGATCAATATATGCGGACATGGCGATGAAGTGGCGTCAGCCAATAATCTGTATGGCGGAACCTTCACCATGTTGGATTCCATACTGCCCGAACTCGGCATCAAAACGAAATTCGGGAACCCGCTGGAACCTGATCATTTCGGGGACGTGATCAATGAACACACTAAAATGCTCTTTACCGAGGTCATCGGAAATCCGGTACTCGATGTGTCCAACATCAAAGCCCTTTCAGAAGTGGCACATCAGCATCATATCCCCCTGGTGGTGGATTCAACCTTTACCACGCCTTATCTCTTCAGACCCCTGGAACACGGAGCGGATGTGGTCATACATTCCCTGACCAAATGGCTGGGGGGACACGGCACGGGAATTGGCGGCATTGTGGTGGATAGCGGCAAATTTGATTGGACGGACCGAAAATTCCGCCTTTTTAATGAGCCGGACGAATCATATCACGGGCTGCGGTATGCACATGATCTCGGAGATCTGAACCCTTTGGCCTTTATTACGCGCATGAGACTGGTGCCGCTCAGAAATCTTGGCGCCTGCATAAGCCCGGACAACGCCTGGATGTTTTTGCAGGGAATTGAAACCCTCCCCTTAAGGATGCAGCGTCACTGCGATAATGCCATGGCAGCAGCCAAATATCTGGCGGATCATCCCGCTGTAAAATGGGTCAGGTATCCGGGCCTTAAGCAAGATCCGGCCTATGAAACAGCATCGCGGCAATTTGAAAACGGTTTTGGCGGCATGGTGGTCTTCGGCGTTAAAGGGGGTCGTAAGGCCGGAGAAACCTTCATAAACAAGCTAGCGCTCATAAGCCATCTGGCCAATGTGGGCGATGCAAAAAGCCTGGCCATCCACCCTGCGAGCACCACCCATTCGCAACTTTCAGAGGATCAGCAACAAGCAAGCGGAATCACACCCGATCTCATCCGGCTATCCGTGGGCATAGAATCCATAGAGGATATCCGTTCGGATCTTGACCAGGCCTTGGCGAGCATTAGATGAGTGAATATATAGAACATGAGAAAACCGGCGTATCGGTCGGGATTGTGGAGAAAAAATCCTTCACCTTTGCCCACCCGCCCAAGGAGATGACCCTTGAAAACGGTTCCACATTGGGTCCTGTGACACTGGCCTATGAGACTTATGGAGAGCTGAATTCCGACAGGAGCAATGCCGTTCTGATTATGCACGCCCTGTCCGGTGATTCCCATGTGGCCGGTTATTACGGTCATGAAGATGCCAAACCGGGTTGGTGGGAGATTATGGTGGGTCCGGACAAGGGAATCGATACCCATAAATATTTTGTTGTTTGTTCCAACATATTAGGTAGTTGCATGGGTTCCACCGGCCCCGGTTCCATCAACCCGAAGACCGGCGAACCTTTCGGACTTGACTTCCCGGTGGTCACCATCGGGGATATGGTTGCCGCCCAAAAGGCCCTGGTTGACCACCTTGGCATTAAGCGGATTCTTGCGGTTGTGGGAGGTTCCATAGGCGGGCTCCAGGTCCTGGAGTGGTGCCTCAAATACCCTGATATGGTTGTCTCCGCCATCCCGCTGGCAACCACGCCAAAACATTCCGCCCTGACCATCGCTTTTAATGAGGTGGCCAGACAGGCCATCATGGCGGATCCCAATTGGAACAACGGCCACTATTACAATGGCGCGAAACCTGACTTAGGCCTTGCCGTGGCCCGCATGATCGGTCACATCACCTATTTGTCGGACGAATCCATGCGGCATAAATTCGGGCGTCGTCTCCAGGACAAGAGTGATTTCTCATTCAATTTTGATGGGGACTTCCAGGTGGAAAGCTATCTCAGATACCAGGGTACAAAATTCGTGGAACGTTTTGACGCCAATTCATTCCTCTATGTTACAAAGGCGGCAGACTACTTCGACATAACGAGACAAGATGAGTCCGGCTCTCTGGTTAAGGCCTTTTCAAGGGCAAAGGCAAAATTCCTGGTGGTCTCCTTTACCTCGGACTGGCTATATCCCACGTATCAGTCCAAAGCCATGGTAAAGGCCATGAAGAAAAACGGGCTTGATGTAAGCTTTTGCGAGATCAAAGCCGACTGGGGCCATGATGCCTTCCTGTTGCCCAGCGAACGGTTAACGGCTTTGATGAAAGGCTTTTTAGAACGTGTCTACAATGAAACCAAGCGATAGCCGAATACGATTTGACCTTCAAGTCATCGCATCCTGGATCGAACCGGGATCTAAAGTCCTGGGCCTCGGTTGCGGGGAGGGTGAACTGCTGCACTTCCTCAAGAAAAATAAACGGGTGACGTGCACGGGGATAGAACTGGACGAGGACAAGGTGGCCAAGTGTATTGAAAAGGGGTTGACCGTACTGCAGGGGGATATCAACGAGGAGGTGCTTGACTACCCTGATAACGCATTTGATTACGTCATCCTGAGCCGGACCCTTCAGCAGATATATGAACCGGGGGAACTTGTCCGCGACATGCTGCGCATCGGACGGAAAGCCGTCGTCAGCTTTCCCAATTTCAGCCACTGGAATGTTCGCCTGAAGCTACTGACAACCGGCCGCGCCCCCCTTACCAAACAACTCCCTTATGAATGGTACAACACGCCGAACATTCGCGTCATTTCCATGGAAGACTTCCGAAGGTTTTCAAGGGAAACGGGCTTCTCCATACTGAAAGAAGTGGCGATCAACACCGATCATCGTGAAAAAAGCGGGAATGTCATTAAACTGTTTGCAAACCTTCGAGCAACCTATGGCGTTTTCCTTATCGGAAAAAGGCAATTATAAGGGATAAGGATAAAAACCGAGAAAGCCTATTTTAAGAGGGTTGATCACTCAGTCGATGCAATCAAGGATGGGTGAGATGTCTATCTGGTTTTTCCAGATGCCCAGGATGTTGGGGTCAATGCCCATTGAGAGTCCCAGGAGCTGGGTGAAAAGTATGGTCGGCATGGGTTCGGTGATACGTCCCTCGTCCAGGAGACGCTTTTGCACCCTGTCGAACTGCACATGACAATAGGAGCAGGCAAGACAAAGATAGTCAGCTCCGGACGCTCTGGCATTTTCGATCTTTTTTCTGGTCAGTTCCGCCGAGAGATCGTCATCGATGCCCCACATGGCGGAACCGCAACACTCCGACTGCAGATGCCAGGGAACAAGGTCCGCCCCGGTCATGGCTACCAGATCGTCAAAGACGGCGGCGGTTCCCGGCCCTTTGAACTGAACCAGGTCCCTGGGACGGAGAATGTGGCATCCGTAGTGGACGGCAACTTTTAATCCCCTGAACTTTTTGACGATATTCTCTCTTATGCGCTCAGGCCCCAGGTCGTCGTAAAACACTTCCATGATGTGTCGGATCTCAACACCCCCTTCATATTTCAGTGCTTCCTTTTCAAGCTTGCCGTTGATTTCGGCACTGAGGGTTCGGTCCGCCCTGAGTCGTTGATTCACCTCCTTCAGGGTGCCGTAGCAACAATTGCAGAAGGTCATAATGTTGACCTTTCTCTCCTCCGCAATGGAAAGGTTCCTTGCCGAGGCAATCACGTGGGCTTTGTAGTTGTAGTTTTTTAGGGGATAGCCGCAGCAGTTGAGGGCCTTGTCGGTCAACTGCACCCCGAGACGCTCAAGGATCGCATCGGTTGATGTCTCATATTGTTTGAGAAAGATGGGAGTGGTGCAACAGCGTTGGAGTGCCAGTTTCATGATCTTTCTCCTGTCCGGCGGTTTTGGCTTTTTATGCGTGCCACCGCAAGGTTTTTCAGTTCGGTCAGCACATCCGTCACCAGGACTCCTTGTGGGCAGGCATCCTGGCACTGGTAGCAGCCAAGGCAGTACCAGAGCATCCGGGACCTGAAAGCCAGATCGGGCACACCCAGGGCTATTGTGCGTATGATCTGATGGGGTGTCATCCCCAGGGCCTCGGAAGGATTCTCGTAGCTCCGGACCACGGGGCAGGCCGACGTGCAGGTGATACAGGTGAAACAATAGGAAAAGGTCGATCCCTTGGCCGAAGAGAGCATCTGTTTCTTGAAATCCCTGTCCATCTGGGCGGGGTTGATGGGGTCGTCCGGGTCGGACAAAGCGGAGCAAACCGCTTCAATACCGACCATGGGTTGTTTTTGGGCTTGGTGATAATCGGCCTTCGCCACAGTGGGGCTCAAAAGCCCCCTGTACATGGAAAAAGGCGTGAGGACCAGCAGTTCGGGATATCCCCGTTTCAGCACCGCCTCTCTCACATCGAACCACAGCTCCTGGAGGTTGATGCCCGCAGGGCAGACCGTTGTGCAACGATAACAGTTGGTACATAGATAGAGGCCTTCCTGAATGACAGTTATCTGGTGTTCATTCAACGGTTTTCCCGAGGCAAGGGCTTTGAGGGAGGTGATCTTCTCCGACGGCAGGATATTTGGGTTCGGGATTTCTTCAAAAACGACCGCCAGGGAGCATCGGGAGGTGCAACTCCCGCAGTGGGTGCAGGCATCCAGGGCCATCATCTGCAGGGTGATGATATTTGCCGGGTGGGACTTCCCCTTCTCCATGACGCTGTTTATAAGCAGGTTCAAGGGGGTTGCCAGAATGTGAAACAGTCTGCTGAAAGGGAGATAGGCAAGGCCCACGAAACAGGTGAGAAAATGGATGGTCCACAATAAGGTGACAAGTCCCGACCGATCCAGGGGAAGGGCTGCGGGCCGAAGAATGGTGGCGGCCCCGTAGCTTATGAAGGCCCACTGGGGACGGGAATGGCAGGCGGCACAATTCATTTCGTGCAATTCATGGCCCCGGGTGAGCAATTCCTTGTCAAAGGGGGGGGTGAGATTCGGGGAAACCACGCCGAAATCCTTCACCCACAAGGCCTCCAGGGCTTTTAGGTCCTGTTCCTCGTCAAAATCCGCATAATCCGTCACCATCCGGGAATATCGTTCAAAGGAGACGATTTTTGCGGCTTCAAGAAAGAGTCCCGATATCATGATTACGGCGAGGAGGATTAGGGCATATCGATCCATGACATTGGTGGAAAAACGGGGAGCCTTTTGGACAAACCTGCGGTAAAAGGCAATCCCGACGCCTACAAATACCAGAAGTGCAAAGAAATTCCTCAGAAAAAGAAATGGGTTCAGCGTGGCGGCATAATCCCTAAAGAGGTTTGAGGTGAGCATCCCTTCCAGGGCATGCATCAACAGCAGCAGTGAAAAGCCCCAGAACATGCACATGTGCATGACCCATCGAAGTCGGCTTTCCCGCATGATCCTTCGCTGGCAGAAAACATCCAGCAAAAGACTCTTCAAGAGAATAAGCACCTTGCCACTGAAAAGGGTCGCCACAATACCGCCCATGGCCGCAAAAAAGCGTTCCCTTGCCGTAAACGGTTGGGTTGTTAACTCAAAGTTATAGCGAAACCAGGTGCTTATTTTGAAAATAAGACCCAGAGAAAAGATAATCAGTGAAAGATATAGACTAATATTGAAGATCATGATTGTTTTTCCCGCGCCTTCCAAACATTCCTGTTGGGAGGGGGATAAGGTACGTTCTCACCATTTAAACATTTAACAAAGGTGAAATAGTGAAAGAGAATATACAGGAAAAAATCCATATGGTCATTGACCTAAGTCAAACTTTTGTTTGTTTTTGTGTAAATCATGACATGTGAAACGGGGACCACCATCAAAAATAATTTGACATATTCAAGTTGGGAAAATTGAATAAACCTGAATTCCGGTGTCACGATTCAATTAACTTCCCTAAAAAAGATCCGGGCCCGGAGGACCAGGATTTCCATATTGGATTAGAATTTTAAGCCGTGCCAATCGGCAAAAACAATATATTCTTTAGGAAACAGCGCCAGGCGATCACCCGGATGGATCATAGTTTTTTTGGGAACGGCCCTGTGGTTGACCATGGCCAGTTGTATCCAATTTTCAGGGATTTCATGTGTTTGTAAAACCTCGAGTAGCGGCATCGGATCTTTAAGCTCAAACCGGATTGAATCCTCGTTAACATCCGCCATTTTGTTCTTCAATGATCCAAATAAGACCAGTTCAGTATTGGTTCTCATACCTATCTCCTTTAAATTCATGTTTTCGCATCCCAATATCTTTTCCTCCAGCATAGAAAACACAAACAGAAACCGAATGAATTGACTTAGGTCAATTGCAAGTAATCCATTTTCAAGTAAAATCGAACAAAAGATCCTGCAAAAGAGTATGAACCGTCGATATTTAGTGCCCGAACGAAAACTGTCTTTTTCGCCAATCTCTGCGTCAGAAAAAATTTTAACCCTCGAAATACCAAATGTCTTCCTGCGTTACAATTACCGCTTTCCTTGAACTCGCACAAATTTTCTCATTCGTGGACAGTCACTATCTCATAGTCTCCATTTCACTTTCAGGAGATTTATTGAAAGGGGATCGAAAAAAAAGACAGTTCCTTATTGACTGAAGGGGAAAAACCGTTTAAGCTATTGTTTATTCAAGCAATTACTTCAAGAGATACAATCATGGAATCAAAACGGGCCATTAGGTCACATCAATCGTCCGGGAACGGACAATGAGGATATACATATGCTGAAAATCATACCACTGGGGGGGCTGGGTGAAATTGGCCTCAATATGATGATCATTCAACACGGTTCGCACATGGTGGTGATTGACGCCGGCTTAATGTTCCCGGATGATTACATGCTGGGCGTGGACCTGGTTATTCCCGATTTCAGCTACCTCAGGGAAAACAGGGAAAAAATCGAAGCTGTTATTCTGACCCATGGCCATGAAGACCATATCGGCGCCTTGCCTTTTTTGCTGAAGGAGTTTCCGGTACGCGTATTCGGCACCGGCTTTACCCTCGATTTACTCAGGGAAAAACTGAAAGAACACATCCTGCCTCAAAATGCCGACTTGCAGACCGTAATTCCAGGAGAAATCCATGAGATCGGTCCATTCAAAGTGGAACATATTCGCGTCAATCACAGCATTGTTGATGGGGCGGGTCTGGCGCTGGAAACCCCGGAAGGCCTCATCCTTCATTCCGGAGACTTTCGCATCGATCCCACGCCGGTGGATGAACAGACGACGGACCTCATCCGTTTTGCGCATTTCGGTGAAAAAGGTGTCCTGGCCTTTTTTTCCGATTCCACCAATGCCGAAAAGGAAGGTTACACCCTCAGTGAAAGGGATGTCAAAAAGACCCTCAGAGATTTCTTTCTGACCTGCCCCGGAAGGCTCATCGTTGCCAGTTTTGCCTCAAATATCACGAGAATCCAGGAGGTCATTTCCCTGGCGGAAGAGTTTGGCCGAAAAGTGGTTTTCAATGGAAAAAGCATGATCACCAATGTGGGAATTGCCAGGGCCCATGGATTTGTCCATTTTTCAGAGGATCTTGAAATTACAGAGAAAAAAATGAAATCTCTTCCGGACAGGCAGGTGGTGGTGATTACCACCGGCAGCCAGGGAGAGCCCATGAGTGCCCTGAGCCGAATGGCCAGAGATCAGCACAAAGGCATAAAGATACACAAGGGTGACACCATTATTCTGTCCTCCAGGTTCATTCCAGGCAATGAAAAGGCCATTACGTCGGTTATCAACAAGCTGTATGGGTTGGGAGCGGATGTGATTTACGAAAACGTATCCGACATTCATACCTCCGGACATGCCAGACAGGCGGAATTAAAGATCATGTTGAGTCTCGTGAAGCCGCGTTATTTCATCCCCGTCCACGGTGAATACCGACACCTGGTTAAACACGCTCGAATTGCCCTCGACATGGGGATGGACACAGATCATGTGCTCATTGCCCGGGATGGTGATGTCATCTCTTTTGATGAGGGTATTGGAAAGATAAAAGGCACCGTGCCGACAGGGCGAACTTTTGTTGATGGCAAAGGGGTTGGCGATATTGAGGAAACCGTCCTGAGAGATCGAAAAAAACTCAGGAGCCACGGCATGGTGGTGGTTCAAATGGTTTTGGATGAACAGACGGGAAAGATTCTATTCGGCCCGGAAATGATATCCCGAGGCTTCGTATTTGAAGATCAGGGGAAATTTATTCTTGAGGATGCCCAATGTATCGTGTTAGAGGTGGTCGACGAAATAGAAAAGCCTTGTCCTGTGGACGGCAGAAGGCTGGAAGCGGAAATCCGTAAACGGCTGAAACGCTTTTTCTACAATGTGATAAAGAGAAGCCCCCTTATCATACCGACCATCATCGTTTTGTGAGCGTAAAATAAAGATGAAAAGAAAGAAACCATCATCGTCTAAGCCAGATAAAAAAGGGCTGCAACCCAAATCCGTGCAATCCGAAAACCGGCGGCATCCGCTCAAAAAGGAAATCAGGGGGCTCATTTTCCTGCTCCTGGCGATTGTTCTGGGCGGCAGTCTTCTCTCCTCTTCTCCCCTGGACAAACTGTTCTGGAACGTGGCAGGGGATTTAGGCAAAGCACACAACCTCTTTGGAACCGTCGGAGCCCATTTATCCGGTGGCTTGTTCGATCTGCTGGGGCTTGGCGCGTTCTGGGTGCCATTGATCCTGATTGTATTGTCTTTTATTACATTCAAGGGTCGCCCCCTTTCCTCACCCGTGAAGGGAATCATTACCGTGCTGATCATGCTGGCCTCATTTTCAGCACTGTTGAGCCTTCAGTTTGAAAATGGTCTTTTCTACAGAGGAGCCATCATGTCCGCGGGAGGACTCATCGGCCTTCATATTGCGGGAGTATCCATCACGATTCTCAACCCTTTCGGGTCCTATGTTCTCCTGGCATCCATCTTCGTCATATCACTGCTGACGGTGACCCGCCTCTCCTTCGGATGGATTTTCTCTTGGCTGGGTGTGTGGATATTGGGAATTTTCAAAAAAATCAATGAAATCCTGACCAAAAGAAAAGAGCGGAAAAAAAGAGCCCGGAAAACCCTGGTGGCGCGCAGTAAAATCAAGAAAAAACCAAAAGTGAACATCGTGGAGACCGCAAAAAAAGAACCCCCTCCCCCTCCCCGGCAGGGGAAATTTGCATTCATGCAACGGCCGGGAGAGTTCCAACTCCCGTCACTGGATCTCCTGACGCCTCCCCCGCAGAACAAGAACATCACCTTTCAGCGTGATGCCCTGGAGATGAATGCACGCCGGCTGGAAAAAAAGCTCGAGGATTTTGGTGTGGAAGGGGAAGTGGTGGAGATCCTTCCAGGCCCCGTCATCACCATGTATGAATACAAACCGGCGCCCGGGGTTAAAATCAGCAAAGTGGCGGGTCTCTCAGATGACCTGGCGTTAACCCTGAGGGCTCAGAGCATCCGCATCGTGGCCCCCATACCGGGCAAAGCCGCCATCGGAATTGAAATCCCCAACAACCAGCGCGAAATTGTTTATTTACAGGAAATGCTTTCCAGTTCCGCCTACAGCGATACCAAATGCAAACTGCCCATTGCCCTGGGAAAAGACATCACCGGTTCCGCCGTGGTGGCCGATCTTGCGAAAATGCCCCACCTGCTGGTGGCAGGCGCCACCGGTACCGGTAAAAGTGTCTCCCTCAACGCCATGATCCAGAGCCTGCTCTACTCGCTTACCCCGGAGACGGCGCGATTCCTGATGGTGGACCCCAAACGCATTGAATTATCCGTCTATCAGAACATTCCCCACCTGCTGCATCCCGTGGTTACCCAGCCCAAAGATGCCAACAAAGCCCTCAGGTGGGCCGTTTCAGAGATGGAACGGCGATATATGCTGCTCTCCGACAGGGGTGTCAGGAATATCGACTCCTACAACCGAAAAATCGTGAAACAGGCCAAAAAGAAAGATCCGGTCAGAGAGGGGGGCGAAGACCGGGGCACCGATCGCCACCTTCCCTATATCATTATTATTATTGATGAACTGGCGGATCTCATGATGGTCAGTTCAAAGGAAGTGGAAGAATCCATCACACGCCTGGCCCAGATGGCCCGCGCTGCCGGCATTCACCTGATCATCGCCACCCAGCGTCCCTCGGTCAATGTGCTGACCGGCATCATCAAGGCCAACTTCCCTACCCGCCTGTCATTCCAGGTTTCCAGCAAGGTGGACTCCCGAACCATCCTGGATACCAATGGTGCGGAACATCTCCTGGGCGATGGGGATATGCTTTTCATGCCCCCCGGCGTGGGCCGCATCACGCGCATTCACGGCGCCTATATCTCCGAGGAAGACGTCAAAGGGGTGGCTGACTTTCTGAGGAGCCAGAAAAAACCGGACTATGACACCACCATCCTTTCCCACATGGCGGAAGATGAAACCAAGGATGAAGAGCCCCTCGAACTGGATGAAAAATTTGATGAAGCCGTGGAAGTGGTCTGTAAAACCGGACTGGCCTCGATCTCCATGTTGCAGCGAAAAATGAGGGTGGGTTACAATCGAGCGGCCCGAATGATTGAAGCCATGGAAATAGAAGGGATCGTGGGACCGTCAGACGGGGTCCGCCCACGGGAAGTATACGGCAGAAAGGGAGGATGACATGCAAAAAATTCTGTTGATGATACCCGCACTGATACTCCTGGTTCATTCGCCTGTCTCAGCGGAAGACACCCTTTCAAACATCCTTCAAGGGATCAAAGGGCATTATGGGCATACTTCAGGACTTTCCGTGCCCTACACCCGCGAAGTCGTCACCCGTTCCATGAGCATGCTGGGGGCTCAGACCAAAGGGGACCTGGCCTCGGGCATCATTCATTTCAAATCCCCTCATTTTCTGAGGCTGGACCAGGAAAAGCCCGGCTACGAAATCATCATCGCCAATGATAATATTCTCTGGTGGTACATCCCCCGCAAAAAAGAGGCCCACCGGTACCGGGCGAAAGATTTCGGCAGAGAACTGAGGCTGCTGAGTGACATTTTCAGTGGACTGGCAGAGGTTAAAGACAGTTTCAAGGTGCAGTTGCAGGAAAAAGATCAAAAAGGGGACACCAAAATGGTGCTGGTTCCCGACCCGCCCTGGCAGGAAATTGATCGCATCGCTCTTACCATAAGCCCCGAACATGAAATCCGCTCTGTTCGCATTTTCAACGCATTGGGGAGCGTCACCCGATTCAACCTCGGCGATTTTGAACTTGAAAAAACCTTTGAAAAAGGGTTCTTTGAATTTGTTGCGCCGCCCGGGGTCAACGTCGTCGTTGAAGGGAAAAATCAACCCTAAACCAACAGGGGTCCATTATGCCAAGCGCCTTAGAAAGGATGGCCGATGCCGTTCAAAATGCGCCGGCCATTCTTCAAAACATCAAAACCGAAACTTCCAAACAAATGATCGGGTATTTCCACCCGGTGTTTCCCGGGGAAATTCTGTATGCGGCCGGCATTCACCCGGTTCAATTGTATCCCCGATTGGATGAACCCATCACCCTGGCGGACGATCATCTTCAAACGTACCTTTGTGCCTATGTGAGGGCGGAGTGGGACCAGATATTGAAAGGAGAACGCCCCTACCTGGATGGCGCCATTATCCCTCGAAGCTGCGAGGCGGTCACCTTCCTCTTTCAAACATGGAAACGGCACAACCCTTTCGATTTCATCGATTACGTAAATATCCCATGGAAAAACAGCGCCAACACACTTTCTTTTTTCACAAAAGAACTGCAACGGGTCAAAAAAAATCTTGAATCCTTTATTCATGGGGAAATTACATCCAGCGCCCTCGCAGATGCCATTGCGTTATACAACCAAAACAGGTCGCTGTTAAGAAAAGCCTGCAAATTAAGTACCGCCCAAAATCCACCCTTTGAACCCCTTGACATCTTTAACATGGTTATGAGCGGATTTGTGCTGGACAAAAAAGAACACACCCGGATGATGACCGCGCTTTTGAGCCAGATTGAAGAAACCGCCGTTTCTCCCGAACCCCCACCGGTCAGGCTGCTTCTGTCGGGGGGTTGTGTCCTCGACACCCGGCTGCTGGATATCATCAACACTACGGGGGCAAAGGTTGTTGCAGATGATTTCAATAACGGTGCCAGATCCTTCCAACCTATTGTGGAAGAAGGAAAAGACCCCATGGAATCCCTTGCCAAAGCCTACGCCACCGTGCCCTGCGGATTTAATACCGCAATTGAGGATCGTTTTTCATTTATGGCGGACGCTGTCTCACAACACGCGGTGGATGGCGTTCTCTTTGCCATCAACAGAAACTGTGAAACTGAAAAATTCGATTATCCCCTACTGGATCGGAAAATCAGAGAGCGTTTTAAAATACCCACCATGCTCATTGAGACCGATTACCTATGCGCCATGGGAGCCTTGCAAACACGGATAGAGGCGTTTATTGAAATGATTGGGGATAAGGATATCTAATGGAAATCAAGAAACGGGAACGCCCGGCCTTCAACAGGGACATTGGCGCCGCCATGAAGAAACATTACAGCGATACGCGAAATCGAAAACCCCTGGCCCATACGCTCATGAGTTCAAACCCCCTCATCGAAGTGGCCTATGCCGCCGGCATTCAACCGGCTTTTCCGGAGAACTATGCCTGTGTTTGCGCCGCAAGACACGCATCACCCGCATACTGCGCAAAAGCCGAAGCCCATCACTATACCCAGGATCTGTGCTCTTATTGCCGAAACAACCTGGGTTATACCCTTGCCGATGATATTGAGCCGCCCAATGGCGGCATCGGTGATCCGGATTTGCTCCTGCTGACAAGCAGTGCCTGTTCCCATTATTTCAAATGGTGGGATACCCTGCGGGAAATTCACCGAAAACCCCTGGTGTTTGTGAATACCCCGCGGGTCATGGAGCCTGATAATATTCCGGATTTTTATGTGGATTTCGCTAAAGATGAAATCAAATGCGCCATTGGGGAAATCGAATCCATCCTGAACATCTCAATCGCTCCTGAAAAACTGGCCCATGCCGTGCACCAGAGCGACAAAACGGTTGCCTACTGGCAGAAACTGCTGGATCTTCAAAAGTGCATCCCCGCCCCTTTAGGTTTATCGGATTTGAGCAATGCCCTCTTTGTTTTGATTGTCATGGCCGGCACAAAGGAGGGAGCGGACCTCATGGAGAAGATTTAT
>JABGPV010000009.1 GCA_018644785.1 Deltaproteobacteria bacterium | reverse complement strand
CATCAAGAAGAAATTGATTCCCTGAGTTATACAGGAATTCCTCGAATGACATGGGGTTCAAGTGTCGGAATGTAACTCGTCCAACAGGGACTGAGATTTTTTCAATGGTGAATTCAAGCAATGACCCGGCAGCGATGATATGCAGCGCCGGGATTTCTTCAAAAAAATATCTCAGAGCAATGATGGCATTGGGACAAAACTGAATTTCATCAAAGAAAACAAGTGTGCTTCCAACCCGTATTCTCTTTCCTGCAATTGCCTCTATCTTCCTTAAGATGCCGGCAGTGCTGTAGCCTGATTCAAAGCAGTTGTTGTATTCGGGCTGCTTTTCAAAGTTAATACTCAAAAGCCGGTCAAAATGAGGAGCAAAATTCTTTTCAATCAGGTACGACTTCCCAACTTGGCGAGCGCCCGAAAGAATAAGGGGTTTCCGTCCCTCCTCATTTTTCCATTTTATCAAATTATCCTCTATGAATCTTTTCATGGGTGAATTATATAATAAATGGAACGATAGTCAAGGCTTTTTTCGTCAAATATGACTGAAAGGTTGGGTTGTTTATATAAGTTTGAGTGGAGAGACGCTCCTTTCTATTTTATGGTCAATTTACGGTATCCGTTGCAGGGTAGCCCTTGAATCTTTTTCAAGGAACCCTGCCCGTCATCACCAGCGCAGGTGAAGCAGGCGGGAATGACGAAAACGGCTCAGTGGTTTTTTTAGGAGTTTGTCAATTTTGATTTGGCAATATGTCCTTGACACCACCGGGAATGGTTCTTAATCTCTACTAAATTGCTATAGAAGAAAAGAGGCTATGGAAACATAATTCTTCTTCTATTTTTGTTATGAAAAAAGGAGGATATGATGGAACCAAAATCGGATGTTAAGAAACAGATGTCACCCAAAGAGATAACGGCATGCGATGCCACAGCGCAAATGATTGCAAAAGCGAGAAGAGACGGCGTTGAACTTGCTTTTGACAGAGCGGCTAATATGAAGGCTTGTCCCATCGGTGCCAACTCCGCCTGCTGCAAACATTGTTCAATGGGTCCGTGCCGTTTAAATGCCAAAGATCCTTATGGCAAAGTCGGCGTCTGCGGTGCAACCATCGATACCATACAAGCCCGTAATTTCGGTCGTATGGTGGCGGCGGGGACAGCGGCACACACGGACCACGGCATGGCCATGCTCGACCTTTTCCGTGAAGTGGTAACCGGCAAGATAAAGGATTATTCCATAAAGGACCCGACCAAATTAAAGGCGCTATCTGAGGCCCTGGGGATTGACGTTGAGGGAAGAAGTACGGAAGAGATCGCACTGGATCTCTACGGGGCGCTTGAGCGGACCTATACCCAGATCGAGGGAGAAATACCCTTAATGAAACGGGTCCCCGAAAAGACCCTCGAAACCTGGCGAAAACTCGGCATTGTTCCGCGTGGCGCCATGCGGGAAATCATGGAAATGATTCACCGGACAGCCATTGGTGTGGATCAGCATTATGCAAATATCGTTAAGCAATGCAGCCGAACCGCCCTCGCCGACGGGTGGGGGGGATCGATGGTGTCCACGGAGATATCAGACATCCTGTTCGGTACGCCATCTCCCTTATTGGCCGAAGTCAATATGGGGGTCCTCAAAGAAAACCAGGTCAACATTATCATTCATGGGCACGAACCGAACCTTTTCGAGTCTATCCTTGAATCGGTCAGCGACCCAAGTCTTGTTGAGGCAGCAAAAAAAGCGGGCGCCGATGAGATTAACCTGGTCGGCATGTGCTGTTCAGGCTCGGAGATGATGTCCCGGCACGGCGTACCCCATGCCGGCAACTTTTCTTCCACCGAAGCCATCCTGGTAACGGGCGCGGTAGATGCCATGGGGGTGGATATCCAATGTATCAAACAAGGGTTGGCAAAAGTAGCCGAGTGCTACAAAACGCCGCTGTTCACAACAAACCCAAGGTGTCACATTGAAGGGGCGAAGCATATTGAATTTAATGAACACAGCCCCAAGACATGCACCGACGAAATTGTCATGCAGGCCATTGATCGATTTAAGAATCGTAATCTCCCAATAGAAATACCGAATATTGTCAATCCCGGTGTTCATGGATTCTCATACGAATCTATCAACTACATGCTTGGCGGCAAATTCCGGGGAAGTTATACGCCCTTGAACGATAATATCATCAACGGTCGAATCCGCGGTGTGGCCGGCGTGGTGGGATGCACCAACCCGAGGGTGAGGCAGGATGAAGTCCATGTGGAACTGGTCAGGGAACTGATCAGAAATGACGTCCTGGTCCTGCAGACCGGCTGCTCACAGATTGCACTTGCCAAGGCAGGATTTTGCACTCCTGAAGCGGCCTATCTTGCGGGCCCCGGCCTAAGAGAAGTCTGCGAAACAGTGGGAATGCCGCCGGTGCTCGGCTTGGGCTCCTGTGTTGACAACAGCAGGATACTCATTGCGGCTTCAGAAATGGTTCGCGTGGGCGGGCTGGGGGACTGCATCGCCGATCTTCCAGCCGCAGGTGCAGCGCCTGAATGGATGAGTGAAAAGGCAATTGCAATCGGTCAATACTTTGTGGCATCAGGGGTGTACACGGTATTCGGCGTGACGTTCCCGATTGTTGAAAATACAAAATTCCATGATCTTCTCTTTGACGGATTAGAGGAAGAGGGTCTTGGCAAGTGGGGCTTTTCTCCTGATCCCCGCGAAATGGCGAAAATGATGATTGCGCATATTGACAAGAAACGAAAGGCGCTCGGTATCGACAAAGCCCGCGACAGAATCCTTTTGGACATGGCGGACCGGAGGGAATTGGAAAATGCCTGATATGGGGCAGTCGGCATCTACCCCCACACCCGCGTTCGCGGGAGTTGGGGGCTTGGAAATTTTTTGAGAGGCCCTTACCCATCTGGTGCAGCAGGAGCGTATTGACCTTCGGGACCAGGGTCGGAGTCTCACAAAGTCAGGCTCGATGGCATTGAGGACTTCGGTGTTGGCTTTGATGTGCTCTTTTGTCCGTTACAGTCCTCCCAGGCCAAGAACCGCATATTCGCGATCGAATTTAGCTTGACACGCAAGCCGTGATTTACATAGATTTTGCCTAAAAAAGCGATTTCTTATCCGTTGGAGGGGTAATCGAGGGAACATGAAAAAATCCACAGAAACCACTCACATTATAATCGGTGCTCAAAGTAACGACCATTCAGCCCGTTTGGCCGACGTTTCATCCAAGCGCTTTTTTACCGATGCCCTCACCTTCGCGCGCGTACAGCTCTTGGCTACAGAATACTATGGATTCGATACGCCGATTAATTTTTGGGACGTTTACAACATCGAGGCCGAGGCCCTGGGGCAAACGGTTGTTTATC
Source organism: Deltaproteobacteria bacterium (assembly GCA_018644785.1). The sequence continues at coordinate 39,471 of JABGPV010000009.1, read as the reverse complement.
CTCCCGACGGAATACCCGATGTGGACCGCACCAAACCGTTGATCAAATCACCTTCAGACCTGGATCGTATCACCCCCCCCGACCCCTATAAATCAGGCCGAATGCCCTGGCTCCTGGAGGTGAATAAATATTACCTGGAGATGACGGGTAAACTTGGAACGGATCTATTTCACCTCTCCCTTTAGTTTGGCCGTCAACATAAGGGGGTATGAAAATCTCATCTGTGATATGGCCGAAACCCCTGGTTTTGTTCATCGCCTTTTCCAATTTCTGTGCGATGACGTGATTGCGCCCTTTGTAGAAACGATGCGAAGCGAGATCGGCAACCCCGAACTGATCTTAGACGGACGCGATGCCTGGGCTTCTCCTCCAATGATCACACTGGATATGATGGACGAATATGTTGTCGCATACACTGAGAGGCTGCGGGATAGACTGGGCGACCGGCTGCTGACACGGGGGAACTGGGGGGATGCGCAAACCAATGATCCTGAACGGTTCTTTCTGCAAAAGCTTCAATGCAGCCCCGGTTCTTTGAGCGTATTGGATCCGGACCTTTATGAAGTCGGGCCCGGACGGGTAAAGGCATTCGCCAATAAGCATAATGCGTCTGTAACCGCGGGCGTGGATGCAAAACTCCTTCGGAATGGACCCATAGAGGCAATTGTGGAGCGCCTCAAGCTTTACATCGATAAGATGGCCAGAGACGGGCGCTGCATGATCCACCTCAACCACATTCCCTCGGAAACCCCACCGGAACATATTCACGCGGCTGTGGCGGCGTGTCACACGTATGGCCAGCTTCCCATCCCTGAAAATTTGGACGACATTCAATTGGAATTGCCGAAAAGGGAAAGTTTTTTGGAATTCATACAAGAAAGGGGTGAGGCCATTGACAAACCTGGTAGATGATCATTTTCCATCTGCTTTTGATGGCGGGCGTATGGTCGCTATGAAACCACTTCAATTCCTCGAATACCCGGAATTGTTTTCATGATTTCTCCCATTTTGCTCACTATCTCGGATTCTTCGTTTATGGGAAGTGCAGGTCTTAGATAAACGAATTTGTTATCGATATTTACATCCACTTTTGGCTTTACATCGATGAGAAGGTTTTCGACCTTAACGGCGAGAAACCGGTCATCCATTGTTTTTTCAGACTCGGGAGTTATTTGGAATTGCTTTAGCCTTGAAACCCGGCATATTGTCTCCACGGCATCCTCTACTGTAATCCTGTCGATATGGAACGTCAAATCGTAGAGACAAGGATCCCACGGTTCAATCCCATACAGGGTTTTTCCCCATCTTCTTCTCTGATCGTCAAGCCTGTTGATCAAGAGAGCAGCCTCTTTTCTCGAAATATTGTCCCGTTCTTTCACAAGGGAAATTCGATCCTCCATATTGGCAGTAATCAATATCTTCAGGACGTGGGATATACCCTCAACGAAAAAGTGACCTGCAAATCCATGATAAACTACATTTCCCTTTTTTAGATGCTGCAAGAGAATAGCCCGAACATAAGCAATGTATTTTTTCTTTCCATGCGTAAATCGATCTAAAATAGAGGGGGCATTCTCAAAAGCTCGCGTTAGCTTTATCTCTGGGATGTTGTATTCTTCAGAGGTTTCCAGAATAACTTCCCGGGAGATGCATTCCCATCCTAATTCTTGCGCTACCTTTTCAGCAATTTCCTGCCCATAGCTATATGTACCCCTGGCGATTGTAATAATGCCCATTAACGACCTCCTTTGCCGAAGATGTCGTGAAAAGATCTCCTTAATGACGCCTCATTCGGTAACCTGGTTATCTTTCGGAAAGAAAATATACCCTTGAATAAGGTCAATGGAGAATTTTGGAACCCATGGCTTTTAGTCCCCACATCACGATGGATTTGGCTTTGTATGGAAGAGTTTTTAAACCCCAACAGATAAACGATGTCTATCAGGAGCAGCGCATATACAATTTGAAGCTTTCTTTCATCGGGTAACCTCCTGCATCGAGGTTGAAGGTTTGGTGAAAATACCTGCAACTGATGTAATGATAAAAGATCCTTTATGTCAAGAACAATTGGCTTCCAAGATTCCGTTCCCATCTCTTCCAATGGAGCGGAGACGCTTTTGGAGACAACCAGCGGCAATGTTACAGAAAGGCATGAAGGATGACCGGCTCGATCATGCCGAAAATGAACCCGGCCATGATCCATATTTCCCGGCTTTCTATCATGAAAAACAAGACGCTCATTGACTGAAAAACCAAAAACTTAAAACTTTAAACTTAAAACTGCATCTTACCGCCTTAGTATCCTGTGACACTTTTGTCTCAAAACCCAGGTTTTTCAGGCGGCACTTTGTTGTGCGTGAGGTCGATGTATTGGCATAACCAATTGATAAATCGATGGTTATCTGTATTCCGGGTCTCTGTTGTATGTTCTGGCACGCAAACTGCATTATCGCTTTATAAGGTGTAGCATGTTCATTGGACATACCCGGGTTGACATGGGAAAGTGTGAGGTTTTTTCAGCGATCTCTGAGTTTCACCAAGGGAGGTAGGATAGGTTATGGCAAAAGAAAATTATAGAAAGGTTCACGTTTACCAGTGCCCATGCGGTTATGGTTATGAACCGGAAAAGGGATGCAAAGAAGCAGGTGTAGAATCTGGGGTTCCGTTTGAGGCGCTTCCCGACCAGCTCACCTGCCCCAGGTGCCAAAGGGCAAAAATGCATTTTAGAGAGAAACGGTTTTCGGTCAAAACATAAAGCTTATCATGGGAACCAAATGAATACCCGGAACCCTGAAAGCGAGGACGGCATGAGCCGGACTGCCGGTTTATATCACGAAAAGACCCGATACGAGCGGTCAAAAATGGGCGGCCATTTTCTGGATTGGCAGAACCAGCCGGATGTCTTTAAACGTTATGACGGCCGGGAAACGGTTTCCATGCCCCGTGAGATGCCGCTTCCCTGTGAGGACCTTTTTGATCTTTATGAAACGCCCCTTAAGGACCCTGTTAGCCAAGAGGTTTTTGATCTGGCGGTTTTTGATCTGGAGAAGCTCTCCAGAATCCTGCTGTTGACGTATACGTTAACCTCCCAAACACGTCATCCCAACGGAATGTTCTATTATCGAAGCGCTGCTTCGGCAGGCGCCCTTTATCCCACGGAAATATATGTGCTTTCTAGTGGTGTAAAGGATCTGGATCCCGGACTCTATCATTTTTCCATTTCAGATCACACTCTGGTAAAGCTCCGTGATGGCCATCTCTCAGAGGCGGCTGACGGCGCACCACTCACTTTCTTTCTGACGTCCATTTTTTTCAGGAGTGCGTGGAAATACGGGAATCGTTCGTACCGCTACCATTTGCTGGATACGGGGCACGTGCTTGAAAACCTTTCCCTGTCCCTCAAGGCACTGAAATACCCATTTGAAACTAACTTTGATTTTGACGATAACGCCATCAACCATCTGCTGGGTCTGGATGAAAGTCGAGAAGTCGCCCTTGCCGTGTGTCGGTTGAAGGGAAAACTTGATTCCCCCAGGGCATATGATTCCCGAGCCATTGAAGATTTGCCGGATACGGTGAAAAAGGCCAGTCGGGTCTCCGCTCGTGAAGTGGATATGCCTGAGGTGCGGGTGGTTCACACTGCCGGATACGACATGATGTCAGGCAAAACGGGTCTGAATGTGTGCAATTCTTTGGGGATCATTCCTGAAGTCCGGGTTTTGGTTCCTTCCACGTCGGCGTCTGAGCAAGGTTTACCATACCCGGAAGCTGTTTTCCGTAGAAGATCCAGCAGAAATTTTGTGGCCGAAACCCTGCCCGTTTCTCATTTGCATGCATTGCTCAAGGGTATCACCGCTATGGATTTCGGCGGCATGGATCGGTATGCTCACACTGTTTGTACCGGGTTTTTGACAAACGGTGTAGAATCCCTCAGGGACGGATTCTATGTGATGGATGAAGAAACGGAGGGTTTAGGTTTCGTAAAGCCCGGCGCTTTGACAGATGCCATGTCCCATATCTGCTTGGATCAGGAATGGATGGGAAGCGCCTCCCTTCATTTCGTGTTCATGACCAACATGGCGTTACTGGAAAGATCATGGGGCCCGAGGGGATATCGATACGCCATGATGACCGCGGGCCTTTTGGGCGAGCGGCTTTACCTGGCCGCCTCGGCCCTGGGCTTGGGTTGCTGCGGTATCGGCGCTTTTTATGATGGGGAGGCGTCGAGACTGTTGGGCCTCAATGCCTCATCCCAGGTTCTTTATGTGGTATCCTTGGGTATCGTCAAATCGGTGTTGAATCGGAAAGGAATCTGAAATGTTTGGAAAAGGAGCCCTTTTGTTTTCTTTGTTACCCGCACTCATGGTTGCGCCGACGGGTTCAGATGCAAAAACCCCTGTTGAAAAGGCGACGCTTGCGGGCGGTTGCTTCTGGTGCATGGTGCATCCCTTTGAAAACCTCGACGGTGTATTGGAAGTGAAGTCGGGCTATACCGGGGGGCACATGGAAAACCCCTCCTACGTCGATGTGGTTTCGGGTAAGAGCGGTCATGTGGAAGCCGTTCAGATCACCTTTGATCCCTCTCGAACGCGCTATTCGGAAATCCTGGAACTGTTCTGGCGACAGATTGATCCCACAGATCCGGGCGGTCAATTCGTTGATCGGGGGGAACAATACAAAACCGCCATTTTTTACCATTCCGAAGCACAAAAGCTGGCGGCTTCTAAGTCCAGGGATCGGCTAAACCAATCCGGGACCTATGATAAGCCCGTTGCGACGGAGGTCAGGGAATTTTCCGGTTTTTATGAAGCGGAAGCGTATCACCAGGATTACCACAAAAAAAATCCAATGGGCTACCGGCAGTACAGAAGCGGCTCCGGTCGCGACCTGTATCTGACGCGAATATGGAAGGGCAAAACCAAAGAGAAAAAGCCGGCATCCGGGTGGGCGGCGTACCGGAAAAAGCCCGATGACGACCTCAAAAAGAGACTGACGCCGCTACAATACGGGGTGACCCGGAAAGACGGCACGGAACCGCCCTTCGATAATGCATACTGGAATAACAAAGAGCGGGGAATATATGTTGATGTGGTTTCGGGAGAGCCTCTTTTCAGCTCCCTCGACAAATATGATTCGGGGACGGGTTGGCCCAGTTTCACCAAACCCCTGGCGTCGGAAAATATTGTTGAAAATGAAGACCGGAGTCTGTTTTCTGTAAGGACCGAAGTCAGAAGCCGCTATGGGGATTCCCATTTAGGCCATGTGTTTGCAGACGGACCGCCGCCCACCGGCCGTCGTTACTGTTTGAATTCTGCGGCCCTTCGTTTCGTTCCCGAAGGGGATCTGGTGAAGGAAGGATATGGTAAATATGCGGTGCTTTTTGAAAATTGAGATCTAAAGATTCAGAGATGTGACCAGAAAAGTATGATCCGACGGTTTTTTCAGCCCGCGAGCATGGGTGTCGATCCAGATGGCGTTTGATTTTTCAGCGAGAGGAGCTGTTCCCATGATATAATCGATGCGCCAGCCCATGTTTCGTTTCAAGCCATTGGGAATTCTGTAATCCCAGAAGGTGTAATGATCGGGGTCTGGTGTATGTTTTCGAAAGATATCCACCAACCCCCATTGGAAGAACTTTTCCATCAACGCCTGTTCCTCAGGGTGAAACCCCACGCCTCCCCTGAACCCATCGGGATCATAGACATCCCGGTCTTCCAGGGCTACGTTGAAATCGCCAGCCACCAGCAGGGGGGAACCGGCATCGTAACGGTTGGAAATATGATCATAGAGCGTTTGAAGCCACCTCAGTTTATACTGGAATTTGTCCGAATCCACCTGAAAGCCCTGGGGAACATAGACGTTGACGATCGAGATGCCGTCAATGGCGCCGCTGATGAATCGCGCCTGTTCATCACCGTTTTCAAAGAGGTCCAGTTTCAGGTCTTGTAGCGGTGATCTGCTGAGAATGGCAACACCGTTGTAGGATTTCTGGCCTCTAAAGGCCGCATGGTATCCGCACTGCCCAAAGGGTTCCAATGGAAAGTCCTGGTCCTGTACTTTGGTTTCCTGAAGGCATAAAATATCCGGGCTCTCTCGCTCCAGCCAATCCAGTAAAATAGGGAGCCTGGCGCGTATGGAGTTGGCGTTGAACGTGGCGAATTTCATGTTGCTTGAGTCTCCTTGAGGAGGTCTTGCAGAATAAGGGCAACTTTGGTTAAACGGGTTGCCCTGTAGATATAATTATTCTATACTGTACCATATGTGTGGTAGTATTGACAATGGAACACGATCAAAACCTGATCAAGATTTTTGAGTATGCACTGAACCAGGAAAAAGCGGCATGAGTTTTTTCCAGACATCGCTGGAACGGATGGGTGTGGGTGCTGCGGTAACAGCGTTCAAACAAATTGTTGAAGTGGATGGCCCTGCTTCAAAGGCCCTGAAGATGCTGGCGGCATGGGAAAAAGCCCACGAAAAATTTTTTAAGGAATTTCGGGATAAACTCACGGACACATACGCGCAAATGCCTTGGGGCGGGTAAGTGGTAGTGGTATTAAGATCGGTGGCTTGCATAAGGTGTTTCATGAGACAGTTTTGATTCAAAAGCTAATATGAGACAACTTTACGCTTGGGCAATTAAGATATCAACTTGTTATGATGGTTCTTTTTTTGTGAGACGGTCTTGTATCATAATGTTTTGTCTGGTGCCTTCATTCTTTCGGAAGTCTTTTTTTTGGCGTGTGCCTTAAACATCTGATGATCAACATCTTTTGGTCTTTCGCGAATTATTTATTTCATTTTGGCACGAAACATGCTTTTCAATAACAAAATTTAGTTTTTTTATAAGAAGAATTAAGTGTTTAAAGAATGATGGGTGAGTTTGAGAACCTGTGAAAGGGGGTGTTACAATGGGAGACTGGAAATGCAAGGAATGCGGTTACAATGTTAAGTCGGATGCGCCGCCGGAAAAATGTCCGTCTTGTGATAAAAAATGTGAGTTTGTTGATACCACATGTTATATTCCTGACTGTGGAAATACCGGTCAGGATCCAAGACTTTAGACGAAAATCAGGGAGGATTACATGTCCAAAAAAAAGTACCGGGTGAGAGCTGAATGCCCTCAGTGTGCCTGCGGGGATGTGAGTTTTCTGGGGCCGGAAAAGTTAAGGGAAAAATTCATCGGCGACGAGAATGAGATTGATATCCTGTGCCCCCTGTGTGGAACCAAACATAAGGGTGAAGTCGTTGTGGAGGAAGAATAAGCGAGGAGGTTTTTGATGGGAAAAGCACTTGTTGTGTATGCCAGCAGATCCAATGAAACAAAAAGAATCGCAGATTTGATTGCCGAAGGGATTCGCATTCAAGGTTCGGAAGCATCGGTTGTCAATGCCACCAAGGTGAAAAAGGTTGATGGGCTGGAAGGCTATGACGCTTATATTTTCGGATCAGCAACTTACCACGGTGAAATGATGCAGGCCATGAAAACCATGCTGTTTCTGGGGGATAAGACCGGTCTTGAAGGGAAGGTTGGAGGTTCTTTCGGCGCGTTCGGATGGAGTGGGGAGGCGCCGGAAAGGATTTTTGACACCATGAAAAACGTCCTCAAAATGGATATGGTCAGCGGTCCTTTAATGCTCAAATCCGCTTTGCTGGGTGGCGGGATTGAAATGGCACAGGGCTATGGTAAGGACATTGCCCAAAAACTCTAATGGAATAGATTTAGGAGATGAATTATATGGAAAAATATGTTTGTTCGGTATGTGGATATGTTTACGATCCTGAAGAAGGGGATCCGGATAATGGCGTGGCCGCAGGAACCGCATTTGCTGATCTTCCCGATGACTGGACCTGTCCGGTTTGCGGCGCAGAAAAAGACCAGTTCGAGCCGGAATAGCGGTTAGAAAAAAGGACGGATCATGAACGGGGAAAGCATCATTTTGAAGTGTCACCAATGCGGCGCCAAAAACAGGGTTCCCAAAGATCGAATGGGAGAAAAACCGGTCTGCGGAAAATGTAGGGCACCATTGTCGACCGGTTCGGTTACGGATAGACCCGTTGACGTTACGGACATGACATTTCAGCAGGAAATCCTTGCTTTTCCCGGGCCTGTCCTGGTTGATTGCTGGGCCCCATGGTGCGGGCCCTGCCGTACGGTGGGTCCTGTAATGGAACAGCTGGCAGCTGAATATGCAGGACGTGTCAAGATTGCCAAACTGAATGTGGATAAAAACCCACAAACCGCCTCCCGGTATTCTATCAAGAGCATTCCGACGATGCTTCTGTTCAAGAATGGCGAGCTTGTCAATAACCTGGTGGGCGCCCTCCCTAAAGGGGAGATCGAATCGCACTTGAATTCGCTTTTGAACTAAACCCTTTTTTGAAAATCGGAGAAACATATGTCTTTTACATCATTTGAAGAAATTGTTCTTTTTGCCATGGACAAAGAGAAAGAAGCCGTTGATTTTTATTCAGGTCTGGCAAAAAATGCTGTTTTTTCGGGCGCCAGAGAAACCTTGGAGGGCTTTGCCGGGGAAGAACAGAATCACTATGATATGCTTGAAAATTTAGGGAAAGCCGAGAACAAATTGGCGGATTATAAATTTGAATGGATCCCCGATATCAAGAGGAGTAACTATCTGGTGGATGTGGATGACCCAAAAGATATGGATTATGCGGATCTCCTCAGACTGGCCATGAAGCGGGAAGAGAAAGCCCTGAAACTTTATAATGAACTGTTAGAAAAGGCGGATAAAGAAGAATTTAAAAATGTTTTCAAGATGTTATGCCAGGAAGAAGCCAAACATAAACTTGCCCTTGAAACCATGTATGATGATTATATGGCGGAGCAGGGAGATTAGGCGCCATTTTTTTGAGAGATGACGAATTTTTTGAACTTACCCATAGTTCCTAACAGAAAAAAGGGTTGCTCTGATTGTCTTCAATGCCAGATGTGCGGTGAAACCCGATGCCGTATCTGCAGGAAAGACGAGCATAAGGCATCATTTTCCGGGTTGGGTACAGCATTTACCCACGGAGAATATCTGGCATGGAAGAGGAAAAAAGGAGAGGGTCTCAATGGCTGATTCAGTAAAAATCTATACACTCAGTACTTGCGGTCACTGTAAATCAACCAAGACGTTTTTGAATGAATGCAAGGTAAAATATGATTTTACCGATGTGGATTTATTTCATGGTGATGAAAGAGCCGCAATACTGGAAGATGTCAAAAAATGGAATCCAAACTGTTCATTCCCCACAATCATTATCGGAGACACGGTCATTGTCGGATACAGAGAAGATGAAATCAGGGAGGCGTTGGGGTTATGAGTGAGGTGGAGAAGCTTTATGCGCTGTTAAAAAAAGTGCAGGAACCGAAAGGGTTTTACTTCAGCAATGATAAAAAGATGGTGTTTGATTTGATTCAAGGGCTTATGGACAACAAAAATCGCTATGGCTACATGTGCTGCCCGTGCAGACTGGCTGCTGGAGATCGGGAAAAGGACAAGGATATCATGTGCCCCTGCAAATACAGGGAGGCGGATGTTGAGAAATACGGAAGCTGTTACTGCAATTTTTATGTTTCCAAGGAATGGAACGAGGGGAAAATTCCCCATGAGTACGTTCCCGAAAGCCGACCCCCTTCGTTTTGAAAATCAGCATCTGAACTAAAAATAATTTACCTGGGAAGGAATTCTATATGTTTGTCCTCGGTTTACAGGGTAGTCCGCGTGCAAAGGGAAATACCGGTATTCTTTTGTCTGCGTTTCTAAATGAGGTGGAAAGACTTGGGGGGCGTGTAAACACTCTGGATGCGACCCAAATGAAAGTAATGCCATGCCTGGGGTGTGGCGCCTGTGAGAGGAAAGGGTACTGTCCTCAGGATGATGACATGCAGGCAGCTTATCCCCTTTTGCGAAAGGCGGACCTGGTGGTATTGGCCACGCCTATCTATTTTTATGGACCGACTGCACAGTTGAAAGCTTTTATTGATCGATCCCAGGCACTTTGGTCCAGGAAATATGCACTGGGTCTGGAAGATCCGAGGCGAAAATGGCGAAAAGGTTTTTTATTGGCTGTCGGTGCCACAAAAGGGAAGAACCTGTTTGACGGCACAAACCTGACGGCCAAATATTTCTTCGATGCCGTAGGTGCCGGCTTTGAAGGAAAGCTGGGGTATCGGAAAGTGGAAAAAATGGGTGATATGGGCGCGCACCCCACGGCGCTGGCAGAAGCCAGCGCGAAGGCAAAGGAATTGTCAGTGTCTTTCTTGAACCGGAAAAAGGTTCTTTTTGTTTGCCGTGAAAATGCCTGCCGAAGCCAGATGGCCGCGGCCTTTGCTCGGCAAATGGCCGGCGACCGGTTTGAAGTTGAAAGTGCCGGGAATGCCCCGGCAGAGAAAGTGAACCCCATGATGGAGACAGTGATGGCGGAAAAGGGGATTGATATGGCCTATTTGAAGCCGTCCGCCATTTCAGATCTGCCCGATGCCTGGCAACCGGATGCCGTGGTGTTCATGGGGTGTGAGGTCACGTGCCCCACTTTTCCCGGTGCCGTCACCGAGGACTGGGATTTGCCGGACCCTGCAAAGGAGTCTATTGATTTCATGCGAAACGTTCGGGACCAGGTGGAAAAACGGGTCGGAGGCTTTGTCTTGAAATTGGGATAATGATACCGGGCTATGTTTGACCTCCCGTCTACCCTATGTGACGGCCTTCTTTCAGTTTCTTGTAGACCTTGTTTCTGGAAATTCCGAGATCCCTCGACACGGCAGATATGTTTCCCTGGTGCCGTTCGTAGGCCGCTAGAATAATCTCACGTTCGTGATCAGCCAGGTTTTTCGACTGCTCAGAAACCAGTTGGGTATCTTGGGCGGAAAGAAGCTTCTGAATATCTTCGTCAAGAACCTTCCGGTCCGGGCAGGAGATGAGCAGGCGCGTCAGGAGGCCTTTCAATTCCCGGATGTTTCCCGGCCAGCTGTAGACCTCCAGAAGCGCCATGGCACCGGGTTCCAGGATCAGTTCTTTACCAAAACCCTTTACAACAGAATCAACGATGTTTTGGAGATCGCTCCGCTCTCTCAGCGGAGGGATACGGACTTCCATAGTATTGAGGCGGTAGAGAAGATCCTTTCTGAAACCGTCGCTCTCGGCGCCGGTAAGTTCTGCGTTGGTGGCCGAAATCAGCTGGATATCCACCTTGATTTCCCGCGTTCCCCCCACCGGCCGGATCTCCATCCTATCCAGAAACCGCAGCAATTTCACCTGCACCTGGAGCGGCATGGCGCCGATTTCGTCCAGAAAAAGCGTGCCGCCCCGTGCCTGCGTGACAAGGCCGGAGGAACCCCCTTTGCTGGACCCGGTGAACGCTCCGTCCCGGTACCCGAACAACTCCGATTCGAAAAGATTTTCCGGAAGGGCCGCGCAGTTAACCGGTACGAAGTTACCGTTACGGCCACTGATGGAGTGGGCGTATCTGGCCATCAGTTCCTTCCCGGTCCCTGTCTCCCCCCGAATCAAGACCGGCACTTTCAGCTCCACGGCCCCCTTGACCAGGTGCATCGCAGACCTGACGGCCGGATCCTCCCACACCATCTTCACTTCTTCCCTCAAATGGTCGGAGACGCGTTCCGGAACCCTTCTCACGGCCTCCTTCCTAGCAAAATGGTTGCATGGCCTTGCTGCGAAGGAACTCCCTTCCCGGTCGGTAATGTTGATGGTTCGGCCGCCCTGGAGCTGCCCGAGGAACTCTTTCAGTGACGTTTTGAATATTTCGTCAAAATGGATTCTCGCTGTCAGGGAAATCCCCTGTAGAAAAAAGCGTGCCTGGCGACTGGCTTCCACCAGAAAACCGTTCCCGTCCAAAGCGATCATGGCCGACTGCAAGGTCCCTAAGAATTCCCGGCGATTGTGAATCTCAAAGACAAAATGGTTTTTGTGCCTTGCCCTGAAAAGGCCCTTTTCGATGGTGACACAAGACATCTCCACCAGAGCGAGGGTATGCCTCTGCCTGGAGCGGCAGTCCGAAGTGGCATCGATGATCCCGACGGTTTCGCCATCGAGGCCATAAATGGGAGCTGCTGCGCAGGTGAGTCCCGCGTGCGCCATGAAATAATGTTCGTCCCCGTGCACAATTATCGGTTTTCGGATGGCGGCGACCAGACCCAGAGCGTTGGTGCCGTTGTTTTCTTCACTCCAGATGTATCCTGGAGAGATCCTCCTCTCGTCCTGTCTCGTGGTGGAGAAATCGACGATGCTGTCAAGAATGATGCCTTCATCGTTCGCGAAAATGATGGTGAAATTGGAACCGGCAATCTGCCTGTGGAGGTTTTCCATCTCGATCCTCGCCAGACGTTTGACAAGATCGTTTTTCTCCTTCAGCGTTTTCAGTTCCAAATCGCCGATCCTGACTGGATTGGGTATTCCAAACGGATCAAGACCGATGTGGAAACACCGTTCCCAGGACGTACGGATTTCTCCATTGAAATATTCCCGGGGCACCGACCCGTTGCGGGCCAGCAGGGCACGAGGGTTTTCCTTCATTGATTCCTACCTTGTAATTCAATTCCCAGCGGACAAAATCTGTTCATTTTGGGAACAATCGAGAACATCAACCTGTTCATTTTTCCAACAACCACATCCCATCATACTGGTACATCACCCTGTATCTTGTCAATAACCTTTTGTTTTTATAGGGCATCGGCCCGTCACCTCGACACTGGCATGTAATTTGCTCTCCATGCTGGGGTTATCTTTCCAAAAACAGTTTTGTTTTTTTTGAAACAAAAACAAAGGACTCTCGGTTAAAAGAACATGAAGGCCGCATTGTTGCACCAATTCGATGAATCTTTGAACGACCCGGACTGGCTGTCGTACGAGGATGTGCCGGAACCTGTTATCGAAGAACCGACCGATGTCATCGTCAGGATCGGCGGGGCCGGGGTGTGCGGAACGGACCTGAAGCTGATCAAAGGTTTGTGGTGCAATCACATGCGAATCAAGTTACCGATTATTCTGGGACACGAAAATGCCGGCTGGGTGGAGGAAATCGGGGGGGTTGTCGAATCAGTGCAGGTTGGAGACCCGGTCATTCTGCACCCCACGGGCGCCGGAGGCTTGGAGGCTTCCGAAGCGACCGGAAATCATAGTTCCAGAAAGCGCGGGCTTTACCCCGGCTTCAACCGTAACGGGGGATTTGCGGAATACATGCTCGCTGAAGAGAGCATGCTTCTGAAGCTGCCATCCCATCTCTCCCCAATGGACATGGCCCCGCTGGCCGACGCGGGCCTGACGGCATACAACGTGGCGCGCAGGGCCTCGAAGCACCTGGCGCCGGGCCACTACACCCTCGTGATCGGCGCCGGAGGCCTCGGACATCTCTGCATTCAGATCCTCAGAGCGCTCAGTTCCACCGAAATCATTGTAGTGGACAAATCCGAGACCGCTCTGGACCTGGCGCGATCCGTGGGCGCCCACTACACCTTTATTGCCGACGAACACTACACTGAAAAAATCCTTGCACTGACCGGCGGAAAGGGAGTGGAAACCGTCATCGACTTTGTGGGGGGAAACAACTCCGTCAACAAAGGTCTGTTTGTTACCAGAAGGAGCGGCTACTATTACCTCGTCGGCTATGGGGGAAAGTTGACCATATCGACCCTCGAGCTGATCCGGTCCGAAAAAACCATCGTAGGCGTTCTCGGAGGGACCTTTTCCGATTTGAAAGAACTGCTCACCATGGTCGATCGTGGGCTTGTCACCCTGACCACCCGAGAATACTCGTTAAGCAACGCCAACAAGGCCCTTCGGGACCTTAAGGATAGGAGGAATAAAGGCCGCACGGTCTTAATTCCATAAATCAAAACCTTTTTTTTAAACAGGAGGAGACATGAAACGGTATTTTGCAGCTTTGATTTTGACCATTTTTCTGGTCGCAGGCGGATTCTCGGCCCAGGCAGCCGACTATTCAAAGTACGGCATTGAAAAAGATGTCCCGGGAATCGGTTCCTACGAGTCCATCGATGCCAAGGATTATTCCGGCAGAACCCTCAACATTATCACCCATGCGGTTCCGGTCATGGGCGAACCCACCGCTTTGCACGCCAAGCAGTTCGAAGAACTGACCGGCGCAAAGGTCAACGTGGTTCATGTCCCTTTCGGTGATCTGTTCCAGAGGATCATGATCCCCTTCCAGACCAAACAGGACGCTTACGATGTTCTCTTTTACGGCTCACTCTGGATCGGTGACCTGAACAACTACCTGGCCCCGGTTCCCCAAAAGTATCTGGACAGCGGCGCCATGAAAGAAGTGACCCTCAACTACCAGGATGTTGCCAAATGGGGCGACACGATGATCCAGTTCCCGGTGGACGGTGACCGTCACTATCTGAAATACCGTTCCGACATTTTCGGTGATCCCAAGATGCAGGCCCGCTATAAGAAAGATACGGGAAAAGATCTCCGGGTCCCGCAGACATGGGAAGAGTACAACGCAGTTGCCAAGTACTTTTCCGGCTGGGATTGGAGTGGCAATGGAAAGAAGAACTTTGGGACCGCCGAAGTTGCCAAACGCGACGACCTCATGTTCTCGGCCTTCATCAGCAGGGCAGCCCCGTTCGCGAAGAACCCGAATGTCAAAGGCGGCTTCTTCTTTGATCTGAAAACCATGAAACCCCTGATCAACACGCCGGGATGGGTGCGCGGACTCGAGCTTTTCGTGGATGCGCAAAAAGCCTTTCCCCCAGGGGGAAGCAATTTCGGTCTTGGTGATGAAATTTTCTCCTTCGGTGGTGGCCAGGTCCTCATGAGCTACAGCTGGGACGACGCCTTTGTTCAGGCCATGCAGAAAGACAGCCCCATCCGCAACAAGGTCGCAGCAGCGCCGCTGCCGGGCGCCAGTGAAGCGTGGAACCGCGACACCGGCAAATGGGACAAGTTTTCCCCGCCCAACCGCGCTCCTTACATTTGCTGGGGATGGACATCAGCCGTTTCGAAGATGTCCAAGAACAAGGATATGGCGTTCGACTTTCTGGCGTTTTTCAGCAACCAGGCCAACACCGAGCATGATCTCCAGATCGGCCGTTTTGGCGTCAATCCCTACCGGTCAACGCACTTCGACGCCAGTTTCTGGGTCGAAAAACTGGGATGGGATAAAAAGACAGCCGAAACCTATGTGGAAACCCTGTCCAGCATGGATTTGAGCAAGAACCGCGTTTTCGACCTCAGGGTTCCCGGAGTCGGTCAGTTCATGAGCTCTCTTGCAGCTGGCGTTTCCAAGGCCATGGCGGGTCAAGAAACCCCCCAGAAGGCGCTTGATGGTGTTGCAAAAGAATGGACGCAGATCGTGAAACGTATCGGTAAAGATCGGGTCCGCAACGCTTACAAGAACGTGGTTGCCCTCGAGGACAACCTGCGCTGATTTCCATAGACCAAGGACAGGATCGCAGACCCACCGCGGTCCTGTTCACAATTTCACAACGGGGGCTTTTCCTGAAAGGCAAAGCCCCCTGACGTTTTCAGAGGCGTTATGCTGCGACTGAAACACAAACATATTTTTCTCCTTCCCGGGCTCATAGTCCTGGTCGCAATCATCATCTTTCCGCTTCTGTTCACCATCAGGGTCAGCTTTTCAAGCTGGGATGTGGTCAAGCCCGGACTCGACTGGATCGGAGGCCAGAACTATTCACGGCTCTTTGCGGACGGCAGGTTCTGGGAAGCACTCAGACGGCTCAGTTTCATGGCCGTGGGTTCGGTCCTGCTCCAGTACGCGCTCGGTTTCGGCTTGGCACTCCTGGTGTGGCGCGACGTTATCATGAAACGATTTGTCCGTGTCCTTTTCCTGGTGCCCATGATGACAACGCCGGTCATTATGTCCGTTATCTGGCGGACCATCCTGCACGAATCCCTGGGCCCGGCCAACGACATTGTCCAACTGCTCGGGTTCGAGCCGATCACCTGGCTTTCCACCGCCGGTATGGCCATGGTCAGCGTCATCCTCGTGGAAACGTGGCAGTGGACCCCGTTCATGTTCCTGCTGCTTCTGGCCGGCCTGCTGTCCCTTCCGAGAGACCCATATATGGCCGCTGCCATTGACGGCGCAGGGCCTTTCAGGACATTTTTCAGTGTCACCTTCCCCCTGATGGCGCCCATCTCCATTGGAGCGATCATGATCAGACTCATTGAGGCATCCAAGATCATGGAAACCATCTATGTCCTGACATCAGGAGGACCCGGGACAGCAACGGAAACCAGCAGTTACTACATTTACATTCGAGGGATGCGTGACTACCAGATTGGATACTCGGCAACACTGTCTATCACATACCTTGTCATCATGATCATCAGCCTCACGATCATCGCAAAGATCTTGACGCGTAACTTAGCACGGGATTAATCTATGAGAACCCTCTACCTCACACTCAAATACGGAGCGATCCTTCTCTGGTCTTCTTTTGTGGCGCTCCCTTTTCTCTGGGCACTCACCACTTCGTTCAAGACCGCAAATGGTGTCACCGGGGGTGCAACCTACATCCCCTGGCTCCAGTACGAACCGTCCCTCGAAGGGTGGAAAGTGTTGGTCAGATCGGGCGGACGGGGCATCGACATCGTACAACCGTATATTTCGAGCATCATCGTCACATTGAGCGCCAGCATGATCAGTCTGGTGCTCGGAACCCTTGCAGCCTACGGTCTGGCGCGGTTCAGCTACAAATTAGGGTTCATCAAGAACAGCGATATCACATTCTTTTTCATCTCCCAGAGAATCATGCCTCCCATTGTACTGTCGATTCCCTTTTTCCTCATGCTTCAGTTTTTAGGGCTTCTCGACTCAATCCCCGGTCTGATTCTAGTTTACGTGGCCCTGCTTCTGCCCATCGCCACATGGGTCATGGTCGATTTCTTCAATAACATACCGAAAGAAATGGATGAAATGGCGATGATTGACGGATGCACCCCGGTAGGCGCCTTCCTGAGAGTCGTCCTGCCCAATTCACTGCCGGGAATCGTGGTGGGCGGCATTTTTTGCATCATATTCGGGTGGAACGATTTTTTCTTCGCTTTTACCCTCACCTTCACCAAAACGCAGCTGCTGCCGGTAGCAGTGGTCGCACTCAACTCTTCCGTGACGCCCTGGTGGAGCCTCTCGGCTTCAGCTTTGGTTTCCGTCGCGCCATTGGTGATTATCGCTTTCGTTGTCGAACGCTTTCTTTCCAGCGGCAATCTGGCGGGCGCTATCCGATAGAGAGGATGTTAACGTGTCGTTGTTAATGAAAAATTTTGACATTCGAATCGACGGCGTCCCGCACCTGGACGACGTAAGCTTTGAGTTCAACAGTGGGAAGCTTTACACGGTTCTCGGTCGGACCCTGTCGGGCAAAACCACCCTACTCAGAACCATCGCCGGTCTCCAGACCCCCGAGAAGGGGAAACTGACCCTGCACGGAAAAGACTTTATGGGCCTTCCGGTCTGGAAACGCGGGGTGGCCATGGTCTACCAGCAATTCATCAATTACCCGCATCTGAACGTGCTGGCCAATGTGACCTTCCCACTCAAACGCGCGCACGTTCCGAAGAACGAAGCAAAAAAACGGGCCCGTGAAGTCCTTGCTAAAGTGGGGCTCTCCCAGCTTGAAAAGCGACGACCGCGAACCCTTTCCGGTGGTCAACAGCAGCGGGTTGCCCTGGCACGAGCGCTGGTTAAACGCTCGCCCATCCTGTTGCTCGACGAACCTCTGGTCAATTTGGACTACAAGCTAAGAGAGCAGCTCAGAGAAGAGTTCTTGAACATTTTTCAGGGGCAGAACGACGTCATCGTGATCTACACCACCACTGAACCCGAAGAGGCCATCCAGCTCGGTCATGAACTGATTGTCATGCACGAAGGGGCCATCATCCAGCAGGGCGCTCCTCTCGAGGTTTTCAACTCTCCTTCCACCATTCGCTGCGCTGAGATCATCAACGACCCGCCCATGAACATATTGGAAGGCTCGATCAACGGGGGAGATCTCAGCCTGCGCGGGAAAGTAACGTTTCCGGTACCGGACCACTTGAAGGGACTCTCCGACGGCCCCTACCTTTTCGGTCTACAGGCCGCCGACCTGACCATTGGCGGCGACATTACCGGAAAGGTTGAACTCAGCGAAATCAGCGGTTCCCAGACAATCCTCCATATGCGGGGGGGGATCGGTTCCTTTATCGTCTACGAGGCCGGGGTTCACCACCACCCTATTGGGAGCTCCGTCGAGATCGGCATCGACAAAAACCGCATATACGCTTTTTCTGTTGATGGGGAACTCATGTGTCCTCCCACTGCAACGTCCGGGCAAGGGAGGTAGACCAGGATGGCCAGGATCGAACTTTCAAATATTGCCCATACGTACGAACCGACGGTTGAAAACCCTGTCTACGCGCTGAAGAAACTGAACATGGTGTGGGAAGACGGGGGGACCTACGCACTTCTGGGTCCTTCCGGTTGCGGCAAGACCACGATGCTCAATATCATCTCCGGACTGGTTCGACCGAGCGAGGGCCGGGTACTCTTCGACGGGGTCAACTTCACGGAGTACTCAACACCGGCTCGAAACATCGCCCAGATTTTCCAGTTTCCCGTGATCTACACCCTCATGACCGTGGAAGAAAATCTCGATTTCCCCCTCAAGTGCAGGAGGGTACCGGAAAAGGAGCGCAAAAAACGGGTCCGTGAAGTCGCCGAACTGCTCAACCTCTCGGACAAACTGAAAAGATCCGCCCGTAAGCTGGCGGCCGACGAAAAACAGCTGATTTCTCTGGGCCGGGGGCTTGTTCGCAGTGATGTTTCCGCCCTGCTCCTGGACGAACCCCTGACTGTCATCGACCCTCAGCTCAAATTCCATATCAGGAGAAAGCTCAAAACCATCAACGAACGCTACGGTCTGACCATGGTTTACGTGACCCATGATCAGAACGAGGCCATGAGCTTTGCCGACACCATCGTCGTCATGAACAACGGCGAGGTGGTCCAGGCCGGCACACCCCAGGAACTTTACGAGAAGCCCGCAACGACCTATGTGGGATATTTTATCGGGTCTCCGTCCATGAATTTCATCAAATGCGACTTCGACGGGGACAAGCTTCACACAGCCGGGGGCTCACTCCCCGTGCCCTCTTCGGTCTCTGTTCCGGAAGAGAGGACGAACCTGAAACTCGGGATCCGGCCCAGGTTCGTTTCATTCACGGACCCCGGCGCCGACGGTGCTCTGAAAGGCCGGACCGAGACGGTGCAGGAATTCGGAAATTACCGAATCGCGACCGTGAGAATCGAAGAAGATATTGTCCGGCTCAAGCTGCCTCCCGGCACCGAGATCCCGGCCGACGACGCATGGATAAGTTTTCCCGAGAACAAGATCTGCTTGTACGCAAACGACGTTTTAGTCAACAGCAGCCGGTAATCGACAACCGTTTAAACCTTTATTCGAAGGAGGTTAACATGAGTAAGACAAAAGTAGCGATTGTAAAAACAGGACCCCTGAAAGGAAACCCGGAATTTTTAGGCGGAAAATTTGTCCGCTATGACGAAGACGTGGCATTGCTCAAAGAGAAAATAGCTGAGACTATTGCCCTTTCCGTGGGAAGCATCGACAATATCATCAAGGAAGGAGAAACCGTCCTGATCAAGCCGAATCTGGCCTTCCTGGCGCCGCCTGAGAGCTTTTCCGTGGTCGACCCGCGCATGATCGAAGCCATGGTCAGCTGGCTCAAGGAAAACTCCAAAGCCGGCGAGATCTGGGTTGGAGACAACCCCTCCCTCGGACAGCACGTGGGCCGTGCCCGACCCGCATTCGACGCTTCCGGCATGAAAGCCGCAGCCAATCGGGGTGGGGCCGACAGGATCATCTTCTTTGACGAAGAGGAAGTGGTGGATGTGGAAATCGAGGGGGCCCGCCTTTTTCGCAAGGCAAAAGTCTTTAAGCCGCTCCTGGACGCGGACAAGGTCATCAACCTGCCGAAGATGAAAACACACCTCGCCGGAACCGTTACCCTCGGCATCAAGAATTGGCAGGGAATCATCCCCAACGTCCATCCGAACGGACAACAGCAGGACGTACACAGACTCGACATTGGTCAGAAGTGCGCGGATCTTCTTCGCATTCGCAAAGCAGACCTGACATTTGTGGATGCGCTGATCGCCATGGAGGGGCAGGGACCCCACGCCGGAAACCCCATAGAGATGAATCTTATGATCGCCGGCGTCGACACCGTGGCCGTGGACGCGGTCACATCCTACGTGATGGGTTTCGAGTCCGTGGAAATAGCGGCCGTCAGAATCGCGGCGACCGAGGGCCTGGGCGTGCGGGACTTGGACCAGATCGACGTGGTGGGCGCCCCAAAGGAAGACGTCAGGACCTTCTTCAAACGTCCCATGAACGATCCGGTGGGGCTCATTCCCGGAATTAACGCCGTAATACAGCAGACCTGTCCGGGCTGTTTCGCAAACATCCGAGGTGGGCTCGACAACTTCAACAACACCGTCGATGTGAAAGATTTCATCGAAAAGGCCGGCGAAATCTATATCCTGGCCGGTGGCGTACCCGACTTCAAGCCCGAGTGGGTAGAAGGAAAACACCTGTTTATCACCGGTGACTGCTGGAAGCTCTTTCCGTCGAAAGATAAGGTCGAGGAAGCCAAAAAGCTCGCCAAAAGCGTGACGGAATACCCCGGATGTGCTCCGGTCTACATTTTCGCGCAGCTGAACGGTGATCTGCAGGCGCTGTACCAAAAGTGCAGCCAATAAGAATAGATGCTCCAGGCCGCGTCAAAAGGCGGCCTGCGGCATCTTGAAAGAATTTTGAAAACCATGCAAACTCAAGGGAACACAATGCCCCGGGACAAGCGAAAAGGCCTGTGGATCGACCTTGGGATCATGCCCTACAAGCCGGCCTTCGACATTCAAACGGCCCTGTATACGGAACGTATCGAGGGCGACCTGCCCACCACCGTCATCGTGCAGGAAAACAACCCTGTTTTTACCGTCGGAAGGACCGGAAGCCGTTCGAACATCCTGGCAACGGAAGAGAAACTCCAGGAGCTCGGAATCGAGGTTATCGATGTCAACCGCGGAGGGGACGTGACGTTTCACGCCCCGGGGCAGATCATTGTCAGCCCACTCATTTTCCTCGGTGATATTGACCAGAACGCAAACCAGTATTTTCACCACCTCGAAGACGTTCAAATCTCGGTACTGAACCGCTACGGAATAAAATCTGAAAAAAAGGCGGGTTATCCCGGCGCCTGGTGCGGGGAAGAAAAAATCGGCGGGGTTGGCATCGCCGTACGTCACGGTTACACGTGCCACGGATTTTCCCTGAACGTAAATATGGACCTACACCCATTCGGCCTCATCAACCCGTGTGGGGTCGAGCGAATGCCGGTCACCTCAATGAGGAAAATGCTGAGCCGTGTACTCCCCGGCGAACAGGTCCGGGAGACGATCAAGGACGTCATGGGCAACGTGTTCGGGTTCGATTTCCGGGAAATAACCCTGAACAACGCATTGAACATGCTGAAAAACCCTCCACCCGCAGGTACAGCGGAAAGTTTTTCATATAAATCAAAACAACCGAGGAATTAAAAAAATGGATTACGATATTGTAGTGCCTTCAACGGCAGACGGATCGCTTCAGGTGACAATGGTCTCATGGATACGGAAACCTGGAGACGGCGTGGAAATGGGTCAGGACCTGGCCGAAGCCTCCACGGAAAAGATCACCCTCTACATCACCGCACCAGTCACCGGTACCGTAAAGAACATCATGGTTGACGAAGGCGAAAAGGCCGATGTGGGCGATGTGGTGGGAACCATGAGCGACGGCAAGGAGGAATAGATGCGACTCGAAAACAAAGTAGTCCTGGTAACCGGCAGCAGCCGCGGTATCGGGAGACAAATAGCCCTTGCCATGGCGCGGGAAGGCGCCAACGTCGTTATAAACTACAGCCGGAGCGAAGATGCGGCATTGGAAGCGGTAGGCGAAGTGCAGGCCATGGGAAGACAGGCCATTGCGGTACAGGCCAGCGTCACCGAACGATCCGAAGTGGAACGAATGGTCGCCAAAACCGTCGAAGAATTCGGGCGCCTCGACGTTCTCGTCAACAATGCCGGGGGATTTCCCATCAAGCCTTTCGCCCTGATCACGGATGAGGACTGGGACAAGGTCATGGATCTCGATCTCAAGAGCATTTTTCTCTGCAGCCAGGCCGCCATGGCAGTCATGCGACCGAAAAAAATAGGCGCCATCGTCAACATCGCCTCTGTATCAGGCCTGGTGGGGGCCGTGAGCATGGTCCCCTATTCGGCCGCAAAGGGTGGCGTCATCGCCTTTTCCAAGGCACTTGCAAGGGAGAGTGCCCCCATGGGCATCAGGGTCAATGCCATCGCCCCGGGGATCATTGAAACGGACACGGCCCTCGGCGTGTTTCCGGAAAGCGCACTCAAGGCGTACACCACCTATCAAGTCCCGCTCGGGAGGTTGGGGCAACCGGAAGAGATCGTCGGGCTGGCCGTTTTCCTGGCATCGGATGAGGCCTCCTACATCACCGGTCAGGTATATGCTGTTGACGGGGGTTTTACAATGCAGTAAGCGAATTATGAGGGGCCGGAAGAATTGACGCCGCCTGGAACCGGTTCAAGAACCGCCGATGTCAGAGTCACCTGTCCCAGGGCCATTTCCATCATGCGGATGCACGCTTTCAGTCGCTGGGTATTCTGCACAATGGCGGGGAAGCCCTCCGCATTGATTGCAAGGGTGTCAGCGTTTTGTGAGAGATTTTCCATGCTCTCGCGAATCTTGTCTATTTTTTCTGTTTCCAATGGATATTCCTCATTTTCAGTGGATCTTTCTTAAATCCTTGAATCTTCTGGATTTGACTTCATAGCGGGGGAGCGATCCCATGGGATGGACCTCGATGGTGTAACCCAGGTTCGTGTTCAGCCTTAATGCATTGGCCAGACGGGCCAGAATTTCTTTTTCATTGGATTCGGCACTCGGCAGCAGTTCAATTTTTAACGTAATTTTTTCGTTATCGCCGATCCGCTCAACTGTGACTTCATATTCATCAGAAAGCTCAGCAAATCCCCGAACCACTTCCTCAATGGCAGAGGGTGACAGCAGCACGCCCTTGACCTTGGTGATATCATCCGAACGTCCCTGAACCCCGCCTTTGATGAGCCGGTAAGTTCGCCCGCAGGGGCAGGGCTCTTTTTGCCATTCAATAATATCCTTGGAATCGAAACGGATGCAGGGTTGCGCAAACCGGTCAAAGGCCGTGATGATCATCTTGCCTCTTTTTCCCGGTTCCGTAATCAACGCGCCGGTATCCACGTCTTCGATTTCCACCAGAAACAGGCCTTCGTTCACGTGAAGGCCGCCGGGCTGTTCGGTGCATTCGTAGCTCCAGGCGCCGATCTCGGTGGCGCCCGCATGGTCGAAAACCTTGGCCCCCCAGGCATCCTCCAGTCGTTTCTTAGTGGCGGGAATGGAAGCACCCGGTTCTCCGGCGCAGGTAATGCGTGAAATGGGAAGGCTTGCCGGATCTATCCCTAGGCGGTTTCGGGCCACATCCGCCATGTTGAGGAGGTAGGTTGGCGTGCCCATCATGGCGGTGGCTTGGAGTTCCTGTATTTTAAGGACTCGAGATGCCGTATCCAGCACGCCGCCCGGCACCACTTCACACCCCAGTTTTTCAGCCGCATAGTGTCCTGCCCAGAAAGCCACGAACACGTTATAGCCAAAAGGGAAGAAAACCCGGTCTGTTGCGCGGTACCCTTGGGACCACAGGATGTAACACCAGGATTCGGACCACCATTCCCAGTCGGCCCAGGAATCCGCCTGATAAACCGGCTTTCCCGTGGTCCCGCTGGTTTGGCGGAATTCGGCCACCTCTTCAATGGGCTGGCAGAGCAGCCGGCCATAGGGAAAAGGATCGCCTTCCTGACCTTCCTTGAGCCGGGCCTTGTCCATTTTAGGGACTTTTGAGACATCATCCCAGGTCTTGATATCTTCCGGTTCAAGGCCCGCCTTCTGATAAATCTCCCGGTAGTAGGGAGATCGTTCAAATGCCCAGGAGACCATATTTTGAAATTTCTTAAGCTGAATGGTCTTGATCGCTTCCGGATCGAGGGTTTCCAGGTAGGGATTCCAGTAAGGGGTTTCCACGGCTAAAGTGTCCTCCAGAGTTAAGGGTTGGTATCTTATCACCTGGTTTTCTGTCAAGAAAAACCAGAAGTGAGGTGGTCCCCAAAATTCGGACAATGTGCTAAGCTCTGAGTCAACCCATGAAAGGAGATGACGATGAGCAAGGACTTCTACGCACAGAACCCGAGGGCCTTTATCGTAATGTTTGAGGATCATTGGCCCGAAGTACAATTTGAAAACAGTCAGGTCATAGCCGGATTGATCCTAAATACGGGACATATCAGAACGCCCGGGTCTAGTTGGGATTTCGTGCGATACGTGCCTTAAGATCATCCAGATTTCGGTCCACTTCGGCCTGCATGATTTCGATCTGTTCCGGCTTCAGATGTTTGTACCGCCCCTGGACCTTCAGATATTCCTCGATGGGCAACCCCTTGGCCTCATAGTTCTGAGTATAGCTCACACCGTCTTCGATCTCGTAGAGGGGGAACACATTGGTTTCCACCGATAGCATGGCAACCCGGACCGCCATATCTTCCTTGATTTTCCACCCCGTATTACAGGGCGCCAGGACATGCAGGAAACGGGTGCCGCACATGGCCTTGGCCTTTTTGATCTTTCGAGTCAAATCCTCAGGGAATGCAGGTGAGGCCGTGGCCGCGTAGGGCATGCGGTGGGCTGCCATGATTTCCATAATCTTCTTCTTTCGACGGGTGTTTCCCGAAGGCGATGTGCCGGTCCAGGTAAACTGGGGAGTGGCTGATGATACTTGGACGCCGGTATTCATATATGCCTCGTTGTCCATACACACATATATAATATCTTCGTTTCGATCCGCGCATCCGGACAAGGCCTGCAGGCCGATATCAAAGGTCCCGCCGTCTCCTGCGAATGCCAGCACCGGGATGTCATCCTTGCCCTGTTGGATCAGAGCATTGCGGATCCCAGCAGCCGTGGGTGCGGCGATCTCAAAAGCCGAATGAAAGGCCGGTACACCCAGCGTGTAATTGGGATAGGGGCCGGTGGTAACCGCCACACAGGAGGGAACTACGACAACGACACAGCGCTTTCCCATTGCCCGCATCACCTGACGCATGCCCAAGGCCAGACCGCAGCCCGGGCAGGCCAATTGTCCGGGACTCATGATTTCCGTGGGTCGATAAAGCTCATTCATCATTCGTCACCTCCCATCCAGATAGGCCCGTCCGAATATGCCGTTGCCTCAAGGGCATGGCGCACGACCTTTTTAATGAGGTCCGGATCCACATTGGTACCGCCGATACCGGCAATATAACCCTGTATCTTAGGGGAATTTTCGCAATTTATAAGAGCGGATTTCAATTCCGAGCAGAATATACCTTCACGTCCCTGGGAAATATTCCGCTCCAGAACTGCAATCCTGGGTACATTCTCTAAGGCGGTTTTGATAACCTCCACGGGAAAGGGCCGGAAAATCCGAAGTTTGCACAACCCCACTTTCACGCCCTCTTTCCGTAGCTGTTGAAGAGCCAGTCGTGCAGTCGAAGTAATGGTGGCGGTCGTGACCAGGACAATATCTGCATCTTCGGTGTTCACCGTTTCCAACAAACCGTAGCGGCGGCCAAAGGCCTGTTCGAACTCCCTGTCCACCCGCTCGATGACATCTAAGGCATGGGCCATGGCATCGGAGTTATGTTTACGGTACTTCTCATATTCTTTCTGGGTCACAGTGGGCGAAACATAGCCGGGGTTATCCACATCAAATCTTTGCGGCAGGCTGACCGGCGGTAGGAAGGCCTCAACTTCTTCAGGAGAGGGAATGTCCACCGGTTCCATAAAATGGCTGATAAAATTGGCCTCAAGGATCACCATCATAGGCAGCATGACCTCTTCCGCAATTTTGAAAGCCTGGATGATCATATCGGCGGATTCCTGGTTGTCTTCGCAGTAGACCTGCATCCAGCCTGTGTCTCTCTGGGACAAAGTGTCGGTCTGATCCGACCAGAAAGCCCAGGGTGAAGCCAAAGTCCGGTTGACGGCAGCCATCACCACTCCGGTCCGCAGGCCAGAGGCAAAATGGAGCATCTCATGCATCAAGGCCAACCCCTGGGAAGAGGTGGCTGTAAAGGTTCGTACGCCGGTCAAGGATGCGGACAGACAAGCCGCCATGGCAGAGTGTTCACTTTCCACACGCATCATCTTGGTATTAATTTGCCCGCTGTCTTCCCAGTCGGACAATTTTTCATAAATGGGCGTCTGGGGCGTAATGGGATAGGCCGCGATCACACCGGGCTTGCACAGACGCACGGCTTCCGCCACAGCGGTATTGCCGGTGATAAATTTCATCATTGGTCTCCTCCTGTTTCCATCACGCCGCGCAGGCATACCGAGGCACAGACCCCACATCCCTTACAGTACTCGTCACGATAGAGATATTCACCGCCGGGTTCTTCGGGGGGAATTACGGATCCTTCCGGGCAGAAAACGAGGCAACGATCGCAGCCGACACAGGTCCCGCAAACCAGACACCGTTCCGCCTCCTTTATAGCCGACAAAGCAGAAAACCCCTGGACCACCTCTTCATTGGAGCGGATTCGCTCGGCAGGATCAGACTCGGGCAAGTTCTGGGGCGTCTGTGGGGGCATCATCATTAAAGTAAGATCATCGGGGACCGCCACCTTGTCCGGCTGCCATCCCTCTGGTCTCTGAAACCAGGCCGTAATAGAAAAGCTCGGACCCTCTCCCAAAGTCACCGCCTTGAGTCTCTCATCATAAAGATTGCCTAAAACGGATAGATGAATACCCAGGGCCGCACGTTTACCGGTGGCAATGGCGTCCACCACCGACGCCCGTGCGGGTGTCAGATCACCGCCTGCGAAGATTTTGGCATTGGAGGTTCGGCTCCACCCATCCACGACGATGCGGTTATCTTTCCATTCCAAATCATCGTTCATAAAAGTCTCCCCAGCCTTTTGTCCAGCAGCCACAATAACCAGATCGCAAGCTATCTCCTCTGCCTGTGCACCTTTTGGGAGCGGTTCGGGCCGTCCGTCCATGCCGGGTTCCCCCAATTTTAACGGAACCAGCTTGATGGCGGCCAATCTGTCTCTGCCAAGAAAGGCAACGGGGGCCACCAACTCCTTTATCATGACACCTTCTGCTTCCGCTTCACGGACCTCATCTCCAAAGGCCGGCATCTGTTCTTTGGTACGGCGATAGAGGATGGTCACACTCTTGGCGCCGGCCCTTAAGGCCATGCGAGAGGCGTCAATGGCAGTATTTCCGCCGCCGATCACATATACATGGGCACCATTGGCCAGAACCTGCTTATGGGCGTCTCTAAGGAAGGCCAGACCCCTCAAAACGCCATCCAGGTCCTCACCCGGAATACCCAGTTCCTGATGCTCGTCCGCTCCGGAACTCAGAAATAGAGCTTCATAGGATTGGGCCAATTCGTCCAGTTGTGCCTTGTCTACTTTCACGCCGGTCTTTAAAGACACCCCCAGAGACCAAATGCGATCCAAATCTTTCTTGAGCACCTTATCCGGCAGTCGAAAACCGGGAATCCCCCGAGCCAATAATCCACCTGGCCGATCCGCGGCCTCGTAGATGGTAACGGGGTGGCCCATACGGGACAGGTGATAAGCGCAGGAAAGGCCGGCAGGACCGGATCCCACGATAGCAACCGGCTTGTCTTTACCGGCATCACTCAGTTTTGTGGGTGTGGCTTTTCCGTAATCCGCCGCTGCCCGCTCCAAAGCACGGATGTTCACCCACCCATCTTGGTCGCGCCGGTTACAGGTGAGTTGACAGGGATGGTAGCAGACCCTTCCACAGGAACCCGGCAAAGGGGTCTCTTCCAAGAAGGCGGCTAACGCGCGGTCATAATCGCCGTCTGCCAAAACTCGGGCCGCCGCGCCGATATTATTTCCCGTGGGACAGGCCGCACGGCAGGGGGAGATCTTTTCACTGAAACGGGGCCGTATCGACGACCAGGTCCCGGTTTTGAAAATTTCAGTGGTCTCTCGGGAAATGGGAATCATGATTTCCGGATCCATGCATGCCGGACATGGTTGATCAGCCATGGGCTCCTCCTGTTCCGTTTGTTGATTCAAGAATGGTAACGCGCTCGAAAGCGGCTAGGGCACCGCGTGCGTTCAGCTCCGGCTCGGTGGGTGCCATTTCCATGATTGCCGCCACAATGGGATCCTTGCCGATATGCCCGGTAAAACCACCGTATGCACCGACCATAATGGTGTTGAAAAAGTTCCCCAGACCTATTTCACGGGATACGGCCAGCCCGTCGATGATTCCCACCTTGAAATCTTTGGCCAGGTCCGAAAAAGCTTCGGGGCTTTTTCGTGTGTTGATGAGAATATTGCCACCCGGCACCAACTGGGAACGGACCTCCTGAAGATCAAAAAGAGTGTCGTCAAAACAGAGAAATTCGTTGGGATACTTGATTTCACACTTTAGTAAAATTTTCCGGTCATCCACCCGCAAAAAGCTGGCCAATGGCGCCCCTCTCCGTTCACCGCCGAAGACCGAGTAGCATTGGGGGTAATTTCCGGCCTTGAAAAAAGCCAACCCCAGAATTTGCGAGGCCATTACCACCCCTTGGCCTCCTCGTCCGCTAAAACTGATTTCGATCATCCGCCTACCCCTATTTTTTTTTGTGATTGATTCCATTACTTAATTTCTTTGATCGGTCTGCACAGTTCCAATTGCTGGAAAAAAACTGCCAGACGTGCGACAGCGTTAAACGGTTGCCAAATCCGTTTTAGATGTGAATAACTCTTGAATAGGTTTGGCATAATAAGCCCTCCAATCACACAATGTCACATTTTGACACTCTCTTTCCTACCATAATCTATTCTTGTATAAACCCCGATGATGCAAAAAACCCTAACCCTTTGGAAAATAGGCACAGAACGGTGCTGACAATACAGTCTGGCCATAAGGAATCGACCGCTATTTGGCGCGACTTGTTCAAAGATATCAAAAGACGGGAGTTGGATCCCGGCCAGGTGCGTTTGGGAATCATGGATGGATTACCGGGGTTTGAGAAGGCTTTCTAGGAAAAGTGCCTGCCTACATGCTGTTCTTTAAGAAATTTGGGTGAAAACAATTTCACACAAAAGTACCTGATGACTCGTAACTCAATCAGTTACACAAACTTACCCGGAGAGCAGTCTAGGCAAAGTCAGTGCAATTGCTGGAAAGACAACTATCAGTGTGATACGAAGCAACTCTACCATAAAAAACGGCATTACTCCTTTAAAAGTTTCGCTCATCGGGACGTTGTCCGATAGAGAATTGATTACGAAAACATTCAACCCTACCGGTGGTGTGATTAAACCCAGCTCCACAACAACCAGGGCAATAATGCCGAACCAAATCTTCACCATGTCATCAGGCATCCCGAAGTTGAGTCCTTCAATGACCGGCCAGAAGAACGGCATCGTCAGTATGATCATGGATAAACTATCCATAAAACATCCCAGGACGATCAAGGCTATTAGAAGCAAACACAGGAGCAAGTAAGGTGACAATCCGCTTGATATCATGAGATCTGCCGCTTCCATCGGTACGCGGCCACGGGACATGAAAATCTTCAAGGTTTCGGCGCCAATCAAGATAAGGTAAATCATCCCACTGGTCTTGGCTGTTTCCAACAGTGATGCAATAAAACCGTTCCAAGAAATTTTACGGCGTACTATTCCGTAAACTGCCACAAGAAAAGCCCCGACAGCAGCGGCAGGAGTGGGGTTAAAGAGTCCGGCATAGATTCCACCAATTACCATGCCAAAAATTCCAACAACTGGAAGAACAGTCACAGTGGACTGCCAAAGCTCAGTTCGACTGGCCTTTTCCGCTGGAGGACCTGCGCTGGGAACGACCCAAACATAGATGCTGATCGTAATAACGAATAATAGGACCGCTAAAAGCCCGGGAAGAAAGGCAGCCATAAACATGGTAACGATGTTGGCTTCCACAATAATCGCATAGATCACCAGCACGATAGAAGGGGGAATGAGAATCCCTAGCGTCCCCCCCGCCGCGACCGTCCCAGTCGCCAGGGCTGGAGAATAATTTAGACGTTTCAACTCAGGTAGCGCTACCTTCCCCATTGTAGAAGCGGTGGCAAGTGAAGATCCGCACACTGAGCCAAACCCGGCACAAGCTACAATTGCCGCCATCGCTACCCCCCCTCGAAACCTGCCAAGCCAGGTATTGGCAGCCTGAAAAAGATCACGGCTCAAGCCCGCGTGAGTGGAGAGGGAGCCCATCAGAATGAACATGGGAACAACAGACAAACCGTAACTCGAGAATTGAGCGTAAGCCAGGTCTTTGAGTTGAGAGAGGATGATGGCGGGACCTGAGAGAATCGCAACCCCCCCGATCCCCACGACCAGCATACTGTAAGCAATGGGCACACGAAATGCGATTAATAAGACAAGAACACCCAGGCCTTCAAGGCCAATGATAAAACTGTTATCCATATGAAAATATCTTATTAGGTTTTCATGCCGTCATCAACTTGATCCAACACACCGATGGATTCAGCGGCTGTGATCAAGGAGGCAAGAGCAAGAAGGAATAATGAGAAGAGGATCGGTGGAAAGGCCATCCAGAGGGGGATGCCTAAAATAGCGGTATACTCTTCATATTCACGATAATCCAACATCCCCATGCTCATCCTCCAGAACAGGAGGATCGCAAAGAGGATCGCAATTAATGAAGCAAACAGGGCCATGACAACTCTAAATCGTGGTCCTGCTCGCATTGTGAAGATATCAACACTGACATTGGCATTTGTCAGTTGGCAAAAGGGTAAGAAGGCAAAGACCGCAAGAGCAACTCCCATTTCGACAACTTCAAAATCACCTGCTATTGGTGCATTGAATAGGAGATTCGTGGTGGCACTATAGGCGGTCATCAGTACGATGCCAATAAGCAGTAAGCCGCCCAATAGTGCCCACACTCGAATAAAACTACGGATCAGATTGATGAAACTGATTCTTTGCCGGTTCATCTATTTTGCATTACTATGTTTAGCTATGGCAGCCCGTGCTTCATCAACCAATTTGCGACCATCAATGCCTTTCTTGTTTACTTCAGCAATCCAACGATCCTCCACTGGCTTCAGTTTGGCGCGAAATCTCTCTAACTCCGCTTCACCAATCTCGATATGCTCATTACCGGATTTGACTGCCAGGTTGATACCGCCATCCTCAGAACGGGTCCAGACTCTACCGACTTCCTTAACAAATTCAATCCCGGAATTGTCATCAATCACTTTTTTGAGATCAGCAGGAAGTGAATCGTAGGTGTCCTTATTCATTGAGATTTGAAAGGTGGTTGTACCAAAACGAGTCCGATCAACACCTTCAATCTGGTATTTGGTCAATTCATTAATCTTTAAGGGTGCAATGATTTCCCAAGGAATTAACGCACCATCAACCACCTTTTTAGAAAGAGCTTGTGGGAGTGCGGGCACAGGCATCCCAACAGGGTTTGCGTCCAGTGATTCGAGGACCCAGGCCCCGGTACGTGTTGGGA
Source organism: Deltaproteobacteria bacterium (assembly GCA_018644785.1). Next base: position 7,766 of record JABGPV010000009.1, on the reverse strand, counting down.
TACGTATCTTTAATCCTTTTACATCTTCCACTTTTCGAATTGGTTTATCCACCATTTGGAAAGCTTGGCCCGCATGAACATGCAGCACGAGTGGGTGAACACTCTTGTATTCTTTAGCTAAATATTTATCATACATCTCATACATTGCCAGATTAGTCGCCACCACATTATTGGTGTGAATAAAAGGTAACTCAAACACTTCAGTACGTGGGAATTGACCGGCAGTGTAGCCATTCACCGTCCAAACAATATCAACAACTCCGTCACGTAACTGTCGGATAAGTTGTGGTGGCTTTCCCCCAAGAGTCATGGACGGATAAACATCAATCTTAATCCGGCCATTGGATGCTTTTTCCACACGCTCCACCCAAGGCATGATCATTTTCTGATGAGCCGGTGATTTCGGGGATAAAAAATGATGGAACTTCAGAGTCACTTCTGGTTTTTCCGCAAGAACAACGCCAGTTCCCATCATGGCAAAACAAAGTACACCGACAACGAATAATCTGATGATCATTTTCATGATTACCTCCTCTTCATTTTGATATTTTCAAGGGTTAAAGAAAAGTTATTGAGCCTGAGGTGCGTCCAAAATCTAATTATTTATTAAAGAAATATTATGATTATCCCATCTTTAGCTCATTCAAGTTCGGATGAGCTAAAACACTATAAATAACATATGAATAGATCCAGACTGAAAAGTCGCTCATCAAATCGCCCATCTGCTCCACGCGGGATACACCACAACTGAGATCAGTCCGGCGCACAACTTCAGATGGTAAGAACATGCTTCTGGGTGAAAAACTATAGAGAAAACCCTTTTGTGAGTCAAGAGAAAACATCACCACGGGTGTAATCAAAAGTGACGGAATTTCGATAAATTTTGAACGGCTCGATGTTACATTTTTTTGTTCAGCACACCGCCATTGAGCCACATATAATCGTTAAGGAATCTTTGTGTATATGACGGGCGTCATGTTATTCGAAAAAGACTGCATTTTTTTCAGGGATTTAATCATATCCACATGCTTTCACTCCCCACGTGTTCAAGAGGTTCCGCTTTCAGAATCTGAATTTGACCCCGACGCGTTTGAATGATGCCTGATTGGCGCAAACGTGCCATGACCCGCAGGGTTGACTCCGTCGTTGTCCCCGCCATTTCGGCTATTTCAATGCTGGTAAAGTCAAGGGTCTTTCCAAATTTTCGGTAAAGGGTCAGCAAAACTCTCAGAAGCCGTTGTTCTACACGCATTCCCATCATATCCAGGATACGGCTGTTGGCGCTGTCAACAGCGCGACCCAGAATGATGATGATGTTCTGCATGACCGTCGGGTTTCCATGGCAAAAGGATGTAAAGTCTTCCCTTTTGATATGAAATACAAGAGCGTCTTCCAAGGCTTCGGCGAAAAGGGGCCGAGGCGCACCGCTGAAAGGGCCTACCAGGTTCAGGGGTTCTCCTGAGCCCGCCAGCAGGTAGGTGATACGGTTGCCCCCATAGGATACCAACGAGACTTTGATAAGGCCTTGGGCCACCAGATGAAAATGATGGCATGCATCATTTTCGTTGAATACAATCTGTCCTTTTGAAAACCGCCTTACCAAGGAAAGGCGACCCAATTGTCGGATCTGAGGCTCTTTCAAGCCTTCAAACCCAGTGGCATTCCTGAAAAGATCAATTCGGCTTTCAAGGTCCATATTGAGCCGTTAGATAATGTGATAAGGAAACGATACGATTTCTATTCGCTGGGGAGTTGGTGATCGCCGAGGCAATCTCTCAACTTTGACCTGAGACGTTTACGCATTTCCTCGGGGATCTCTTCCCGAGCACTTTTTCTGCAAAGGTCAATGGTTTTTTTGAGCGCGTCAAAACAATCCTGGCATTCTGGGCATTCCTTGAGGTGCTGCTCAATCTGTTGGCAGTCGTCGGGTCCCAGTTCTCCGTCCAGATACTCGGAAATACTCTCAAAATATTTCTTGCAGTCCTCCTTCATGCGCTTTTTCCTTCCCGGTATGAGTGGGAAATTTTTTCCCGCAGTGCCAGGCGTGCGCGGTGAAGTCGGGTTTTCACCGATTCGATGCTGATTCCCAGGATGTCGGCGGTTTCTTTGGTGTTGAAACCTTCAATGTCCCTGAGATTGAACACCAGTTTGTATTTATGCGGAAGGGTTTTGATGGCATCGCTGATGACCGATTTCATTTCCGCCTGCAGCACCTTGTCTGACGGGTCATCGGACCCGTCGGGAATGTCATAGGTCTCAAAGGTTCCGTCCTTGTTCATAAAGGATTCCAGGGATAATTCACGATCCGGTTCGCATTTTTTCTTTCGCCGTTTTCGAATACAGGCCGTGGCGGCGATTTTGAACAACCAGTTTTTCAGTTTTGTTTCTTCCCTGAAGCTGTTCAAATATTTGAAGGCATTGAGAAAGGTATCTTGCGTAATATCTTCGGCGTCCTGGAGCTGACCGCACATCTTGAGACCGAAAGTAAAGATCCGGTTTTCATATCGATCCACGATGGCCTCCATGGCTTTCATGGACCCTCCTTTGAACTGGGCGATCAGGTGGTGATCCGTCATGTCTGTGGCGATGGCTGTCACGGTTGCGTTTTCCTGCCGAATACGATGTGTCAAAAGTGTTTTTTCATCAATTGAGGCGACTCAAATATCCTCCTTGAAATGTTGCCACAATACAGGTATTTTACACATTGCAGGTCTCATTGGAAAGACTATTTTTCTTGGAGGCCTAAAGGGAGGTCGTAATCGTGAAGAAATCAATGTGGATATGGGGCATTTTCGGTGTGATCATGTGTTTTTGGATTTTGCCACCGACAATCAGCCATGCGGGGTTTAAAATCTGCCTCATGCAGGAGCAGAAAGGCGCGGCGGCCAAGTTCAGGCCGCTCCTCAATTATTTAATAAAAAAGGGCCTGAAAACATCTTTTGTTTCGGCCAAAACCTATCCGCAGGCGGCAAAGATGTTTGCCCAAGGAAAAGTCGACGGCATGTTCAGTGGTTCGGGAATCGCCGGTTGTATGATCATGAAAGGCCTGGCTTATCCCGTAGTGCGCCCTGTAAGCAAGGAGGGATGGAGTACCTATTGGGCTGTGGTCCTGGCCCCAGAGGGTTCAGCCCGTTTTACCCAGAATGCGGACTATTTCCACAATAAAAGGGTCATCTTTTGTGGTCTTGCCTCTTCGGGGGAGTTTTTTTACAGGGCCGTCAAAGGAGATAATAGTATTGCGGTCAAAACACTGAATGCCGCTTCCCATGGGGCTGCTATCGATGCCCTGGATCGGGGGGCCGCGGACGTTGCCATAGTGAAAAACAGGGTGTGGGACAGTGTAAAGGGGAAGTATAAGGGCATTGACCGTGTGGGTGAGGACCCCGGAGAAAACCCCAATATGGCCCTGATCGTTTCAAAAAAGGCTGATCCCGCGGTAGTAAAACGGATCAGTAACATCCTGCTCGGTTTGAAAGATGACCATTCCCCTGAAGCTAGGGCCGTCAAAGAAAAAATGGGGATCACAGGCTTTATCAAAACCACTGAGCAGGATTTCAGATTCACCCTGCCGCTTTTGAAGAAGGCAGGCGTTGAGCCATCTTTCGATTTTAAATTCTGAAAAGGTCCTTTCCACAAAAACCTGGGGAAGAAATGGAAACTGGTAAATTCACCGGTATCAATATCAAATTGGTTGCTGCCATCCTGATTCCAACCATTATTGCATTCGGGCTGTTGAGTGTCATTATGATCCATGAACACAGGTCGACGTTCAGTGAATCCATGGAATCAAACGCCCATACGGTGATGGATCTCATGCAGAAAATCAGCGTGCCCTGTTATGAAAATTTCGAATACGCGACCCTTGATGAATACGCAGAAGTGGCCGTGAAAGATCCACAAATTCAGTTTATATCGTTTTTTGACCCAAACGGCGGTTTGTTGACTGAGGATTTACGTGTAGAACCGGACGACCCGTCAACGCTTGTTTTTGAAAGGGAGATCCATGCAACCGGCTCAGATCAGATGCTGCTCGGTTATATGAAGATCGGCTTCAGTACCAAAAAGTTGAAAGAGACCCTTAAAAAAGAGATCCTGACCATCACATGGATCAGTATCCTTGCCACGATCCTGTTTGCAACTTCCGTTATTCTCCTGACCCGAAAGCTGATTAAGCAGCTCAAGGGTTTGATCATACGCTCTGAGAACATGGCCCGCCAGGCCGAGATCGCAAATGCTGCCAAAAGTGAGTTTCTGGCCAACATGAGTCATGAGATCCGCACCCCCATGAATTCGGTCCTGGGGTTTTCCGATATGCTGCTGGATACGGATTTGGATGAAAGCCAGAGAGATTTTACAAGTACCATCAAGAGAAGCGGTGAGTCATTGCTTTCTTTGATAAATGATATCCTGGATTTTTCTAAAATTGAGGCAGGGCAGTTGGATTTCGAAGAGACCGAGTTTGATCCTGAGCTTCTGGCCTATGATGTTTGTGAAATGATTCGCCCCAAAATCGGCGTCAAACCCATTGAACTGCTTTGTCATATCGATGATAACGTTCCGCCCAGAGTCAAAGGAGACCCGACACGGTTCAGACAGGTCCTGACCAACCTCATGGGGAATGCGCCCAAATTTACCGATGCCGGAGAGGTTGAACTCTCTCTTGTTATTGAAGAAGAAAAGGATGACAGGGTAAAAGTCCATGCAAAGGTCAGGGATACGGGCATCGGCATACCCCGTGAAAAATTATCAACCATCTTTGAGCCGTTTAAGCAGGCAGACGGTTCCACCACGCGGAAATACGGCGGTACCGGCTTAGGATTATCCATATGCAAAAAGATAGCAGAGCTTATGGATGGTGAAGTTTGGGCAGAAAGTGAAGAAAATAAAGGCAGTACCTTTCACTTTACCGGGTGGATTAAAGTGTCTGAGGAGAAAGGAACGAAAAGAATCAGTCCAGCCCCCCTTTCTCAAAAAAGGGTCCTTATTGTGGATGACAACCCGAGCAATCTGAAAATATTGGCCCATTATCTGGAAGCTGCAGGCATGGTGGTGGTTTCGCTTAAAAGGGGAAAGGAAGTTCTCTCGACATTACTGAAACCTTTGGATAGCGGGAAGCCGTTTGATCTCTGTATTTCGGATATCCAGATGCCGGGGATGAGCGGCTATGATGTGGCTGTGCAGATCCGAAATTCAACAGCCGGAATTCGAAGTTTGCCTCTGGTCGCAATTTCTTCACTGATGGAAAGGGATGCAAAAAAATGCGAGGCTGCGGGCTTTGATGCCTTTTTAAGCAAGCCCATTCGAAGAGAAAAACTGTATCGGATGCTGGAGAGGATATTGGGCGAAAAGCGGGATAAGGGCGAGAAGGCTGAAGCGGAAAAGCCCAAAATCGTCACGCAATATTCAATTCGTGAAGATATAAAGCACTCCTTGAATGTGCTTCTGGTGGAAGATAATCCCGTGAACCAGAAGCTGGCAAAATTGATGCTGGCCAAAGGTGGTTATCAGGTGGAGGCTGCGGGTAACGGCCTGGAGGCGGTTGAAAGATTCACCGCTTCACCTGAGGATTTTGATTTGATCCTGATGGATATTCAGATGCCGGAAATGGATGGGATGGAGGCAACCCGGGCCATCAGGCGCAAAGGATTTAATGCGATCCCAATTGTTGCCATGACGGCCCATGCCATGAAGGGTGACAGGGAAATGTGCCTTGAAGCCGGTATGGATGATTATATTACAAAACCGATCAAAAGAGAGACTGTTTTCAAGATGATTGAGAAGTGGATTTTTTCAAAAAAAATGTGATTTGGTGATGATTTTATCATGCCAGAGGCGGCGGGGGCGGCGGCAGTTCACCACGCTCCAGGGCCTCACGGGCGGATTTCACCGGGATGGTTGCTTCGCAGGGAACCCCCACCTGGCACAACCCGCAGCCGTACCCCTCGAATTTGTAGGTTTCTTGAACATACTCTCTGGAGCGGGCCAGATGCTGCCGACACTTTTCTTTGTCATGACCGGCTTCAGTGATGGCACGGACCGGGCAGCGGTCAATGCACTTCCCGCAGGTCCCTTGGGCAAAAAAGAGGCAATAGGCGCGATGATCTGCATAAGGCCGCGGTGTTGGCTCAATGGATATTCTGGCAATGACCGATCCCACCCGCAAGGCTTTGCCTTTTCGGGTGATCAGCCCGTCGCATAGACCGAACGTGCCCAGACCGGCCGCATGGGCGGCATGGCGTTCGGACCAGGAGGAGGCATAGGAAAACCGTTTTGATTTGACGATGGCCCAGTTGGGAACCAGCATGGGGGGAATAGCCATGTGTCCCTTTTCCCCCAGGCGCTGAACCACATGGTGACGAAGGGCAACGTTGAAGGCTTCGCCAAAAACCCTGATCCTGGCCCATTGTTCGGCCGGAAATTTCCTGGCCCGGCGATTCGCCTCCCGGACCGGCTTTCTCTGGGGCAGAACCCATGAGATGACGGTCAACTCATCGGGTGCGGCGGGTTCCCGGGGAGAGTGCTGGTTATAGATCTCCCATGGGGTCCAGTGGAACGCACCGATGTACTCTTTGTATTGTTGCCAGATGGGGTCCGCACCCGAGGCAAATCCCACCAGAACATCGTCCCAGGCCGCTTCACCCGATTCGTCTTCCATGGTGTTGCGGGGCGAAGTGGCAATAAAGGTCCGGATAACATTTTCAATCCATGCACCGGCATCATTCGAAATCTGTTCTTTGTCCATTTAATCCCCTCCTTAAAATCTTAGGTTTGTATGGCGTATTCGTACCCTTGCTCGCATAAAAACAACTGGCGTTTCAAAGCAAAATCCTGCTCTACGGTATCCCTTGTGACCAACGAATAGAAGTAGGCCTGGTTTTCCCCGGGCTTGGGCCTGAGAATTCTGCCCAGGCGCTGGGCTTCCTCCTGCCGGGAACCGAATGTGCCGGAGATCTGAATGGCCACGGCGGCATCGGGCAGGTCCACCGCAAAATTGGCCACTTTGGAAACCGCCAGGGTGCTGATTTTGCCGGCCTTGAAATCTTCGTAGAGGCTGTCCCGTTTCTTCTGGGATGTGCTTCCGGTGATCAATGGGATACAAAGCCCTTTGGCGGCCTCCTTCAGCTGATCGATATACATGCCGATCAACAGAATCTGTTTTCCGCTGTGCCGGGTCATGATTTCCCTGATCAGGGCCTGTTTGGCGGGATTTTCCGAAGAAATCCGAAATTTTCTTCGTTTGTTGGCCACAGCATAGTCCATGCGCAGGTTTTCGGGAAGGGGAATGCGGATTTCGCAACACCGGGCCTTGGCGATCCAGCCCTGCTGCTCCATCTCCTTCCAGGGGACATCCACCTTTTTGGGGCCGATCAAGGCAAACACATCCTCTTCCTTGCCGTCTTCCCGAACCAGCGTGGCAGTGAGTCCCAGACGTCTCCTGGCCTGCAGGCCGGCGGTCACCTGAAAGACGGGGGCCGGCAGCATATGGACCTCGTCGTAGATGATCAACCCCCAGTTGCGGTCGTCAAAAAGGGTTAAATGTGGGAAATTTCCCTCCTTGTCCGGCCGATAGGTCATGATCTGGTATGTGGCGATGGTGACCTGGCGAATTTCCTTGGTGTTTCCACTGTATTCGCCAATGTCCTCCTCGCTGAGGGTGGTCTTGTCGATCAGTTCCTGCTTCCATTGCCGAATGGCGGTCACATTGGTGGTGAGAATCAGGGTGGAGGTTTGAAGCTGTGCCATGCAGGAGATACCCACAATGGTTT
>JABGPV010000899.1 GCA_018644785.1 Deltaproteobacteria bacterium | reverse complement strand
GCGCGGCTTGGCCTGAATACGATACGGATCACCAACCTGCCCACAAAATGGGCATTTGAAACCTTCCGGCACCTGATACGGTCCAGATGGATAGGACAGAATGCCTCATCAGAAAAGAGGGTCTGCTACGCTAACAGTGTCCGGGGTATTCTGACATGGACAGGATCATACCCCCAAGCCCCCTTTCTGCGTCAACCGGATAGGCATGATTAGTGCCTTACTCCTGAACTTCTGTCACAAAAAACAAGAAGTTCATTGACTGAAAAACCTAAAACTGCGGCTCTGCCGCCTTAGTTGTTGATGATGTGGAAGCGGTCGTTGAATACTTGAAAACCCATAAGGTTGATTTATTGGTATTGGATATGATTATGGACCCGGGGCTGGTCGGTTTCGATACTTACAGGAAAATCCTCGAAATGCACTCTGAGCAGAAGGCCATCATTGCCGGCGGATTTTCAGAGATAAACCGTGCCAAAGAGCTCCAGCATCTGGGTGGGGGAGCCTATATCAGAAAGCCGTTTTTGCTGGAGAAGATCGG
>JABGPV010000898.1 GCA_018644785.1 Deltaproteobacteria bacterium | reverse complement strand
AATGCATGCCGTGCGCCAGAAAACCCGCCGGGAGCCTGACCTCCCAAACTCCCTCCGGGTTGATCCTTTCAAGTTCATACGCCCCGGCTTCGCGCCATTGGGTCATTTCTCCCACCAGGAATATGGCCTTTGCATTGGGCGCCCATTCCCTTAGAACCCATCGGCCCTCCCGAAAATGAAGCCCGAAAAATTCGTGCCCCGACGCAAAATCCCCTAAACTGATCTTCCCCCCTTCGGTCAAACGATCCGCCGTTGACCCCGCACGCCGGATCCGCGCCCGAATGTTTTTCTCATAAGGCCGAAGATACGGATCATTCCCCAATCCGCCATCCGCCATCCGCAATGGGGTTTTTTCAGTCATTGATCAGGGGTCGTTCCAGCATTTTTTCGTAGAGATCCATGTACCTGCGCGCCGTGACCGAATGGTTGAACGCAGCCTTGCTTTCACGCATAATCCGTGTAATTTCATCCGCTTTCACATGGGAAGGGCGGTTGAAAAACCCCATGGCCTCATCAATGGCCCATGACAAACCGTTCGG
>JABGPV010000897.1 GCA_018644785.1 Deltaproteobacteria bacterium | reverse complement strand
AGTCCAGGGGATGCTGTCTAAACTGGTTTCTGACAGGATCACAATATAAGCCGTCAGACCACCGGGGATACATACAGACATCAGAAGATGCCTCCTGCCCTGTTTCCGTATTAACCAGGACGGCCCTGACAGAATCCGTACCATAATCGAGACCTAAGACATATTTTCTGCTCATTCCTGCTCCGGGATTTGTAAATTCCAGGTTTTTTTTGCCTGTCTGGACTAAGGGTCGGTTCATAAATTACTCAAGTGTTTCCCATTCGAGTGATTCCCATCAATGTCAAGGAATCGCGTTGTAGGTGAAAAGGAAACACGTGAGTTTTTTATGAACGATACCTGAAAGATATAAAAAATAAAATGTTCTGCAACGAATCCCCTGAGGCCACGACCAAGTATGAAAAGCAGCCTGCGACGGTGCCCGGGAAGATTATCCCCGGTTCGCTGATTTGATTTCAGAGGCATTATGACATTTTGAATTGACCGCTGACAAGTGACTTTTAAGCATACTTTCCCGGATGCTAAGCGATCCGTTGATTTAG
>JABGPV010000896.1 GCA_018644785.1 Deltaproteobacteria bacterium | reverse complement strand
AAACGAGGAAGTCAAGAAGGTCTATTTAGGCGAATCAAAAAGTGAGGATTAGGCCGTTTATTACGCTGGGCATTGAAAGCTCTTGTGATGAAACCGGCATTGGTCTTTATTCATCTGAGCAAGGCTTAATTGCCCATCAATTATTTTCTCAGGTCGAGATGCACGCACAATATGGTGGTGTGGTGCCAGAGCTTGCTTCAAGGGATCATATTCAAAGAGCCATTCCTTTGATTAAAGCGGTATTGTCTGATGCTAATCTTAAACTTAGTAACATTAGTGGTGTTGCTTATACAGCTGGACCAGGGCTGGCTGGCGCATTATTGGTGGGCTCATCCATTGCTAAAAGCCTAGCTTGGAGTTTAAGAATTCCTGCCATAGCAGTGCATCATATGGAGGGGCATTTATTGGCACCTCTGCTGAAAGAATTCCGTCCTAAATTTCCTTTTGTGGCACTTTTAGTTTCTGGAGGGCACACAATGTTAGTTGATGTTAAGAGTATTGGCGAATATAAAATTTTAGGCGAGTCATTGGATGATGCA
>JABGPV010000895.1 GCA_018644785.1 Deltaproteobacteria bacterium | reverse complement strand
ATGATCGATGTGGGTGAGAAACCGGTAGTGAAGCGGCAGGCAACAGCGGCAGGAAAAATACGGCTCTCTTCCGAGACGCTGAAAAAGGTGCGTGAAGGGGAGATCAGGAAAGGAGACCCGCTGCCGGTGGCGGAGGTTGCGGCCATGAACGCAGCAAAACAGACCCATCTTTTGATTCCCCATTGTCACCAGATACCGCTGGATATGGTCAGGGTGACCTTTGAACTGGGGCAGGGGGGTGTTGAGGCCCAATGCATTGTGCGATGCCGGGCGCGGACAGGCGTCGAAATGGAAGCCTTGGTCGGTGTCTCCATTGCTCTGAACACCATTTGGGATATGGTGAAATATCTGGAAAAGAATGAACAGGGTCAATATCCGGGAACCATGATTACGGATATCAGGGTGATTAAAAAGGAAAAGGGGTCGTAGGGGCACGATGCATCGTGCCCCTGCTTAAAGGGGAAAAGCCAGATGAAGAAAATTGCAATGATGATGTTAATGGGTCTTTGGGTGATTGTTTCAGTCCACATCTGCTGGGCC
>JABGPV010000894.1:288-540 GCA_018644785.1 Deltaproteobacteria bacterium | reverse complement strand
CGAATGCCACATCCAACTGATTCCTACTTTCACCGTACCGCCCCGCTTCGGCGTGGCAGCAAAGGCCGACGGGCCCACAAAACTATAAGCGGCGGCTCCCGCTGCTCCAGCCGCGGATAGTTCCAAGAATTTCCTTCTGGTCAAGTCATCTTGGTATTTACCCATCTTCCACCTCCATTTTTTAAGGGTTGGCTCAAAAATTACTCAAGTGTTTCCCCATTGACGGAAAAGGAAACACGTTGTCTTGGCATT
>JABGPV010000894.1:0-278 GCA_018644785.1 Deltaproteobacteria bacterium | reverse complement strand
GACCTTTGCGGACAGATTATGCCAAGTTATTTTTGTACGATCCCTAAGATTGATTGACAGGAACTCGTAAATTTCCCTGGCGTCTTTTGCCTATTGAAGAAATCGAGAAATGATTTAATCAGACTTAAATCGTTCCAATAACGGATGCACGTCACGAGTATCCACCACTATCATGTGACAGTCTTTCTATATGACAGCAGTTACCAGATGAAAAAAGCATGCCACCACAGATTAATGCCTCTATTGGTCTTATATCCACCCTCTTTGTCATGCAGGAA
>JABGPV010000893.1 GCA_018644785.1 Deltaproteobacteria bacterium | reverse complement strand
ATGTCGGCGCCTCGGCGGTCGAATTGATCGGCCCAGGCGAAAGTGCCGGCAACTACCGCGAGATCCTGGTCTCCGGCGGCAAGAACACCACCGCGCGCTTCCGCTAAGCGATCGGTATTGAGTTGAATGGTGGGAAACGGCAAAGGCATATGCCTGCCGCCGTTTCCCACCTTCGTTTTGTAATTTTTTGCCAAATTTATGATCGAAGTTGAAAATCTGCATATGCATTTTGGCGGCATCCATGCCGTCGACGGTGTCTCTTTATCAATCGAAGGTGGCCGTATTACCGGCCTGATCGGCCCCAACGGCGCCGGCAAAACCACACTTTTCAATGTCATCGCCGGCCTGCACAAACCCACGTCCGGCAAGGTTTATCTCGACGGTGCCAATATCACCGGCCTACTGCCCCATGAATTATTCGCCAAGGGCATGTTGCGCACCTTTCAGATCGCACAGGAGTTCAGCACCCTGACGGTGCGGGAAAATCTGATGATGGTGCCGTCCGGTCAAATGGGCGAGCGCCTGCTTGATACCTGGCTA
>JABGPV010000892.1 GCA_018644785.1 Deltaproteobacteria bacterium | reverse complement strand
TAGATCAATCGCGAGGTGGATCTGTAGTCCGCCGAGTGCTCGGAGAAATATTTCTTGGGCTTCTGGTAGTTGATGGGTGGGGCGCGTATTTGAAGCTCATCTGTGAACAACAGAGCTGTATGGCCCATCTGCTGAGGAAGATAAGAAAATTCCGTGATGTATTTCCACATCTTTCCAGCATCGTGAAATTCTATATGAAACTACGGCGAATCCTGCGTGATGGTGAACGGCTTCAAAGAAATCGCAAAGAATTGGGCGAAAAGGTTTTCCAAAGACGTTTGAGCAGGCTGAAAATGAGATTAGAGAAGTTAGTAAACTGGCCTGATCCGGATGACATTTTGCAGGAAATCATAAAAAAGGTGAAAAGACAGCAACCACGTATCCTGACATTTGTTGAACATCCTGATGCTCCTTGTCACAACAATTATGGGGAGTTTCTGATTCGAATAGGTGTCCTCAAGCGCAAGATCTCAGGCGGGAGCGTTTCAGCTGAAGGGGCAAACGCATATGCCATTTTGCTCTCGATTTATGTGACCTGTAG
>JABGPV010000891.1 GCA_018644785.1 Deltaproteobacteria bacterium | reverse complement strand
ATAATCTCCCCAGCATGGACAATCTTTCCACCCAGTGCCTGCCCAATCGTCTGATGTCCAAGACAGACCCCCAAAATAGGCAGCTGCCCTGCCATCTGGTGAACCACATCCAGAGAGATCCCCGCCTCATTCGGAGTACAGGGGCCGGGAGAGAGGACGATCCGCTCCGGGCTCAGGGCACGAATCTGCTCCAGAGTGATCTGGTCATTACGGTAGACCTCCACCTCCGCGCCCAGCTCACCCAGATATTGAACCAGGTTGTAGGTAAAGGAGTCGTAGTTATCGATCATCAACAGCATATAAAAGATATCCCATTGTTTCTGTTATTCTTTATTTTATTCACCATCCACGTATATCCGCAAATATGTCCGTAATTGCATTGATTACCACAGAGAGCCATCTACCGATCAAATTTTACCAAACCATGATTACAACCGCTGCAATATTCATCTGCCTACCTAAAAATGCACTTTTTCAGAAAAATACTATTTTTTTGCCACCGACTCCACATCATTCAGCGCGATTTCACCGCTAATCTGGG
>JABGPV010000890.1 GCA_018644785.1 Deltaproteobacteria bacterium | reverse complement strand
GGAAGAAAGGTGAACAAATTTGAAAAATCCGGTCTTACGCCCAAAAAATCCCTATTGGTTGATGCACCGTACGTGGCGGAATTCCCGATGGTTCTGGAATGCAAAGTCATTCATTTCTATGAAATCGGTCTTCACACCCAGTTTGTGGGCGAGATCCTGGATGTCAAAATCGACGAAGATATGCTGGATGATGATGGCAACCCTGAGATGGAAAAAATACGACCCTTTGTCTACAGTCCCGAATACAAGCGCTATCATGGGATTGGGGGATTTATTGGAAACGCGTTTGATATGGGAAAGAACCGCTGATACTAACGGTTTTTAAGATGTTGATAATGTTCAAGGACATTGACGAAAAATTCAAATTGCTCTATCGTACCTTCAGTATCTGGAAGTTCGTTTCCCGGGCTGTTTGTTGTAAACCTTGTATTTAGCTTTAGCCATGAAAGGGGGCACATCAAATGAACCCCGCGCTCTTGTCTCACAGAATTGAAGTTGAAAATGTCGAGCACGTGGTGGAAACCTTTTATCAAAAAGGTTG
>JABGPV010000089.1 GCA_018644785.1 Deltaproteobacteria bacterium | reverse complement strand
AAACGCTCTTTCCGGACAAGAAGATCTGGAACACTTCATAAGCGCCGTACAGAACGGCAAATCCTATGAAAAGAGCCAGTAAATTCTCTATCTTGTAAAACCCGTAGGGGAAGCGCTTAAACTTGTGAGTGGCCAGACGGACGCCGATCCAGACCATGATGGACCCGGCCACGTCCGCTGCGGAATGAATGGAATCGGCCAACAGACCGACGCTCCCGGTAAAAAGAGCAGCTGCCAGCTTGATTCCGCTTTCAACGAGGGACTCGAGCGCGGAGAAAAGAACCACCCATTTCCTTCTCCATTCCTTTTGTTCGATCGAAAGGGTTTTTTCAGTCATGATTTATTGCCAGAGTATTCGATCTATCGGCGAAATACTTTTTTGGTCAATACTAAGATGACAATCCCGGTTGCGGCGGTACTCAATCCTGCCACGATTTTCCTTACCTGCATGCTTTTCTTTTTCCCGGTTGCACAATATGCGGCAAAATGCTCGCAATTGTTCAATATCATGGAATAGCTTCCGTCTCGAAGCAGCTTTTTCGCAGTACGGATGGTTTCGGATGCGGGGAGCCTATTATGGTACGTCATTTTTTTTGGCGATTTTCCCTTCAAAAACAAAGATAAATCGCTTTCACGAACTTCCGGGGATACTTTTTCTCGTACGGAACCGCTCACATGGATAACCTTTCCATCACCCATGTAGATCCCATGGTGCTTATAGAACCGACTGCTTCGTTTAACGTAGATATGATCTCCCGGTAAGAGGTCTTCTTCGGACAAACGGGCGGATCGTGATCTGTGCAATTTGATGAACAATGAACGTTTGCTCCCACATATAAAATCGTTACATTCGTTGGGTGCAATACAAACAAAGTGACATAGAACAAAACGTGACCATTTCAGTACAACAATCGCCGGACCGCCAACCGGGCAGACACACTGCCCCTACCCACCCAATCCTTTGATTCGCAGGTCCGTAGGGGCGGACCTATGTGTCCGCCCTTCTCGCTGCGTTTTGAATCCTCTGTCACGCAAGAATCACGCCAACAAAGCCCCGTCCAACCATATTTCACCCTGCCCCCTGACAACTGTCCCCTGCCCCCTGTGAACGGTTACGATTTAGAATGATTTCAAAGGGCAGTGGGGGGGGTGTTTTTACGCATCCGGAATGGCGTTTGCGAGGTAAACGTCTCGGATTAAAATAGTTTTTTGTCTTGGGGGAAAATTTTACCGGAAAATGCGACAAATCTACGCATCGTCAACTGGAATGCCATATTTGGTGATCTTGTGGGAGAGGGTTTTTCGATTGATGCCCAGTATGGCGGCCGCCTGTCCCCTCATGCCCCTTGTCCGGCCCAAAATAAAGGAAATATACTTTTTTTCGAGCTCTTGTAAACTCATATCATTGCCGGTGGGAAGATGAAACATTCCCTTTCGTTGGGTTATGTTGGGCGGAAGATCTTTGACGCCGATTTCAGGGGAACCGTTCAGTACCACGATCTGTTCGACCAGGTGTTTGAGTTCCCGGATATTGCCGGGGTAAGGGTAGGTGGTCAGGACGTCCATGGCTTCCTCGGAGAACCCTTCCACATTCCGGTTGCAGGATGCATTGAATCTTTTCAGATAATAGTCCAGGAGAATGGGAATGTCCTTGTCCCGGTTCCGCAGGGGTGGCATGTGGATCGGAACCACCTTGATGCGGTAGAACAGGTCGTTTCGGAAGGTCCCGCGCCTCACGGCGTGTTCCAGATCGATGTTGGAGGCTGAAATGATGCGAATATCCACCTTATGCCGTTTTTGGCTGCCCACCTTCATGTATTCACGCTCCTGAATAACCCTTAAGAGCTTGCTCTGGATTTTCATGGTGAGGTTGCTGATTTCGTCAAAAAAGAAAGTCCCCTTGTCGGCAATTTCTAGAAGACCCGTCTTTTCCCCATCAGCTCCGGTGAAGGCCCCGCGAACATGACCGAAAAGCTCGCTTTCGAGCAGGTTTTCCACAAGGGAAGAACAATCGAGGGGGACATAATGATTGTCGGATCTGGCGGAGAGTTCATGAATCGCGCGCGCCGCCAGTTCTTTACCCGTGCCACTCTCTCCGCTGATCAGGACGGTGCTGTCGGTTGCGGCAATGCTGCGAATGGTTTCCTTCATGGTTCGAACAATTCCGCTGTTTCCTATGATTTTGTTCAGCGTTCTTTCTTCTTTTGGACCGATCGAGCGGGTTTGTCCCCCGGCTTCGGCCCGTTCACTCAACACATCCAAACACTTTGATACGTGATTTTCCACATCTTCCAACCGGAAGGGTTTCACCAGATAATCGATGACGCCGAGCTTCATGGATAAAACGGCATCTTCCACGGCGGGGTACGCCGTCATCATCATGACAGCTGTTCCCGGATAAAGTTCATGTATCCGTGCCAGAATCTGGGCCCCTTTCATATCGGGCAGGATATTGTCCAGAAAAACGATGTCAAAGCGCTCGGCGGCCATGATACTAAGGGCCGCATTTCCGTCCTCAACCGCAGTGACGGGAAGATCCATGGTCTTTATGGCTCGGGACATACTGGTGCGGATGGCTTTATCATCGTCAACAATCAGCACCTTGAAGGGCTTATCCACACTCATATTTTGTAACCGTTTGCACGTTCAAGCGTCTGAGAAACACAATTTAAATTCGGCTTTTTTACCATTCGATGTTGGACGTTGGATGTTCGACGTTCGACGTTCATCTTTAATCATCCTCAATGGATTCAAGGGGCAACCTGACAGTGAAAACCGTTCCCCCCGACGTAGATGATTCAATTTCGATATCGCCCCTGTGTAAACTGATGATCTCGTGGGCGATGGACAGTCCGAGGCCGGCCCCTTTACCGGCGGGTTTGGTGGTAAAAAAAGGCTCAAAAATCCGTGTTTTCAGCTCATTGGGGATGCCGTGTCCCGTGTCCTCGATCTCGACAAAAACCATCTGGCGATCCGGGTCGAATCCCGCTGAAACCGCAACACTGCCGCTGCCGGACAGGGAATCAACGGCGTTGACAATGAGGATGTCGAATAGCTGAATGAGGAGATTTTCGTGTCCTCTCACCCGGGGAATCGCTTCCGGAGGGTCATGAATTAAGGTCACGGACTCTGACAGGGTGAGATGGGCACAGTTTTCCACACAGATGTCAAGGACATTTTTGATATCCGCCAGGCTCGAAGCAATAAGCGGCTGCTGGCTCAATATGGAAAGCCTGGTAAAAATGTCCTTACACCTGACCGCCTGCTCGATGATGTTCTCCAGATCCTCCCGCACCCTTGGGTCTTCGCCATTTTCCTTCAGGAGCAGATCGCTGTAATTCAGGATGCCGGTCAGGGGGCTGTTTATCTCATGGGCAAGGCCCGTGGCAAATCGCCCGACGGCACCGAGCTTTTCGGCCTGGAGCATTCGAAGCCTGGCCTGCTCCGCCTCTTTTCGTGCGGTCTCGATTTCGGAAATATCCTGAAATGCCTCAAATCCGCCCAGTACGCGGCCGGAGGTGTCGGTGATGACGGAGGCATTGACCAGGATGGGGATTTCTTCGCCACTGCGATTGTTGATTGTTTTCCTGACACCCGCCATGCGCATGGACTGTTTCATGGACTGCTCGAGCAAACACTCCGATGTATTACACTGTACCGTACGCAACAGTTCAGAACACTTCATTTTACCGACCACCTCATCTTTACCGTACCCTGAAAGCTCTTCGAGGGGCTTGTTCATGCGGGTGATCACCAGGTTTCGGTCAACGGTGAAAAAGGGGGTTGGGAAATTCTCGATGAGAGAGTCGGAAATGGCATCGGAGGGAATGGTTGTGTCCGGATCATATAGCGGCACGTTCCCCGATTTATCGGGTTCGAGCGCGGCGTCATGTCCCTTGACTGTACCGTCGCCGATTGTTGAAGGAGTTGTGGGGGCTGTATTCATCTGTTATTCCTTAATTTAAATTCCAGCGAAAGAAATTTCAAATTTCAAGTTTCAAGTTTCAAGTTTCAAGTTTCAAGTTTCAAGTTTCAAGTTTCACGGATACGTATATCCCATATCGCCGTCCTTTTTTTCGGGTTTTTCCGCCACCTGGGGCAAAAGCGGCGCCATCTTTTTTACCGTATCTGAAATGGCGCGAACTTCTTCCGACAGCAGGCGTATTCTTCCTTCAAGATCCAGGATTGCCGTTTGTTCAGGGGAAATTTCACGGATCGCTGTTTCCTCCATTTCGGGAGGTGGGTTTTCTTCTTGGGGCGCCTCCTTTTTTCCCGGCAACAGAATTCTCATTTCTCTAATCTCCGTTTCAAGACGGCCCACTTTTTCAACCAATTGCCGTATGGTTTTTGATACGCCTGCCAAATCCCCACGGTCTTCTTGAGGGTCAACGCCATACGTCCCGGAGAGAGGGGCCTCATATTTCGCCCGGCCCTGAAATTCCGGCGCAGCCTCTCTCTCTAATACGGGTTTTCGCAATATATTTCCGTCAAAAGAAGGGTTTTGGGGCCGGTTCGCAAAATAGTTTTTGATTCCGGTCAGCGCCGTTGCGATATTCGGCTGTTTGGCCTCGCTGAGCCCGAATAAACCCAGCAAAGCCGCAATCGACAGAAAAACCGCCACGTACAGGAAGGCATAGCTGCGGGCGCCTCTGGAGAAAATATTCTTTATCTGCAAGGACAGGTAGATCAAGACGCCGGCTGGAATAAGAAACTCTATCATCACATATGAGGGGTTGAGGAAAAACGGCCAGTCGTAAAAAAAAGGGATGCCGGTAATGGCCTGATATAGTGTCAGGTTGCTTCTGAGCCCCAAAATAAAGGGGAAACAGCAGAAGAGGGACAGAATGAAAAACACCGTAACCACCAGCGGTCTTGCCCGCAACAAAAAAAACGAGGCATGGATCAAGAGGGCCGACGTCAAAAAATAGATGAAAAGGAGTTTGTAATAAGAAATCCCGAAGATGAGCAGATGTTGACCCGGATGAGGCCATTTGACCAGGAATACCAGCAGGAGGGGAAAGGCAAAACCCACCAGTAAAATCACCATCCCCCAGAGAAGCAACTTTTGTCCGCCTTTTCGCCCGGCCTTATGACGTACGGGCGCCGCACTTTTGGGGACATCCTTTCGATTTCCCCCGGAGCGTACGGTTACATCCTTTTCGGGAACATCCTTTTTCGTCATATCCCTTTGGACGTTTTCCGGGAAGAAGCGCTCCTCTGACATAGGGTCTGGTTTTTTATCCTGATCCACAATAAAGCGCTCTTTTTGAAATTTCTCAGGGTCTGAACGGAGCCATCAGTCATCATTCCTTTGGAATTGTCTGAAAGATGGTTTGCCCTGTACCCCTATTTTGTCAGCGAAACGCGCCATTAGGGTTATTTTCGTTAATCGCTGTGGTTGTTGTATTTTATAATGATAAAAAAAGGAATTGAAGATCGCTTTTAGGGAATAAAAAAGTGATGTAATCCCAATTCTTATCCAATTTAGTGTAGAAAATAATCAGTTATGTGTCAATAAAAAAACAAAGAAGTCAAAGTTGATCTTGCGCTTTCGGCCGAAATTGGTTAAACTCGCCTTTCCGATTGAGCGCCATTTATAGAAACGCACCCGACCGCCCAACGGTTTGAATGCCTCAATTTTGAACGAAAATTCCCATAGGGAGGAAGAAAAAAATGGCAGTAAAAGCGCAGATCAGCGAAGATGGAAAGATCCTGACCATCAGTGTTCCGAGTCGACTTGACATTACCGCACACAAGGAATTCGGGGAGGCCTACAAGGACAAATTGGGACCCGTATCAGATTGTATTGTCGATATGGCGGATGTGGAGTTCCTGGACAGTTCGGCGCTCGGCATGCTGCTGATGTTCAGAGAGAAAGCCGCAGAAGAAAGTGTGGACATATCCATTGCAAATTGCAGTTCCAGCGTCAAAAAA
This sequence comes from Deltaproteobacteria bacterium, assembly GCA_018644785.1. The sequence continues at coordinate 11,458 of JABGPV010000089.1, read as the reverse complement.
ATATTCGAAATGGCCAATTTTGACAAATTGTTCAAGATGGAATAAACCGCCGCTGTTGTTTTTACAAGTTTAAGGTTTCAAGTTTAAGGTTTCAAGTTTGAATTTTCCGTCAGGAGGCGCGTATATGGAACAGCAGAGCGATGACTCCCATGTTGGCCAAGGGGTCCATATTTGCTCCATGGGCTTGAAAATCCTTGTTGTTGATGATGAAAACATGAGCCGCAAGATACTTTCCAGAGGTCTTGCCAAAGACGGGCATACGCCCTTTACGGCAAAAAACGGACAGGAAGGTGTCGCGCTTTTTGAACGGGAAAACCCTGATCTTATCATTATGGACATCATGATGCCGGTGATGGATGGTTATGAGGCGACGCGCATCATAAAGGAAAAGGCGGGTGAATCCTTTGTCCCGATAATCGCGCTAACATCGCTGGAGGATGAAAAAGGGCTTGCCAGATGCATAGAAGCCGGCGCCGATGATTTTTTGAGCAAACCGGTTACCCCTACGATCCTGAAAGCAAAGATCGACGCGATGATGCGCATACGCGGCCTGTACGACGCCGTGACCGGGCAAAGAAATGAACGGGACCGAGAAATGGAATTTGCGGAGAAAGTCTATTCGCAAATCGTTTACCGGGGAAGCATGGAAGAGACCAATATCAATTATTGGTCATCCCCCATGGCCATATTCAGCGGGGATATCCTGTTGATCGCCAGAAGTCCCGCGGGTCCTGTCAACGTCATTATGGGCGATTTTACCGGCCACGGTCTTTCCGCCGCCATGGGCGCCATGCCCGCATCCGATATTTTCTACGCCATGACCGCCAAAGGATATTCCATCAATGAAATCGTAATGGAGTTGAATCGGAAATTGAAACAATTGCTTCCTCCGAACATATTTCTTGCCGCGGCCATGGTTCAGCTGGACAGCGATAAAGGCATGGCTACCATATGGAGCGGAGCGGTTCCGGATATCTTTGTCCTTGGAAAGGAGGGCGGCGTCAAAAATCGCTTTAAATCCCGCAATCTTCCACTGGGGGTGGTGGATAATGAATTGCTGGGCAGCACCGTCGAGGTCATCGCCCTTGCCGAGGGAGATCGTTTGTGCATCTTTTCGGACGGTGTGACGGAAGCCGTGAGAGCGGATGGCGAAATGTTCGAGGAAGAGCGTCTGGAAGAATGCCTGAACCGGTACCGGGGCGACCGTTTGCTGGAAGCCGTCAAGGCGGCTGTTGATAAATTCTGCGAAGGGCAATCCCAGAGCGATGACGTCACCATGGTGGAAATCATCTGCGATAACAAAGCAATACGTCCCATGAACGTCAAAACCCCCGAAATTTCCGGGAAGTCGGCTCCCTTTGACTGGGGGATGGTGGTTGAGTTGTCCTCCGGCAGGCTCCGGGAAGCGGACCCCCTGCCCATGATCATGCAGGTCCTGATGGAGGACGATGTTCTGGCTCAGCACAAGGAGAATCTATTCCTGGTCATGAGCGAATTATTTACAAACGCACTTGACCACGGTGTGTTAGGTATGGATGGAAGTTTGAAGAAGACTGTAGAAGGGATGGTTCAATACTTGACGGAACGGGAAAAGGCGCTTGCCTCCCTTGAGGCCGGTTTAATCAAAATGGAAATTAAACACGCCATGCATGACGGTGAGAGAACGTTTGTTGTCCGGGTGGAGGACAGCGGGCCGGGTTTTGATTATGCTGAGCAGGAGACTTCCCGGTCGGAATCCAGCTCCATGGGAGGAAGGGGTATCAAGCTTGTTCGTTCTTTGTGCAAGCAGACCGTTTTCCATGGCAGCGGGAATCAAGTGGAAGCAACTTATCTCATCACATAACCCATACTGACAGGCTGCAAAATACGGATTTTCTGAAATCCCCTGCTAAATCTTGAACAACTCCGCAAGATACCGCATGGTGCCGATCGTCTGCGCTTTTTTCTCGTAGGGCAATTGAAGGACCTCAGTTTTCTGTTCCCCGATCCGGAGTTTGATTTGTTCGAATTCCTCGGGGAACAAATTCACTTCATCCGACATATTGAGCATTTGCACCACATAATTCAAAAACAATATCCGCCGGTATATTTCGTTTGAGTCCTCGCTGTTGATGGGATTATTGACATCCAGGGCTTTCTCGATAATGATTGCGCGCAATTCTCTGACGCCGTCTTTTACGCGTTGTTTCCCTTTCCGGTCCTTTATTTTTTCCCTGGCGTTGTCGTATGCCTTATGGAAGTGATCCGCAACATTGAATGCGGTATCCACCGACGTGTTTGCGATTTCCGTCATCAACTGGGCAAGTGGTTTGATCACGTACCTTTTGCCGGTTTTGACGGTTTGTTGCTGGAAAAACTCGGAAACCGGGTCGAGATAGTCCTCGTCCAAACGCGTCAACTTGGTCTTTAATGTTGTGGCGGCACCGGTTGTTTTCAACTTACTTCCTTAACATCCAGCCAAAGATATTTGAAACTAGAAATTTGAAATTGGATCGGATACATCAAATCTTTCTCCCTCAAATTTCAATTTTCAATTTTTTTTTACCCCTGTCAACTGCCCCCAGCACCCTGTGAACGGTTGCCTGGTCCCTTTGTATGCACAAATGTCGTGCAAGTCAAGGAAACATGGGAGCGTAAAGTCTCTATGGTGGGGTCAGGTGTTCCTACTGCGTCCCTTGCCGCCGCCTCTGCCTCGGCCTGCGCCCGATTTCCGGCGACCTTCACCGCGATTAGACCCTTTTCCGCTCAATCTCCACCGTCCCTGTCGATGTCCGCCGGCGCCAACCATAATGCCGGGTTCCAGCTCACCGTTGAGAAAAGAGATAAGCGCGTCCCGTGCCATGCCGGTTATCCAGGCGTAAATCCTGATGCCCTTATGAACCAGCCTGCGGGCCGAGACCTCGTCGATACCGCCGCAAATGAAGGTGTCAACCCGCAGGTCGCTCAGTTTACCGACCTTGTCCATTGTGCTCAGAAGCCCGATTTGCACCTCTTCGCTCTCGACAATCCCGCGGTCTTCGGTCTCAACCAGGAGGAAGCTCTGAGCACAATCGAAACGGGGAGAAATCCGCTCATTAAAAAGTGGGATCGCTATCTTTGTCATATCTCATATCCACAGATGTTCTATAGGTTCAAAGGTTGTATTCTCATCACCATCACAATTATCGGGAGCATCCTCGTCCTCGGCCGCCACCGCCGCCTTGTCCACCCCCTTGGCCACCGCCTTGGCCCCCACCTTGGCCTCCGCCACCTTTCCTGCCGCCTTGGCCGCAACCTTGACCACCGCCTTTCCTGCTTCCTTGACCGCCGCCACCTTGACCACTGCTCCGGCCGCCGTCTTTACCGCCAAGGGCGCCGGTAACAGTGCCGAGGATTGAGCCCGCAATGTTTCCCGATTTATCCCCTGAAGTCCGGTTGTTGCCAGAGGCTTTTCCGGCAACGCCTCTCACCGCTTCCTCGGCCATATTGCCGATGCTTTTCAAAATCTCCTTCTTCATCTTGTTGTCTCCCTTCAGGAAGGAGAGACTTAGGCCATCCCTCCTTCCCTTGAAAATTGTTCGTTTTTTTACTTTGCCTGAGCGCCCTGTGCCTTCAAGTCGTCAAGTCTGTTGTTGAGGTCATTGATCTGACTTTGCAGAATCTCTTTGTGGTTTTCCAGATGATGTTTCTCATCTTCAGGATTCGATGCCGCAAAAGCGCTGCCTCTTCCCGCCATAGGCCCCCGACCCATGTTGCCGCCATTGCCCCGACGTCGCCCGGAACCTCGTCCAAAGCCGCGTCCCCTTGTTTGAGGCGTATTGTCGGATTCCGAGGCGTCTACACAATCACCATTGCCCCATCCGGTTTGAGGACCATTTCCCATCGGTCCGGTTCCATCTTTCCTTGGCATAACGTTCACCTCCTCTCTCAAAATCATGAATTCCTTCTTGTGCTAATAAAGTAGAGCAAGTAGCATGCCATAATTCTTAAAAAGTGGGATGATACGGTTTAAGATAACGTATTTCAATCAGTTACGGGGTATGGAATGTGATATGTGCGGTTGGGGAAAGGGGTTCGAGTCTGAAACAAGATGCATGCAACCGAGTGCAAAATTGCAATCGCAAAGAACATGTTGAAAATAATAGGCCATGTGGTAGCATATAAATACAACTGAAAGGGCCGTTTATCACGTAGAAGAAAGGTCCGGTTTTTTTGGAGCGCCGCACATGTCTGAAGCCCGAATCTTGTTGGAAAAATTTCACGCCACAAAAACCCTGTCCCCCGTGGCAATCCGCCTGACGCAGCTTATTTCCAATGAAAAAAGCACGATTCAGGCGTTCGAAAAAGTGATCAAGATGGATCCCACCCTGGTCATGCGCCTGCTGAAGCTGGTGAACAGCCCCTTTTTCGGACTGAGGCAGGAAGTCGATAGTATTTCCAGGGCCGTGGTTGTTGTGGGTACGAAAAATCTGCGCAATATGGTGGTTACCGCAGCCCTTAAGAATGTGTTTACGCAAACCTCCCCTGAAGATGTTTTTTCCAGGGCCCGCCTGTGGCTCCATAGCGCAGCCGTGGGTGTCTGTTCTCAGATGATCTCGGAGCGGATTTTCGGACAAAAAGGCGAAGACACATTTCTGTGCAGCATCCTCCATGACGTCGGCATGATCGTTCAAGATCAAGTGACCCGGGACCGCTTTGTCCATACCTGCAGTACCTATGATCCGGATGCCGGCCCGTTTATTGAACATGAGCGAGCCATGATGGGTACGGATCATTGTGAGATCGGCGGCCTGCTGGTACAAGATTGGAACCTTCCGATCGATGTGGTGGACGGCGTCCGATACCATCATGACGTGAAAAAAGATGCCGTTCCATCCAGCGTCCTCGGCATCATACAGATCGCCCATTATCTGGTCTCAAGATTCGACTATACAGCCATCCCCGGAATGAAGGCCGTACTCCCCGGAGGGTTGATCGCCTACTTTCGCAAAAACATCAAAGAATTTAAAGCCCTGATCAGGGATTTGCCCGATGAACTGGAAAATGCCAGGGATCTTTACGAGACTGACGGATAAGAGCGGTTATCGGTGTAGATTCCGACCAACAAACCTTTCACATAAGGTAACACAATGGATTTATTGGACGATATGTTTGATGATGTAGTTGAGCAGGATGATGATCGGCCGCACAAGCTCCTTGCATTTCTTCAACAGCGTTTGCCCGAAGGCCGTTTTCAACTGCTTTTGAGCAGCGGAAAAACGGTTTCCGCGGGTGAAGGTGGTGAAATATTGGGTGAAACCGGAGACGGGCGGGACCTTCAGGCCGGGACGGAAGAACCTCCGGACGATTTCAAATCCCCTGACAGTACTTTGATTCGGCGCCTGCCGGTTGAGGCCCTGGATGCCACACTGATATTCAGCCTGTTCCGGGAAGCGCCCCCCTGTGGGGCTGGAAAATACGGTATGGCCGCCGTCCGCTCGTGTGTGGAACTTTTCAGTGCGCAACATTCACTCCGGGAAGCGCAAGACCTTTTGGTCACGCAAAAAGAGCAGTTCAATCGCAAGGCCCGGGTCATGGAAGAAAGATATCAGGAAATCATGGAGGACAGCCAGTTCACATATAGTGAGCTGAGAAAGCGGAGCAGCCTGCAACAGAAAATCCTGAACACGGCTGCAACCGCCATCTTGACTTTTGATACGGAGCAGCGCATTACCGAAGTCAATGATGCCTTTTGTGCGACCACCGGTTTCAGCAAAGAAGAAGTTCAGGGTCAACCCGGCAGTATCTTGAAAGATGCCTCCGGTAAAAACGATGGTGACCCATTTTCGGACAGCCGGGACTTGTCCATGGTGAATATGCAATGCACGATTCATGGAAAATATGGTCAACCCATAGAAATTATAAAGAATGTCAGCCCCATTCTTGATGCGGATGGGCAGATAACCAGTGTTGTGGAGTCCTTCGTGGATGTGACGGATTTGATCCGGGCGCGCAAGGTTGCCGAGGCGGCCAATATCGCCAAAAGAGAATTTCTGGCCAATATGAGTCATGAGATGCGGACCCCCTTAAACGGGATCATCGGCATGACGGAACTGGCCATGGAAACCAATCTGGACGACAAGCAGCGTTATCTCCTCCAAATCGTCAATAGCGAATCCAATGCGCTTCACGGTCTTATCAACAATGTCCTGGATTTTTCCAAGGTCGAGGCGGGAAAGCTGGAAATTGAGGCGATTACATTTGATTTGAACCACACCTTTGATGACCTGACCAAGGCTTTTGCATACAAAGTTGAGCAGAAAGGGTTGGAATTTGCTTTTTTTCTATCCCCCCATATGCCATGCAACCTGATTGGGGACCCGACCCGCTTGAGACAGATCCTGGTCAATCTGGTCGCAAATGCCCTGAAATTCACCGATGAGGGAGAGATCTTTGTCAAGGGGGAGATGATCGAGAATCTTCCGAACCGGGTAAAGATTCGATTTTCGGTGACGGACACCGGCATCGGCATCCCCAAAGACAGGCAAGCATCCATATTTGAAGTCTTTACCCAGGTTGATGGTTCAACCACCCGGCGATACGGCGGGACCGGGTTGGGCACCACCATTTGTAAAGAACTGGTGGAACTGATGGGAGGAGAAATTGGTCTGGAAAGCGAGGAGGGGAAGGGGAGTACGTTCTGGTTCACCATTACTTTACCAAAACCGGAAGAACCGGAAAAGCTATTGCTGAAACACCCTGTTAACCTGGCCGGTACGCGGGTGTTGATGGTGGACGATAACCGGACCAACCGATTTATCCTGTTGGAATATCTCAAATTCTGGGGTTGTATGCCCGTGGAGGCGGAGGACGGTTTTGAGGCCTTGGATATGTTAGGGACGTCCGCATCATCGACAGGGTCTTTTGATCTGATCTTGACGGATGTTCAGATGCCGGGAATGGATGGTTTTGAACTGGTTCGAAACATTCGAAAAATTGAGGCCGGCGCCGGTGTTCCCATCATTATCCTGACCTCTATGGGCCAGCCGGGGGACCGCAACAAATGCCGGGATATGGGTATTTCAGCCTACCTCGGCAAGCCGGTTCGGCGGGATGAACTGCATCAAGCCATTTTGTCCGTTCTGGGATCTTTTCCGCGGTTGCCGGAGGACAAAATTCCGAGCCTGATCACCAAACATACCCTAGCCGAGGGAAATCGAAAGAATGGAAAGATCCTTCTCGTTGAGGATTATCCCACCAATCAGCAGGTTGCCATGCGGCATTTGCGTGGTGCGGGTTATCATGTGGATCTGGCTGAAAACGGCAAACAGGGGTTGGAGGCGTTTAAGCGCGGCACCTATGATATCATTTTAATGGATATGCAGATGCCTGTCATGAACGGTTATGAGGCCACGGCAAGAATTCGTGAACATGAATTAAAAGGCGCTGCCGGAGGCGCAGCCATTATGAATGCGGCACGGGTTCCCATCGTGGCCATGACCGCCAATGCCATGAGCGGCGACAGGGAGAAGTGCATGGAGGCGGGAACCGACGATTATATTGCCAAGCCCCTGACCAAGCGTTCTCTTCTGGCCATTGTGGACAAATGGGTTCGTTCAAACCCCGGGGAGAAGGACGCGGATCAAACCCGAATCGGCGGTGACATCCTTGCCGTGTCCGGCGGGAAGGGCGAAACGGTGGAATCCGGACACGAAATACGTTCCGTTGATACGCCCATGGACTACGAAAAGGCCCTGGCGGAGTATGAGGGCGACCGGGAATTTTTGATGTCGGTTTTGAACGGTTTCCTGGAACGGGCCAAAACGCAAATGCAAACCTTGCGGCAGGCCCTTAAAAGCGGAGATACGGAAAGGGTCCGGGAAGAGGCCCATGCCATCAAGGGCGGTTCCGGCATCCTGAGGGCGAATGCCCTGTCAGGGGTGGCCCTTGAGCTTGAAACCATCGGACGATCCGGTGTCCTGGATGGTGGGTTTGAAGTGTTTGAAAGAATGGAAAGGGAATTTCGTTTGCTGGAAGCGTATTCGCTGGAAAAGGGGGAATAGGATCATGAACCATAAGGAAGGTACAGGGCTGCCCCCCCGTTCCGCAGTTCCGGATATGGACATGAATTCTGATAAAGATAGAGATATTGGACAAATCCACGGTGATGTCTGTCCCGTGACAGGTCTGCCTGTCCTACGGAAACCTGAATGGACGGATGTCAGTTTCGGCAAGGATTACAGGGTAACGGTAAGTATCGTAGGCGACAACATCCTTCGGGTGCAGCCGTCCGGATACGTAACCCTGAAGAACCAGATAAATGTTTTGAAGTTGACGGATCGCGTGCCTGCCGAGGCGATTTCCGGGGGAGAGCAATATATTCACATAGAGGACTGGTCGAATTTCCAGGGCGCTTCCCTTGGGGCACGCAAAATCTATATGGACGAAATGCAGGCGCGAAAGCGAATTTCGGGTGTAATCTTTTGCAACGTTTCAACCATGTTCAAGATGAGCGTTAAAATGGGTAAAACCTTGCGTATGGTTAAATTTCCCGTGCATATCGTGGATGATTATTCCGAGGCGGTCAGGCTTGCCCTCGAGATACAATCAAAAGGAAACGCTCAGGAAGATAAACCCGTCATTTCTTCATCTAAAAATGATGTTCCAATAAATGTTTTTCCTTCTGACGAAAAATCTGTCTGTCCCATCACGTCCTTGCCTATTACAACGAGACCCGAATGGACCCATATCCCTATTGATGACAATTATTCCGTATCTTTCAGCATAATCGGGAATGCGATACTGCGAGTAGCCCCCAATGGCATTATTACTGATGCAGGCACCCGGAGACTTATTGAAGAGCGTGAAAAGGTCTTGAAAGATGTGGACCTCAAGGGTAAGCGATATGCCGAGATTCGGGACCATAGTCTGATTGCACGGAAACCGTCGAAAAAAAGCCGCATGATATTGACAAATCTGCTTCTTAAAGAGACGAATGAGGGCAGCCTCGTCGGGTTTTGGGTATTTAATGCGCCCTTGACGATAAGATTGATGTTCGATGTGGGTGTAAGATTACACAAACCATCTGCTCCCGTGGGAGCGGTCAAGGACTACAGAGAAGCTGCAGAAAATGCAGTTAATGTGCTTGAACAAAACGGAATCGCCGTAGGCATCAGGCAATACAAGAGATTTACAAAGGATGAATGGCACTTTGAATTGGAGAATTACGGTATCCGGTTTGAACTGATAGGAGACGACATCCTATATACTGTTGCCCACGGGTCCATGAAAGAGGCTTATATAGACAAGTTCTTCGATCTTAATGAAAAGGTCCTTGAAGAAGCGGGCTTAACGGCAAAAGGATATTACTATCGCATCATCAACTGGGAAAACCTGGAAAAAACCACATGGAAAGCCAGGAAGATGTATATTGACGGCACTAAAGATTTGAACAGGAAAGTCCCCTGCAAATTATCGGTGGTATTCGGACTGAACAAATTCATGAAAACAATCATCGGTTTCAGCAAACAATTTGTCCCTATCCCTGTCACCACTGCCCATGATCTTGAAGAAGCAATAGCAATCATTGAAAGAGAAAAGAGAAGAGGGCCTGAAACCCGAATTCCCAAAATGAAAAGAAGGACGGAAGAAACGCCTCAGGACGAGAAAATAAGGAATTACTGCGATGAATTTTTAGAATTCATGGGCATCATAAACTGGGACCAGGAAGGAGCTGCATGGGAAGGCATGAGCGATTCCCATCCCTTCAAGTCGGTCTATGATGCTCTGGCAATAATCAAGGAAGATGTTGACGACCTTTTTCAGGCGCGAAAACGGGCAGAAGAAACATTGCAACAGCGGAACCGTGAACTATTGTTTATTAACCGGACCACCCGGACCTTCAACTCCGTTCTCGAGCTGGATAAGGTGCTTGAGGCTGTCCTGAGTGAGGTTGCCAAGTTGATGAATGTGGTGGGTTGCTCCATATGGTTGACGGAGAAAAACACTTCAGAACTGCGCTGTCTTCAGGCCACGGGACCTTACGCTACTGTTGTCCGCGGCTGGCGCCTGTCTTCCGGGGAAGGTTTTGTCGGATGGGTGGCCCAACAGGGCGAGAGCCTTATCGTGCGGGATATGCGGACCGATACCCGCCACTCCAGGGAGCTGGACCAACAAACAGGGATGGAACTACGCTCTTGCCTTTGTGTCCCCATGAAGGCCAAGGGAGAACTGATCGGCGTGATCCAAGTAGTGGATACGGAAATTGAGCGCTTTGAGACCGCACACTTGATGTTGCTGGAGTCCCTGGCCGCGTCTGCAGGGACAGCCATTGAGAATGCACGGTTGTATGAAGAATCCCGGAAAGAGATTGCGGAGCGCAGGCGAGCGGAAGAATCTTTGCGGGAGAGCGAAGAGAAGTATCGCACCATCCTTGAAAACATCGAAGACGGCTATTTTGAGGTTGACCTTACCGGAAGTTTAACCTTCTTCAATGATGCATTATGCAGGATTACCGGAATCCCTGAAACCGAATTAATGGGGCTGAACAACCGTGAGTATATGGATCAAGAAACCGCCGGGAGATTGTACAAGGCCTATGTGGGGATATTTCAAACAGGCGTACCGATCAATGGACTTGAATATACAATTGAGAAGGATGGCATCGAAAAAGAGGTAGAAACATCCGTATCCCTTATGAAAGATGGAAATGGCCGGCCCATCGGGTTCAGGGGCATTATCCGGGATGTGACCGAACGGAAGCGGGTGGAGGAAACGATCAGGCAGTACAGCGAGAAGCTGGAAGAGATGGTTGAAGAAAGAACAGATGCTTTGAGGAAGTCGGAAGAGAAATACCGTACTATTTTAGAAAATATTGAGGATGGATATTACGAAGTTGATCTCGCCGGAAACATGACCTTTTTTAATGATTCCGTATGTAGAATAACAGGGTATTCTGAAGATGAATTAATGGGGCTAAACAACCGTGAATATACAGACGAAAAGAATGCTCAAAGGCTATATGAAGAATACAATAAAGTTTATGAAATGGGAATATCGGCCAAAGGGCTTGAGTGGGAAGTGATCAGGAAAGACGGGAAAATGCGATTTATGGAGACTTCTATTTCTCTAATGAGAAGCCCGAAGGGTCGACCTGTCGGGTTTAGGGGTATTCTTCGTGATGTTTCTAAGAGAAAAAAAATGGAAGAAGAACTTATTGAAAAAAAGAGGCAGGCCGAAGAAGCCACCCGCGCCAAAAGCGAATTTCTTGCCAACATGAGCCATGAGATAAGGACCCCTTTAAACGGTATCATCGGCATGGCGGAATTGGCCATGGATACCGGCCTTGATGATGACCAAAAGAACATCTTTCATACGATCAATACGGAAGCCGACGCTCTGTTGGAAGTGATCAATCGCGTTCTTGATTTTTCCAAGATAGAGGCGGGAAAGCTTGAGATTGAAGTGATCTCTTTTGACCTGAGATACCTGGTTGAGGAAG
>JABGPV010000889.1 GCA_018644785.1 Deltaproteobacteria bacterium | reverse complement strand
GGGACAGCTTGTCGCCGTATGCATAAAGGCAGGCCAAAACACGGCCTTGCCCAACTGTCACGTTCCCACAGTACCTCTCAAGTTCTACCTTGCAACCTTCGGCCACAGACTGGACAAGGCTCTCTTCCGCAGCGGCATGGGTGGAAAGCAGCGACATCATACCCAACGTGATCAATACCATCAGTGTTCGTTTCATTTTGTTCTCCTTTTTGATATTTGATTTTGATTAGCATACAACCAAAAATTCTTTCAAAAGTCCATCACTTCCATAAAGATCTAAACGTTACTGCTAAAAATACATTCAGCGACGAATATTACTTGAAGGAAGACTGCATAAGAAATTATAATCCTGAAGATTCCGCGCATTCAGGTTACTTGGAAGGGAAGGGGATGAGATACGCAGAGACAGGGTTTAATTTAGAGATCGATTTAACCACTGGAAAGATCGAGAGGGTCCTGACGGACCCGAAGGACACCGAGCTATACCTGGGGGGACTCGGTACCAATGCCAAAATCATGTGGGACCGGGTTCCCCCGGAAGT
>JABGPV010000888.1 GCA_018644785.1 Deltaproteobacteria bacterium | reverse complement strand
TCAAGTTTTGTGCCAGTTGCTGTGCCCCATGATTCCATCATCGGACTGGGGGAGCAAATCACGGTTGTTGAGAGTTTCCTCGATCCTACGCAGAGCGTGGGAACGAGGAATGCGTCAGAATTTTGACTCAAAGCTGAGTTCGGAGGTTGATTTTGGTAAAAAAGTGGTATAATTCGGCATCCTTCATTTGTCGGTTTACACTTTTTTGCTGCGTAATTTGTAATATTGGATTAAAATTCGAATATCGAGCCTGAAAATCGGATGCTGAAACTGGAAATTCAAAACAGCGAACAAAACAAAGTGTAAACTATTTTTGTGCCCTTATGAAGGATGCCTCCCTGCCAAAAGGAACGATAGTTATGAAAAAGCATAAAACATTGTTGATAGATGATGATGTTGATAAATCCGGAAGAAATCCGGATTTTTTCAAGGATGTTGTTGTCGCCTCAAACGAAGCCATTTCGGTCAGCGAGCCGGGTGGGCGGCTTATCTATGTCAACCCTGCTCACGAAAAACTTTTCGGGCGTTCTCTGGAGGTGGCCCG
>JABGPV010000887.1 GCA_018644785.1 Deltaproteobacteria bacterium | reverse complement strand
GATAAGACGTCCCCGGAATTCGTGGAGGACCACAAAGGGTATATCGATGTTCAAAACAGGCAGGGGAGGGGCACCGTTTTTACGCTCTATTTTCCCGCCATTCCCCGAGAATTGCCTGAAGATAAAACCGGGCTCTCCATTTCGTCCATCATGGGCAATGGAGAATCGATCTTGATTGTGGATGATGTAAGGGACCCGGGTATGGACGGCCTCGATACCTACCGGAAAATCCTTGCACTGCACCCCGGTCAGAAAGCCATCATTGCCAGCGGATTCTCCGAAACCCGCCGCGTCACCGAACTCCAGCGCCTGGGCGCGGGCGTCTGTCTGAAAAAGCCCTTTCTTCTCAAAAACCTGGGCCTCGCCGTTAAGGAAGAATTGGAGAAATGAAGTATAAATAGCGGAAGTACGTCCCCATCCCCTCACATTCGATGTTCGATGTTCATCTTCTAGCCCTGGGTATGTGCGGTAGGTGTCCGCAGACGGCGACAAGCAGGAAAACCGTTTTAGAGGGGAGACAATCCTGTAATCGAGGCCCACAGGG
>JABGPV010000886.1 GCA_018644785.1 Deltaproteobacteria bacterium | reverse complement strand
CAGCGTGGTCAAGTATGAAACAGCGGTCAAAGCCGATAAATTCCTGGTTATCTTTCATGGCACCGAAGAAGAGGTGAAGGATGCCAGAGAAAGACTGCATGCCACCAATCCCGTGGAATCCGAAGTCCATCTGGCCAGCGAACAGAAAAAAAAGAAGTAGGGGCAATCCCTTGTGGTTGCCCTGTTTGGACACCCATTACATGGGCACCCATGAGGGGCGCCCCTACGGTCGTGCGATGGCGGTATGTTTCAGTATTCCCATCCCCCCTTTATTTTGAATGAGATCCATTTCTTCCGGGTTACGGGCCAGCATTGCGCCGGCAAACCCCAGAGCATTGACAGAGATGGATTCAAAGAATTCCCTTGATCGGGGGACCAGCAACATCCAATCCCGGGTGAAAAGCAGGTTGTAAGGACCGGATTGGAGGGTCTCTTCCCGTTCGGTGAACGGGTTCATTCCCACCTGTTGAAGCATGAGGCGATACATCTGATAAAGTGCCTGGGCCGCCATCTCGTGGGGAATATCCACAATGGATGAAAAACG
>JABGPV010000885.1:289-544 GCA_018644785.1 Deltaproteobacteria bacterium | reverse complement strand
ACGATCAAACGCCTCACCGGTACGACCATCATATAATTGCTCTTGTCCTGACTCAGGTAAATCTGCAAGTTTAAGTAGTGACTTAATATCTTGCTCTTTAATACCATCAAATACCGGTGTTGCCATTGGCACACCGCCTCTTAGGTTTTTAGCTAACTCAATAATCTCTTCATCATTAAAGGCATTTAAGTCTTCCTGCTTGCCGTAAGAGTTGTAAATTTTGTCTAAGAATGCTCTAATTTCAGCTACCATTTC
>JABGPV010000885.1:0-279 GCA_018644785.1 Deltaproteobacteria bacterium | reverse complement strand
ATGCATGTAGCCAACCGTAACAGGACGATCAAACGCCTCACCGGTACGGCCATCATATAATTGCTCTTGTCCTGACTCAGGTAAATCTGCAAGTTTAAGTAATGACTTAATATCTTGCTCTTTAATACCATCAAATACCGGTGTTGCCATTGGCACACCGCCTCTTAGGTTTTTAGCTAACTCAATAATCTCTTCATCATTAAAGGCATTTAAGTCTTCCTGCTTGCCGTAAGAGTTGTAAATTTTGTCTAAGAATGCTCTAATTTCAGCTACCATTTC
>JABGPV010000884.1 GCA_018644785.1 Deltaproteobacteria bacterium | reverse complement strand
AGGCGGAGGTGAAAGAGGGAACGTTCAAATTTGCTAAAGGACCTGGCCCCGAATATGAAACCGTTGCCACTTTTGGGACCATGTGTCTGAACGCCAGTTTGGAGTCTATCGGCAAGGCAAACGATATTTGTAATCGCTATGGCATGGACACTATCACTTGCGGGTCCACCATCGCCTTTGCTATGGAATGCTTTGAAAACGGCTTGATAAATAAAGAAGATACCGATGGCCTAAACCTGACGTGGGGCAATTCAGAGGCGATTGTCGCCATGGTGGAAAAAATAGGGAAACGAGAGGGGATTGGTTCGATTTTGTCTGAAGGAAGCGCCAAAGCGGCGGAACAGATTGGCGGCAACGCTCGGGACTTCCTGACGACGGTCAAAGGTCTTGAAGCGCCCATGCATGATCCAAGAGGATCGCACGGCCATGGGTTGGCCTATGCGGTTTCCGCCAGGGGAGCATGTCATCTGGCCAGTCTCGTTTATTCGGTGGAGGGCGGTGGCATGTATTTGCCCGAGATACCGGAATTGGCCGATGAAATAACC
>JABGPV010000883.1 GCA_018644785.1 Deltaproteobacteria bacterium | reverse complement strand
CGAACTGTTTGGCAAGAAAAAATTCTTTCCACTTCGCCAATTGGCCATCCGGAAGTTGAACCATGTATGAGCATTATTCCTCAGGCGATTCATCAACCTGACGTTGTCTTCCAGAACATCAGAAAAGGCCCGTTTTCGTCATTCCCGCGAATGCGGGAGTGACGGGCTTGGGGAAAGTTCTGGGGACACAATACTTAATTTTTTAAAGACGAACTTCAGGAGAAAAAATATCAGGAACTCCGTCAGCATGAGCGAACTGGCAGGCCTCTTGGGAGTGATCTGCGCATTGATAAGCTTGAGGTGTTGTTGGGAAAACAACTCCGGAATAAAAGACCGGACCGAAAGGCCCATGGGAAGAAAGGGGAAATCAATAATTTTGTATTGTGTCCCCGGAATTTCGCGCGGAATTTCACGGAATTTCGGAATTTCACGGAATTTGTATTGAAGGGGTTTTCAGATTTCCGGTAGTTTTAGAACTGCCCCTTTTCCAACCGCAACTTCATCCACATGGCCGGCCCTTTCTTTATCCCGAATCAGGATATGCTG
>JABGPV010000882.1 GCA_018644785.1 Deltaproteobacteria bacterium | reverse complement strand
GAAAGTGATATTCCAAAAGAAAATCTTGAAAAAGAAGAAGAATTTGCTAGAGAAGACCTTAAAAAAGAAGGTAAACCTGAAGCAATGTGGGATAAAATTATTCCAGGTAAATTGAAAAAATATGCAAAAGAGAATACTTTAGCAAATCAAATGTTTGTTAAAGATGATAAAAAAACTGTTAATCAGAATTTTTTTGAAGCTGTAGGTGAAGGAATAAATTATATTTCTTTTGAGGATATTGATTTAATTTCAGATTTAGATAAAAAATTTGGCAGAGCAATATTAAAAATTGGAAAAATAGATCAAAACACACACATAAGTTGTGGAGAAACACAAATTTTTGATAATCTTTCAATTAATTCCACTGAAATTACACATAATGGAATATTTGGTACTATCAAAAACATGGATGAAAGGACAAAAAGCATCCAAGTACTAATTGTTGCATATTATGATGAGCAAATTGTTAGTTATGGTTTAAGTCAATCATATGATCAAATTAAAGAAAACAAAACATTTGATTTTGGATATTGGATGCTTCCAGAG
>JABGPV010000881.1 GCA_018644785.1 Deltaproteobacteria bacterium | reverse complement strand
TTGAGCGCAGCGGACGGCGAACATCGCCTCCAGGCTCTCGAGCAGGCGAGTGAGGTCGAAGTCGGTGGGGTTGAGCTCCATGCGACCGGCTTCGATTTTGGAAAGGTCGAGAACGTCGTTGATCAGATCCAGCAGATGCTCGCCGCTGCGCTGTATGGTCTCCACGGCGCCGCGGTGGGGAGCGGAGAGGATGGAGCTGCGCTGCAGGATCTGGGCGTAGCCGAGGATGGCGTTCATGGGGGTGCGGATCTCGTGGCTCATATTGGCCAGGAACCTGGACTTGGCCTGGTTGGCCAGGTCGGCTTCCTCCTTGGCCACTTCCAGCTGGTGGTTGGCCCCGGCCAGCTCCCGGGTGCGGTCCTCGACCCGCTGCTCCAGTTCGGCGGAGAGCTCCCGCACCTGGACGAGTCGGGCCTCCAGGTCTTTATGGGTCTGGGCGAAGTCGTAGGAAAGATAGGCGGAGATGGAGATGAGGAAGGCGAAGATGCCGAACAGGTAGGTGTATTCCAGTCCCTCGACGGCGTCGAGGAAGCGCATGTTCACCAG
>JABGPV010000880.1 GCA_018644785.1 Deltaproteobacteria bacterium | reverse complement strand
AAATATGTGTGTTCATATGGGGTCACGGGCCCTTTCGACATTCCCGAAAGCGCATTTCCAATGATTGACAAACATCGGTGATTTTTCTATTGTGCCACCAACTCTTATCACATCAGCGCTATGGAAAAAAGCTGAAATCATATTAACATTCAAAGGGTGCAGGGGGCAGTTGTCAGGGGGCAGGATGAAAATCGAAGATTCAGAAGTTTTGAATGGACCCCGAAAAACCGGAGGATTATCATTCATGTTGGTTGGCCTAATTTAATCAAAATGATTGAGTCGGAATCGAAGCTGGTTTTTCTGCACCCTGACAACTGCACCCTGTGAACGATTACAAAACAATGCAGCAGAAACATTTGGGAGGAACACATGAAAGTTCTACAAAAAGCCGCTGAAGAGGGCCGAGCCGCCCTTTCCGAATATGAGTCAAAACAGGTTCTGGAAGCGTACCACATTCCCGTTACCCGGGAACGGACGGTCACCGATGAAAACGGTTTACGGGCGGCCATGGAAGAAATCGGTTTTCCCCTCGTATTAAAGGGGTGTT